>JAHKKM010000145.1 GCA_020027645.1 Pseudomonadota bacterium
CTTCGAGTAGCCGTAGTTTCGTGCATCGAAGTCCGGCGATTGCTTCGCAATATTGCTGCCGACCGTGCCGAGCTGCGCCCAGCCGTCGTCGTCGGATGAGGCATCGATCGCACTGCGCAGCAGGTTGATAAGCTTCGTTTCCTGTTTCAGTTGGGCGGTTGACATTGGCTTGATCGAGCCGCTGTCGCTTTCCTTGGCGCGCAGGACCTCGGTGTAGATAAACTTGTCGCAGGCCGAGACAAATGCACCCGGCGTTTTCTTTTCGCCGAAACCGTAGACGACCACTCCTGCTTCGCGGATGCGCGAGGCCAGGCGGGTGAAATCGCTGTCACTCGAGACGATGCAGAATCCATCGAAGTTATTGCTGTAAAGCAAGTCCATTGCATCGATGATCATCGCGCTGTCGGTCGAGTTCTTGCCCTTGGTATAGCCGAACTGTTGCATGGGCTGGATGGAGTGCTCCAGCAATACTTCTTTCCAGCCCTTCAGGCGCGGCTCCGTCCAGTCGCCGTATATTCGTTTGGCGCTCGCGGTTCCGTACTTGGCAATTTCCGCCAGCAACCCTTCGACAATCGTCGGCTGGGCGTTGTCCGCGTCGATAAGTACAGCCAGCCGCTCGGCTTTTTTGTCTGTTTGCAAGAACGGATCCTCGGTATTAAGAAAAAGGTGTCAGGTTTATTTTAGGAAAATGGGGAAAATGGTGTCAGGTTTATTTTCACAGAAAATAAACCTGACACCATTTTCTGCGGTTAGAGAGTCTCGAATAGCGCTCGTGATTTGCCGGCAGCCGCAACGATACGATCCACATGATCGGCTGTGTTGTATACGTGCGGTGACATGCGGAACCCGCCTACCGCGGCAGTGATTACGCCCGAAGCCTTGAGTATTTCGGTAACGAGCTGTATCGCATTTTCGCGCGCTGCCTTGAGAATAATCACGCTGCTGGTGAACTGCGGATTGACGCTCGACACAAAAGGCAGGCCCGCATCGAGCAGCCCCTCGCGGAGGCGATCGGCGATCTCTGCCGACTGTTTCTGGACTCCGGCCGGCGTCAGGTTTTCGTGCAGTGCTGCAGCAACGCCGAGTGATGCAATTGCCGCATCGTCCCGTTGCCCAAGAGCATCGAACTTTCTCGCACCTTTCGGTGCCGCGTTCGCATCGGCACCCCAGGGCACACTGACGACGATGGGCCAGATGCGCCCGATATTTCTTTCGCGCACGAATAGCAACCCGACTTCGCGCGGGCCCATGAACCACTTGTGCGCGCTGCCGCTGAAGGAGTCGCAGTCGACTTTGCCGAGATCGAATGCGACCGCGCCCCAGGATTGCGCTCCGTCCACGTGGATATGAATGTCATTCTTTTTTTGGCGAATGGCCGTGCAGATTTCTGCTACCGGTGTGCGAAAACCGGTGATGTTGGAGATGTGCGTGAACGAAAGGACGCGAGTCCGGTCGGTAACGGACGCAAGGAAAAGACCGACCACCTCGTCGACGCTGCCGGACCCGGTCGGCACCGAGAAGCGGCGCACGCTGCAGCCGCTGCGTGCCGCGCGCACATCCCAGGCGACGCTGTTCGAGGGATGGTTTTGGTCCCAGAGGACGATCTCGTCGCCGGCCTCGAGCGGCATACCCTGCACGATGACGTTGTTTGCTTCGGAAGTGTTGCGGACGATCGCGAGTTCATCGGCGGTCGTGCCAAGCAGGCGGGCAATCCGCGTGCGCGCGTCCTCTTTCAACGCCTCGATGCGGCTTCGTGTGGCGGGACTCAGATTGAGGTCGAGTTCGCGCGCGTACTTCGCTTCGGCCTCGCTAACACTCAGCGGTATCGGACAGATATTGGCGGCGTTCATCGGCACGCTGTCGTCAGAAAATCCAAAATTCGGTACTGACGCCCCGGCGGCTGCCGCTGGCAGTGCAATACCGCCCAGGCTTCCGGCAAACGACGCGCCACCGACGACTTTCAGGAAATCTCTTCTTGCTATTGTCATTGTGATACTCCGGCAATGGCGCCTTTGCTCGTCCGTACGCGAATGCACACGACGACCCACCATAGTCTTGCGGTCGGATTGTACGTCGTCAGGAGGGTGTCGTGGTCGCTCTCCGGAGAAATAAACCTGACACCAATTCTGGCGCCTGTTCCTGGCTCAATCCGACGTCGGCGCGCTGTGCTAATGTCGCCGCATGCCGGCCGTCATCGTCGCCAATTTCTGCGTCCTGCTCGTGTTCGTCGTCGGCGGCGCACTGGTCGCCACGAATCCGGATCTCTATTACCGGAGCTCCCAGGAAGACGAACTGCTCGAGTGGCTGACCTTCTGGGCATTTCTGCTCGCGTCCGTCTATTACTTCATCGGCGCGCGCCGCGATCATCAACGGCGCGGCGGTCTGCCCTGGTTCCATATCGGCCTCGCCGTGTTCTGCCTGCTCGTCGCACTCGAAGAGATTTCCTGGGGTCAGCGGCTCATCGGCTACCGTGCGCCAGAGTTGTTCCTCGCACGAAACTACCAGCAGGAATTCAATCTGCACAACGTGGTCGGCTACAGCCTGCGCCGCGCGCTGATACTGCTGATCCTTTTAAGCTACGGCGTCTTGGCGGGACTTGCCGGACTGATCGATCCTCTGCGTGTTCGGATGGAGCGGATGCGAGTCGTCCTGCCACCGGCCGGTCTTGCCCCGGCTTTCGGCGTTACGGCAGCAATCTATGCCGGGTATCCTGCGGACCTGACCGGCGAGTGGGTCGAGTGCGCCATGGGTCTTGCCTTCCTGTTCGCGGCGCGATCAGACACGGCCAGGGCGACGGCGCGGCCAATCGCGCTGGCGGCGCTGACGGCCGTGGGCTGCGGCGTCCTGACGACCCTTACACTTGACCTGATCAGGCCGCAGGACGATGCGCGCGCTGCCGCCGCGCGGCTGGAGGTCGAGGCGCTTTCGGCCGACTTCAACGGGCCACGGCTGCACAGCCGTTGCGGTATACACAAGCGGCTCTACACGTTTATGGTCGAATACGGCCAGCCGTACCTGCAGCAAGGCGAATTCGCGCAGCTGGCGAACACGAGCGGCGCCGCCACTCGTGCCGCGTACCTGCTGGATCCCTGGAATTCACCGTACTGGATAAGGCACCAGTGTGACGACGACCGCTCGGTGTCGTTCGTCTACTCTTTCGGCCCGAATCGCCAGCGTGAATCCAGTGAATGGGACATTCGCGGTGACGACATCGGCGCGTATCTGCAACTCAAACGCTAATCATTCTCCCATATCAATTATGTCAATTGTCGCCGGTTGGCGACAGTTGCAATGGTCAGCCACAGTGATAGCGTCGCGAGTATTCTTCTTAGTGACTTCGTGACGATAAACGCCGCCAAGAACGGCGTCATCGGAGATATCCAATGAGTGATTTGCGCAAAACCAAACGCATCGGGATGCCGTTATTGCTTCTGGCATCTTCTCTGCTTGTTTCAGCCTGCGGGGGTAGCGGCAGTGCCGAAGATCCGCCCGCACCACTACCGCCGACATCGAACGTCGGCAAGGTCGGGTTGCTGCTGACGGACAAGCCGTCCGATGACATGAGCGAGATTAATCTCGACGTGATCGAGGCGATCCTGATCGGCGACTCCGGTCAGCACACGCTGTTCACGGGCTCGAAGCGTATCAACCTGCTGGACCTGACCAATTACAACGAACCGATCAGCTTCGGCGAGGTGCCTGCTGCTGTTTACACGAAGATGAGACTGCGCATCGACAACCTCGAACTGGTTCTCAAAGATACGGGCGAGAAGATCTATCCGAGACTGCCTGCGAACGGCAAGGTCGATCTGCTCGATCCGAACGGCTTCGCGATATTCCCCGGGCGTACCGCGTTGATCGAGATCGACATGGACGCCAACAAGTCGATCCACATCGTCAGCGCCGGCAACAGTGGCCAGTACCAGTTCCGCCCGGTGGTGAAGGTCAACATCATGGACGGAGGCCTGCCGGACAAGCTCGCCAGAATCGAGGGCACGGTCGCGGAGATCTTCGTCGACCCAGCGGGCAGTTTCCTGCTCTGCAGTCTGGATGATCCCGACATGTGTCTCGTGATCAACACGGACGAGAGCACGAGCCTGTTCGACTTCGAGGGCGTGCAAAAGCCTTTCGAAGTGCTCGCCGTCGACGACCAGGTCGTCGTGATCGGCCGCTACCGCCACGAGAATGATGACGACGGCGACAGCGATTCCGATACCGACAGCGATTCCGACAGCGACAGTGACAAAGCTTCGGGCAGTGACGGCGACAAGGCTTCGGACGGGGACAGCGACGGCGACAGTGACTCCGACGCTGACAGCGATTCCGACAGCGACAGCGATATGGAGTCGGACGGCGACAGCGATTCCGACCATGGCGACGCGGACGTGCAACTCGACGCGATCGTCATCGAAATCGGCGGCACCGCAACGCAGCTCAAGGGCCAGGCCGTCAGCAAGCCGGTCGACGGCTCGTTCCTGCTGGTGGACGGCGAAGGCAAGCAGTACACGGTCGAGCTCCAGGACGGTACGCGTTACTTCAGTCCGGACGGCGAACTCGGCGAGGACGCGATCGTCATCGGCGCCAAGCTCGAGATCGAAGGCGTCATTCCCGCCAAAGCCGATCCCGCCGACCCGGACATTATCCGGGCCGCGCTCGTGTTCATCTCGGCTGACGAGGACGTGCAGCTCTCCGGCACGATCAAGGAACCGCTGGACGCGACCAAGCCCAGCTTCAACCTGGCGACCGACACCGGTGACGTTTGCGTCATCGTGCAGGAGGAGGCAGACATCCTGCTGGTCTCAAGCGTCAGTTCTACGGTTACCGTCGGTGATTTCGCCGATCTCGCCGTGGATCAGGCTGCAGATGTATTCGGCACGATGGATACGGGCGGCTGCTTCCTTGCGAATGAAGTGATCGTCACGATCGACTGAGGGCCGGGAAAAGGTGTCAGGTTTATTTTCTTTCGGAAAATAAACCTGACACCTTTTCTAAGCTCGATCGGGCATGAGCGGGGGCAAGCTGTCAACTTCCTGCTCTTCTTTTTCATCCGGCAGCACTGTGAGTGAACGAAGTGCTTTCGCCAGGCGCTCGCCATCCCACGGGGTGTTGTGCGGCCCGTAACTCGCGTTGCACAAGACGCGCAGTTCTTTCGCCAACGGGTCCGACACGCGTGTGGCAAGTTCGCCAATGCTGCGTGGCGCGCCGGTTGGCCATTGCAGGCGACTCCAGGCGAGCAGCGCGTCCTTTACGCCCGTGGAATCGCCAGCGAGCGCGGCCCTCTTCGCGGCTTTAAGAAATTTTGCCTGTTGCTGGTGCAGCGGCGGCTCTTCCGCCGCGCGCGGTTTGCGTTCCGGGCGGGAGCGGAGCCACCAGGCGAGAACTGTCAGCACCCAAAGTGCCGCAAGTCCGATGCTGACCTGCTGCCACAAACCGCCTTGCACGACGACCGTTTCGACCGGACTTTCGACGGTTTCTTCAACGACCTCGGGTACAGGCGGCGGAACCGGCAAAGCGTTGGCGGAGGGCAAAATGTTGATAGTTGCTCCCGGCAGCGTAGCTACTTCCCACACACCGCTGTCGATGTTCCACCACGGAAGTTTCAGCTCGGGCATCTCGACCGTGCCCGGTGATACACCGATCATCGCGTACTGGTCCTTGCGCGAGGCGAGTATGCCTTTCGGCACCGCGGCATTTCGCAGTTCCGGTTTGTCAGGGTAGACCTTGATGCTGTCCGATACCTTCAGCTCGATCACGGGGATTTGCGTTTCGAGCTGACCGAGCGCGGTGACCGTAATGTGCCGCGTGACCGGCTCGCCAGCCGGCAGATTATCCGGCGACCGTGACCACACCTGGCTAAGTTCGACCGACTTCGCCGGAAACCAGGCGGCATCCGGGAAATCGGCGGGCGGCGGCGGAATCGGGCTTACCAGCACGTTGATCGCTGCCGATTCAAAGATCTTGCGTCCCGTAATGCGGTTGTCGCGCAGCACGCGCGCCTCGAAACGCGCCGGTGCAATATTCAGCTCGCCGCTTTCCTGGGGGAATAGTGCATACACCCGCTCGACCACGTTGTACGCCTTGCCGTTCAGGATCGAATCGTAACTGCGTTCCTCGCCCACCATCTCTTTCAATACTTCGACGCCTTCAACACTCAGGTCACTGAGCCGTGGCTGCCGTGTTGCAACCGCGCGATACACTTTCACGGTGTAGAGAATCTGCGCCTGAACGAAGCTTTCGGTGTGATCGACTTCGCTGGTAACGAATATGCCAGGTGCGGCTGCGGGATATCTGCCCGTTCACTATGGTGGTGTTGCTCAACTGGCTGGTCGAACCGATGTAGAAATCCTGATCGAGCGCGCTGACGTCGGGCACGACCTCGATCGCGGAGTCAACGATCACTTTCAGCGTGAAAGACTCATTCAGTTCCACTTCGTCGCGATCCACGCTGGCGATAACCGCAGCCGCGCACCACCCCGGAAAGCTGACCGACAGCATTACAAGTACAGCAGCGAGTGTTCGCTGCATCGCCGTTACCATGGTTCTACCTCGTCGTCCGGCAACAGGGCGTTGCCATCCTGGTCACGCTCCATGCGTTGATACTGATACTGGAATTTGCGCCGCAACAGGCCGCCCGGATCGTTTGGGATCCGGCGCAGCCATTGTTCCATGGCCTGCTGTTGTTCCTGCATGCGGCGCATCTGCTCCGCTTCGGCCTGGCTCATCGACTGCTCGCTCTCCGCTTTGCCCTGCTGCTGTTCCGCTTCCTGTGCCGCTCGTTCCAGTTCCTGCTGCATGGCCTCGAGATCTTCCTGGCTCATCTCCTCGTCTCGCACCGAGGATTCGCCATCCTGTGACTCGCTGCCCGTGTCACCGGCGGAGCCCTCCTCGCCCTGCTGCTCCGACTGGCTGTCACTTTCCGATTGCTGTGCGCCACCGCCTTCGTTTTCCGATTGCTGTCCGCCCTGCTGGTCCTGCTGCGAATCCTGTTGCTGCTTAACGATGTCTTTCAGCAGGTCACGGTTATAGATCGCGTCTTCCATATCGGGATCGATTTCCAGTGCCTGTTCATAAGCATCGATGGCCGATTCGAACTGGCCGAGTCGGGCCAGCGCGTTGCCGCGGTTATACAGACTCTCGACATCCTCGCCATCGGCAAATCCTGCCGCACTGCCGCCGTAATCGCCGGCCCGGTAACTCGCTACCGCGCGCCAGGATCGATCGGCAAACAAGGCCGCCGCATCGGCAGCATTGCCCGCCTCCAGCTGCCGTTGGCCCTGCTGATCCTTGTTTCGCCAAAGGTCCTGCCAGCCGAATGCCATGGCATCCTGAGGCAGTGGCAACACGAACAGCAGCAGCACCAGGATCAATCCACGGCGAAATGCGAGCGCCGCGAGCGGCAACAGTACCAGCAACAGCCACGGGCCTTCCTCGCGCCACTGATCCGTGGCCACGGATTTGTCGGACTCGGTGGCATCGCCAACCTCACCCGAGAGCAGCGTATCGATATCGCGATCGTCGGCCGTCAATGCCGTGTAACGGCCGCCACCGGCCGATGCGAGACGGCGCAATTCGTCCATTTCCAGTTTCGGTACCGCGATGTTGCCGGAACGGTCGGTGACGAATCCGCCACCCACTTTCGGAATCGGCGCGCCCTGCAGGGTGCCGACACCCAGCACGGACAGGGTATAGCCCGCGTCGCGCAGCTCGCCGGCCGCGCGCTCGGCAGCGGTGCTGGATCCGCCGTCCGTAATCAAGAGTACTTCGCCATAACTGACGCCGGCCTGTTCGAGCAGCTGCCGGCCTTTCTCGATGGCCGCCGGCGGATAGCTGCCGCGGCTTGGCATAATGTCGGTGCTGAGACTGTTGACCAGTGCTGCGACGGTATCCGCGTCCGTGGTCAGCGGCGTCACCGTAAAAGCATTTGCCGAGTACACGACCAGCGCTGTCTGGCCGCTCTTGCGGCGTGCCAGGATGTCGAGAATTTTCAGTTTCGCGCGCATCAGGCGACTGGGCGTCACATCCTGCGCATCCATGGAATAGGAAAGGTCCAGTGCAATGACAATTGCCTGCTCGGAGCGGAACACCGGTTGCTCGACACGCTTCCAGCTCGGGCCGGCGATCGACAGTACCGCGATAAGGCCGGATAACAGCAGCAGCCACCAGCGATAGCTCAATCCCCTGGCCTGGTTGCGTACCAGTACAAACGGCACCAGTACAGGATCAACAATGCGCTGCCAGCTGCCCGGCGCAAGTTGGCGGCGTGCCAGTGCAATGGCGAGCAGTACCACTGCCGGGATGCCCCACAACCATTCGGGGCGCAGGAAATGGAATTCAGCCGGCATGGGCTTTCACTTTTGCGACGCGACCGAATCGCAGGCCCGCAAGCAGGTTCATCAGCGCCAGAAAGCTTGCAAGCACGATGGCGCCGCCGAGCGGCCAGTAATAAAGAGACTTCACCGGGCGAAAACCGGCCTCCGGTTCCGCGACCGGTTCCATCTCGTCCAGCAGCCGGTAGATCTCCTGCAGGCCCGCCGTATCCTTTGCCCGAAAGTACCTGCCGCCGGTCAGTTCCGCGATGCGCGTGAGTGTTTCCTCGTCCAGGTCGGCAGAAGGGTTGACGCGCCTCAAGCCACCGGTGATCGACGACACCACCATTTGTTCTGCACCGATGCCGATGGTGTAGATGCGCAGACCGATCTGCTGTGCAAGTTCCGCCGCCTTGATCGGATCGACCTCACCTGCGGTATTCGCGCCATCCGTCAACAGCACCAGTACCTGTTCGTCCGCCACCGTGCCCTGGTCGTGAATGCGTTTGACGGCGAGCGTGATGGCATCGCCAATTGCCGTCTTCTCACCGGCCAATCCGATGAATGATTCGAGCAGCAGGATTTTCACGGTCTCCCGATCGAGTGTCAGCGGTACCTGCAGATAGGCGCGCTCACCGAAAAGTATGAGTCCGATGCGATCGCCTTCGCGACGGCCGATGAAATCACTGGCCACCGCCTTGGTTGCCGTCAGGCGATCGACGCGGCGATTGCCGAGTTCGAAGTCCTTGGCGTCCATGCTGCCGGAGAGGTCGACCGCGAGCATGAGATTTCTGCCCGAGACCGGCACATCGAGTTCGTCGCCGATGCGTTGCGGTCTTGCAGAGGCAAGCACCAGCAGGATCCAGGCGATGACAGCAACCCAGAAGCGCCAGTTCAGCAATTGCTCCACTTCCGAGCGTTCGTTCAGCACCGCGAAGCCGCGAAAGCTCGGCACTTTCAATCCTGCTTCCCGCGTACTTACCACGGGTGGCAGCAGCCTGCGCAGCAGGAATGGCACGGGCAGCCAGAGCAACATCCAGGGCCAGTCCAGCGACCACATCAGGCGTTGCCTCCCTCGAGCGGCGTTTGCAATCGCAGTCGAACTGCGTCGATCACGGCCGCGATATTGATCTCTGCATCATTACTTTCACTGCGAACATACGGCAGCGAGCCGATCAGCCGCCCCGCACCGGTGGTGAACGGCTGCCCTTCCAGTCCCTGGTCCAGCCACTCGAGCCAGCTTTGCCCGGTAAGACCCGCGACTTCATCTCGCGATGCATAGGCGAGCATGGCGCGACGAAGCAATTGCGAAAGCTGCTTCGATAATGATTTCGCATCCATGCCGCGCCGGTAATCGCTGCTTAGTTTTTTCAGTTCGCGCAAGGCGATGCGTCGCGGCCGGTTGGAGCGCCAGTGCAGGTATGCCCTGTACAACAGGTACAGCAGCCCGAACACCGCCAGTGCAATGAGCATCCACCAGCCCGGTGCAAGCGGCCACCAGCCGATCGCCTCGGGCAGGTGCAGATCACGCAAGGGAATCTGTTCGGGATCCATATCTGTCAGGCGATGCGCCGGCCGAGTGACTTTTGCAGGCTTTGCACAGGATCGTCCCGTGTCGACATGTGCATCAGGTGCACGCCATAACGCTGGCAGAATTGCTCAAGCATTTCACGCCGTTCCTCGAAGACCTTGTGATAGTCACGCCTTGCGCCGCCCGCATAGGTGTCAATGGACATCTCCGCGTCATGACTGACCAGCCGGTAATGTCCGGGCGGCGGCAACTCTTCTTCCAGCGGGTCGCTGATGAACACTGCAAGCACCTCGTTGTGTCTTGCAATGCCGGCGAGATAGGACTGCGCCGCTCGCGAGAATCCGATGAAGTCGCTGAGAATCACCACCAGGCTGCCGGGACGCACGACACGTCGTAATGCGGCCATGGCTTGCGTCAGCGCAGGTTCATCGGGCGGCGCCGGTACATGCTCGTCCACATGCCAGTCCGGATGGTTGACCAGTTCGTGCACGTAACGCAGCGCCGCCTGCCGGCCGAGTTTCGGTTTCAATTCGAGATGCACGGTATCGCCGAAGATCAGTCCGCCGAGACGGTCGCCGCGATGGTGTGCCGCCCAGGCAATCAATGCTGCTGCGTTGCTCGCATGCACGGACTTGAACGCGCCCTGGGTTGCAAAGTGCATGTTGGAACGCAGATCGAGCATGACCAGTACCGGCCGTTCGCGCTCCTCGCGAAACAGTTTGGTGTAGGCCTCGGTGCTGCGTGCCGTGACCCGCCAGTCGATGTTGCGCGGATCATCGCCAGGCTGGTACGGCCTGGATTCGTCGAACTCCATGCCGCGCCCGCGAAAATGCGAAACGTATGCGCCCGCTTGCAATGAATTGATGCGCAACACGTCCAGCGCAATTGCGCGCGCCGCTCCGGCCAGGCGGATCAGGCCGCCCTGGCTGACGCTGACCGGCGATGCATCGGCTTGTAGCTTGTCGTGTCTCACAGTCGTAATCGCGAAATCGCAGCGCGAACCCTATGGAACACCGACGCCGTCGAGAACGCCCTCTATGATCGTATCGGCGATGACGCCATCGGCTTCTGCTTCGAAACTCAGGACCAGCCGGTGCCGCAACACGTCGGCCGCGACCGCCTGGATATCTTCCGGCCCCACATAGTCCTGCCCCTTCAACCAGGCATGTGCGCGGGCACTGCGGTCGATACCCATGCAGGCGCGCGGACTCGCGCCGTACATCACCTGACCGTCGAGCGCCGGATTGACCCTGCCTGGATCGCGTGTCGCCACCACGACGTTCACGATGTATTGCTCCAGTTCATCGGCGAGGTGCAGGCCGAGTATGGCCTGACGCGCTTCCATGATCGCCGCTTCGGGCAAAATTTCCGCCGGCTGAAACTGATCGCGCTTGCGCGATTTCGCTTCCTCCCGGTTCAGCACCAGGATGCGACGCTCATCCGCCGGCGTCGGGTATCCGACCAGCACGTTCATCAAAAAGCGGTCGAGCTGGGCTTCCGGCAGCGGGTAGGTCCCTTCCTGCTCGATCGGGTTCTGTGTCGCCATGACCATGAACAATTCGGGCAGCGCGTAGCTTTTTTCACCGACCGTTATTTGCCGTTCTTCCATAGCCTCCAGCAACGCGGACTGCACCTTGGCCGGCGCGCGGTTGATTTCATCGGCGAGGATCAGATTGTGAAACAGGGGTCCCTCGCGAAACACGAAGGTACCTTCCTGCGGCCGATAGATCTCGGTGCCGGTCAGGTCAGCAGGCAACAGATCCGGTGTGAATTGCAGGCGGTGAAAGTCGCCCTCGATACTTTCCGCAAGCACCTTGATTGCACGCGTTTTTGCCAGTCCCGGCGCGCCTTCGACCAGCAGGTGCCCATCGCAAAGCAATGCGATCAACATGCGATTGATCAGGTGCCCCTGCCCAATGATCAGTTGGCTGGCATGTGCCTCGAGTTTTTGAAATTGTTCT
>JAHKKM010000032.1 GCA_020027645.1 Pseudomonadota bacterium
TCCATGCCGGTGGCAACGTTGGCCGCATCGCGTTCGTCGCAAAGTGCAAAAATACTCGGGCCGCTGCCGGACAGCGAACAACCGAGTGCATTCGCCGCCGTTGCCCCTTCTTTCACGCTATCGAAGAAAGGTACGGATTCCCTGCGTTGCGGCTCGATTACTACATCAACAAGTGTGCGTCGCAGCAGGCCCGTATCGCCACGCTCGCAGGCCAGCAGGAAACCGCCTAGGTAACCCTGCTGCTGCAGCCATTGCTCCATCGTGTAGCCGCGCGCCAGTTTCTTTCTGGCGCTTGCCGTATTGATCTGCATTTCAGGGTGCAGCACCACGCTGCGCAGTCCCGGCACAGCCGTGACCGGAATCATTGTCGGGTGCAGCACATCCGGGCAAAACACCAGGCCTCCCAGCAGGCTCGGCGCCACGTTGTCTGCATGCGTGCCGCCGCTCGCGAATGCCTCGCCGCGCAGCGCAAAGGGCAGCAAGTCCTGGATCGCCAGCGGCGTTTCAAGCAATGCGTTGACCGCGACCACTGCCGCAACGGCAGATGCCGCCGAACCGCCCATGCCGGATTGCAGTGGCACACCCTTTCTGATCGTCAGCTCTACACCAGGACCGTCAACGTGCGCTTGCCCGTGCGCTTGCCACAGGGCCGCGGCAGCGATTGACGCGGTATTCTGCGTCGCATCAGTGGAAAGGTAAGGATGAATTTCCCCATCCAGTCCTCGCACTTCCGCAATCGAAACGCCCGGCTGCCTGCTCGGGCTGGCGGTTACCCGGTCGCCAACGCCGGCCATGGCAAGTCCGAGCATATCGAAGCCGACGCCGACATTGCCGATCGAGGCCGGCGCGAATGCGGTTACCGTCTTTGCAGTGTGCATCACAGCGGCCCGTCGCCAATGTAGGCGGCGAGCCGCAGCAGATCGGCGAATACGCCGCCTGCTGTCACGTCCCGACCCGCGCCAGGGCCCTGTACAATGAGCGGATTCGACGAATATCGGTCGGTAATAAACTGCACCACGTTGTCAGTCAGCGAGTTATTGCTGAATGCATGCCTGGCATCCAGCCGTTCAAGGCCGACCGATGCATTGCCGTCGGCATCAAGTCTTGCGACATAGCGAAGCACCTTGCCTTCCGCCCTGCAGGCCTCGAAAATTTGTTGCATGTACCGGTCGTGCTCCGGCAAACGTGCGATGAATTCGTCTGTTGGCAGCGTTTGCAGATACTCGGGGATCAGGTTCTGCACAGGGAACTGACCAATCTCCAGGACCTGCCCCATCTCACGGGCGATGATTGTCAGTTTGCGGGCCACGTCCATGCCAGACAGGTCGTCCCGGGGATCGGGCTCGGTGTATCCGCTTTCCATGGCCTTGCGCACAATCTGCGAGAACGGTGTGCGCCCATCGTAGACGTTGAACAGGTACGCAAGGGTACCCGACAGAATACCGGCAACCGAATGGATCCGGTCACCCGTATTCATCAAATCGCGCATCGTGATGATTATCGGCAGTGCGGCGCCCACGGTTGTTTCGTAAAAATAATGTGAATTCCCGCTGCGCGATGCCGCACGCAGACTCCGGTAGTAATCGTAAGGTCCGCTGAACGCTTTTTTGTTCGGCGTCACAATGTGGATGCCGCGTTCCAGCCACCCCGCATAGCGCGCTGCGACATCGTTGCTCGCTGAGCAGTCGATGATTACTGCGTGTGGCAGATGCTCGGCATGCACGTGGTCTTCGAATGCCTTGAAATCCAGCGGCCGGCCCGGAGCGCTGGTGGTCTGCCGCCAGGTACGCAAATCGAAGCAGCGATCTTCCAGGTACATGGCCTGCGACCTTGCGATGGCACGGATTCTGAGATCAAGGCTGAAATCACGCGCGAGCCTCGCCCGCTCACCATGAATCTGCTCGAGCAACGTGCCGCCGACCAAGCCAGGACCAATGAGACCGATCGAGAGTGTCTTTAACGAGAGGTAGAAACCGGAATGAACGGCACGCAAGGCACGGGTGACGTCACTGCTGTCGACAACAGCAGAAATATTGCGTTCCGAAGAACCCTGGGCGATAGCGCGAATATTGATACCGGCACGACCCAGTGTGCCAAAGAATTTTGCGGCGATTCCGGGTGTGCCGGCCATGCCATCACCGACCACTGCAATAATGCTCTGCTCGGGAGACACATCGACACTTTGAATTTGCCCGCCCGCCAGTTCATCGGCGAAAGTCTCCGCAATGATGTTCCTGGCTCGTTCCGCAAGGCTATCGGGCACCGCAATGCAGATCGAATGCTCCGAGCTGGCCTGCGAAATCAGGGTCACCGAGACACCGGCATTCTTCAGAGCAGCGAAAAGCCGGTCCGCTGTGCCAGGCACGCCAATCATGCCAGCACCTTCGAGATTGACCAGTGCCATGTTGCTGACGGCTGTAATTCCCTTGATCTGCTGCACCGGATCCGACTGCGCCTGAATCCGGCTTCCCGGATACGCCGGGTTGAAGGTGTTGCGAATGACGATCGGTATGCTTTTCCTGATCGCTGGTCCCATCGTCTGCGGATGAATTACTTTTGCGCCGAAATAAGCGAGCTCCATTGCCTCGTTGTACGAGAGAGACTCGATGATTCGAGCCTCAGGCACACGGCGCGGGTCGGCGCTCATGACGCCGTCCACGTCAGTCCAGATGGTCAGTTCCGATGCATCCGCAAGAGCGGCAAAGATTGCCGCCGAGAAATCGCTGCCGTTTCGCCCGAGCGTGGTTTGCAAGCCTTCCTCGTCGCTGGCGATGAAACCGGTCATAAGAAGCAGCTTGCTGGAATTTGCGGCGACTTCAGACAGCCACTTGCGCTGCGACGTTTCCCATATGACTGATGGTCCCAGTTCGCTTTGCCGAATCGTGATCACGCGGCGGGCATCGATCCAGCTACCGGCACGATCGCTGCCCAACATTTGCGCGAGAAAAGCGGCCATGAGCCTGGCCGACCAGATTTCACCGTATCCGGCAACAATATCGCGGCTGCGCTGCGGTGCTGATTTCACCAGGGCAATGGCACGCAGAATATCCTTGATGTCGCCCGCATCCTGGCCCCATTGATCCAGGACCCGAACCAGGGCATCACCGTTCAGCAGCTTTCGGGCGGTTTGCGTATATCGATCACCGATCTCGCGCAGTTCTTCGACAAAAGCACGGTCATCCCGCTCCGCGATGGTGGTGAGCCGCAGCAGTTTATCGGTCATGCCGCCCATCGCTGAAACGACGATACCGATACGACCCTCGGGCATCTTTGCGAGAATTTCGGCGACGTTTCGAAAGCAATCAGCATCGGCCAGGCTGCTGCCACCGAATTTGTGAATTTTCCAGCGATCGTGTGTCACGGGCGACTCTCTGCCGCTAACAAAGCCGCTGATGATAACGATACATCCGACAGCCGTCGCCAGTTTTATCTGAAATTGATTTGGGCAACGTTGCCCGAATGGCGGGGCGTGTAGGATTTGAACCTACGACCAATCGGTTAAAAGTCTGATTAAGAGTCCCCGACCTGACCGGACCACTCCATACAAAGGCCGATAAACACCTATAAATAAAGCCTTTCTGCTAGTATGTAACCATACAGACCCCGACGTCCAAAGCTGGGTTGAAACTCACAGTAATGCGACTTAGCATGGAGTTTGTCTCTGGCTCCTTGCGACCCAGCCGAATGAGTGGGGGTGGTCAATGAAGAAGAGCCTAAGCTTGATCGCGATTACCGTCCTCGCCGCGGTCATCGCTGGCCTCGCGGACGCAGAGCCGGATCGCTCGGAGAAAATCCGCAAGGAATACCGGGGATCGACGGCACCGGACCACCTCATGTTCGCGACCACATTGCTGAGCATGAAGGACATGAGTTCGACGAATCCTGACATAGCGCTCTGGATCGTGCAGAAACGCATGGGCCTCGATTCCGAGGAGGCTGCAACAGCCTTTATTTCGCGAATGGTAGCTGCCGCCAGTGAAATGGAGTCAGAGTATGGCAAGGTCTGGGACGAGACGGTCTGTAGCCAACATGGGCTGAGAAGCGAGGCCCTGTACCCGATACTTGATCGGGTTGACGATCTCACTGAAATCAAGTCACACAATGCCTACGTAAAATTCATGTCCGAGCTTGATGAAAGCCAAAAAGAAGCGATGACCACCTGGCTAAAGAAAACAAAAGAGGGCTTCTACTACCGTAGCGCGGAACACAAAAGCTTATTCGAGGGCATGGGCCTAGATGTCGTGGATCATGTCGATGCGGTCTGCACCTTACGGAGGGCTGAGCAATGAAAACGTGGAAAAAGGCTTTGCTCACTACCGTCCTGATCACCGAAGCGATCGGAGCAGGTGGGTCGGTGTTCGCTGCCAATAAATATGAACACGGTACTTAATCTGGAAAACTCAGTCATTTTCAGCAACTGCGTGTTAACCGTGACACAGTTGGAGCCTTATTCGGCCTTCAATTCGAACTGTAACCTGGATAAGAACGACGTAACGATTTTGCCTATTCCACATACAATAAGGCCAACCAGTTCTTTAAATGCTGCGACGCGCCCAATCCAGCTGAAATTTTCCTCATTCACTGAAGCTAGAGTTGCGCGATTCGGCATCGCTCGAAGCAAGTCCTCAACTTCGGCAAGTAGTTCCCCTGTGGTCATACTGCCTTGATGTGCAAGCCAGAAGATTTTGCTGCGAGGCTCATGTGAGACTCGGCTATTTTTAAGATTTTCAATTCCGATGTACGTGACTGTTTTTATTGGTGGGGCGTGTAGGATTTGAACCTACGACCAATCGGTTAAAAGCCGAATGCTCTACCTCTGAGCTAACGCCCCGCATGTACCCGGAAGGATGGTCGGCAGCCGGGCGGCATGATACCGGACCGGCAGTAAATGACAACCGGCGGCGCCCGCGTCACAAGCTGTTAATCCCGCTGACTCGCCCCACTAGTGCCCTTCTTCGGTCATGCGTTGCAGTCGCTGTTCCGCGAGTCTTGCCGCCGTTGTGTCGGCAAAGTCTGCCTGCACGCGGGCCAGCGATGTGCGCGCATCATCCCAGCGCTTCAACTCATAACTGCAGAAGCCCATTTTCAGCAGGGCATCCGGTACCTTTCTGGAACGCGGATAGTCATTCACCACGACAGTGAATGCCTTCAGGGCCTGATCGAAGCGGCCGGTCACGTAATAGGACTCGGCAAGCCAGTATTGAGCGTTATCCGCCATCTGGCTGTCCGGGAAACTGACCAGGAACTGCTTGAAAGCAACCTCC
This sequence comes from Pseudomonadota bacterium, assembly GCA_020027645.1. Lineage (GTDB taxonomy): Bacteria > Pseudomonadota > Gammaproteobacteria > Steroidobacterales > Woeseiaceae > JAKEGN01. The sequence continues at coordinate 5,265 of JAHKKM010000032.1, forward strand.
GCTTCGTCGTAATGCTGCTCCTTGATCATCTCCAGCGCGGCCTGATAGTTGTCACGGTCCGACCCCCCAGGCACCGGCAATTCCCCGGCACCTTTACCGGTGGCAGCCGCTGAATTGGCAATCGTGACGCTTGCCTCCAGTGCCTGCAGTCGCTCGTCGAGATCCACGTACAGATCGCGCTGGCGACTCGAAGAACTCGCATTATCGTGCTCGAGCGTCTCGATCCGGCCCTGCAGGTCCGCACTTTGCCGCTGCAGCTCGTCCGATTGTACGGTGAGTTCGACCAGGCTGCCGTTGGCCAGAACTCTCTCCACCGCGGCCAGCCTCCGGTCGAGATCATTGAGCTGAATCAGTACCGGATCTTCTTCTGGCGCCATCAGCGCACAGCCACTGACCGTGGCCATGGCTGCCAGCGCGAGAACACGCGAACGGCAAATTTTCACGTCTCACATCCCTATTGCGTGTATTTGATTTCAACACGGCGATTGAGTGAGTAGGCCTCTTCATCGCTGCCAACCGCGGCCGGACGTTCTTCGCCAAAGCTCACGGTTGAAATCTGGTTTGCCGACGCACCCTGAATCAGCAGCATTCTGCGCACCGTCTGCGAACGCCGCTCGCCAAGACCGATGTTGTACTCACGGGAACCCCGCTCGTCCGCATGCCCCTCGAGTCTCGCACTGGTGCCCGGATTGTTGGCCAGGTGCGTAGCGTGGCGTGCCAGCAAATCGGTGTACTCCGGCCGCAGTTCCGATTGGTCGAAATCAAAGTAGATGACCATACCCATTTCCCCATCCGGGCCAAGCAGGTCGTCATCGACGAATTCTCCGCCGCTCGTGCCATCGGCGCCGTAGCCTCCGGTACTTGCATCGGCTCCGCCGTCAGCCGCCGTTGCGCTGGCGTCAGGATCAGGAATGGTGTTTTTTGAACAGCCGGAGACGCCGAGCGCCAGCAAAGCTATCAAAGCCATTGTCGAGATTTTCATGGTTGTAACCCTTTTCATATGCCCAAGTGATTCAATATAAACATTATAAATCAGAAAGATAAAATACTTACCTGATATTAAACATCAACCCCGATTCTTCGCCAGATTCCCGCTAGTAGCGTGGGAATGGTGACCACACCGGCTCGCGAACGTCCGATTGTCCCGCGGCGAGACGGCTCCGAACAAGCCCGTCGGCCGAGACCGTTTCCAGTACGCCATTGCGACCTTGCCGTGTGGCATAGATCAATGAGTCGCTGTTCGGCGCAAAACTCGGCGATTCGTCCTGGCTGCCCGTGGACACGACCAGTAACTGCCGCCGGTCCATTTCCAGTACGGCAATTCGATAATTGCCGCGATCCAGGTGTACGAGTGCGAGCTTCCTGCCGTCTGGAGACAGCCGCGGACGCGCATTATAACTGCCCTCGAAGGTTATCCGTTCGGCTGTGCCGCCGTTGACGCTGACTTTGTAGACCTGCGGCCCGCCGCTGCGGTCCGAGGTGAAAAATATCTCACGGCCATCGGGCGACCAGCTGCCCTCGGTGTCGATTGCTCGATCCGTGGTCAGCCGGGTCAGTTCCCGGCTGTTGAGGTCGAGTACGTGGATGTCGAGATTGCCATCCACTCCACCCAGCGTCAGGACCAGTTTGCGTCCATCCGGTGAAAATGCGGGCGATCCATTGATACCGGGCAAGCTCGATACCTTGACACGATTTCCGGTACGCAATGTCTGCACGAAAATACTGGACTGGTTGCCTTCGAACGAGACGTAGGCCAGGCGGCGGCTGTCCGGGGACCATGCCGGTGACATGATCGGGTCGCGCGATTCCATGATCGTGTTTTCATTCTCACCGTCAGCATCGGATACGACCAGCGTGTAGGTCTTGCCCTTACCCTCCCCCTGTGATGTCACGTAAGCCACCTGCGTGCCGAAGACACCCGGGATACCGGTGAGCTTCTCGTAGATCATGTCGGCTGCACGATGTGCCGCTTCGCGCATGGTTCCGCGACTTGCGGGCATGCGATATCCGACCAGCTGTTTCTTGCCGAAGACGTCGAACAGCTGGAACTGAAGACTGTACGCATTGTCGCCGGTCTGGGTCAGCTTTCCGACAACGATTGCCTCAGTGCCAACGATCGACCAGTCGTCAAAGTCCACGTCCACGCCCGCTGTCGGTTTTTGCAACATGCTCTCTTCGTCAACCGCATCGAAGCGGCCGCTGCGTTCGAGGTCGGCAGCGATTACCGCTGCTATGTCCATGGGCTCACTGGCGTCGCTGCCCTCCCAGCCGAAGGGCACGACCGCAACCGGCGTGCGCTGGCCTACTCCCTTGGTGATCTCGATGACCAGCTCGGCTCGGGCCGAAAGGCCCAACGTGGCCAACAACAATGTGCCCATGGATAGTCGCAAACAGTGCATAAAAGGATTCCGCATCAGGACTCAAGCCTCGCTATTGTTCAGTTTTCAGTATCAATCGCAAGTTTCTTTCAAAAACACTGGGATCGGGAGGCGGCGGCAAGGGCGAGGATCTCAATACCGCTGTCTCGACCGAGCGGCGCAGTGCTTCGTCTCCGTCGCAACTCAAAATCTCTACACCGACCACTTCACCACCGGGAACCTGGCGAACAAGAACCTCGCACTCGCTGCCAGATTGTGCGCTCACGGGCGGCGACCAGTTCCGGTAAATATGATTATGAATCGACAGAACGTATCGCTCCTGGAGTCCCGCGTTCATCGCCGCAAGGCGCTTTTCCTCCGCGTCGATCTCGGCGTCGCGCCTTTGTTGTAGCGCCGCCAGTTCCGCTTCCTTGCGCAATCGCTCGTTTTCCTGGCGCTGACGTTCGATGTCCTCGAGACGTTTTCGCTCCGCCTCTTTTTCGCGTCGCTCGCGCTCCGCTTCGTCGCGCTGCTTGCGCTCGACTTCGGCCTGTTGCTTGCGCTTTTCTTCCGCCACTTTTTCGAGCCGGATACGCTCCTGTTCGACGCGCAGGTCCTCGAGCCGTTTTTGCTCTTCGGCCGCGCGCTTCTGCGCCTCATCTGGATCCGGAACAGGTGCCGGTTCGGGCTCGGCCACTGGCGGCATCTCGACAACCGGCGCCTGTGCCAGTTCCGATTCGGTGACCAGTGTCGCGCTGATCGCGAGTGGAATCACCGGATGTGCCGGTCGTGAAAAATCGTAGACGAACACCATCCCCGCCAGCAGCAGGATGTGCAACATGGCGGCCAGAAATACCGGGATGATGTTGTAGGTATCGCGAATCATCGCGGGTGCCCTGCCTTACTCGGGTACGGGATAGGTATCCAGAGGGTCGGTAACGAAGCCAACACTTTCGGCTCCCGCCTGCTGCAACAGCACCATCGCGCCGACGACATTGCCGTACGGGACAGCGCGATCGGCTTTGACCAGCACTGGTGTGTCCGGCCTCTTGCCAAGCACAGCCGAAGTCAACGATACGATCTTCTCGGCCCCGGACGGTTTGTCCTCGTCATCACCGATATTGATGTACAGATTTCCCTGGGCATCGACGCTGATAACGATTGGCGGATGGTCCGGTTCGTTGGCTATGGGCTCTGCGCCTGCTTTCGGCAACTCGACCTTCACGCCTTGTGTCAGCAATGGCGCAGTCACCATGAAGATGATCAGCAACACCAGCATCACGTCGATATAGGGCACGACGTTGATTTCAGACATGAGTTTTCGTTTCTGCAGCGGAGATGACATTTCAGGCGCTCCTCTTCTTCGCCCGCGAATGCCGCTGCAGGATACTGAGGAATTCCTCGGTGAAACTGTCGTAGCGGATTTCCAGTCGTGCGACCTTGTCGGCGTAGCGATTGAACGCAACCACCGCCGGAATGGCAGCGAACAGGCCCATCGCGGTGGCAATCAGCGCCTCGGCAATTCCCGGGGCGACCTGCGCCAGCGTCGCGGTCTGGGCGTTTCCGAGCCCTCGAAAGGAATTCATGATGCCGATAACGGTGCCGAACAATCCGACGAAAGGACTGGTGGAACCTATCGTCGCGAGCGTCGCCAGGCTTTGCTCGAGCCGGTCTACCTCCCGCATCTGTGCGACTCGCATGGCGCGGCGGCTCTCTTCCAGTACCTTGTCCGGCTGGATGTCGTCCTGCTGTGTGCCACGATTGAACTCCCGGAACCCCGCCTCGAAGATGCTGGCCATGCCTACGCTGCCATCCTTTTGCCGGGTAGCATTGCGGTACAGCGTATTCAGGTCGCCGCCCGACCAGAAATTTGCTTCGAACTCGTCGGACGCGGACTTGGTTCGCACAATCAACCGTCGTTTGGTAAAGATGATGCTCCAGGAAACGAAAGAGGCTATGAGCAGAGTCAGCATCACGAGCTGTACCACCACACTCGCGCCCAAAACCAGGCCGATGAACGACAAATTGGTTGTCATAGTGAGAAGTCCTTGAACAGTGTTTCGGGCAGGCGAGCGGGTTTCAGCGTGTCGGCGTTGAGAAACGCGGCGCGTATGGTGCCACGACACAGCAGTTCGCCGTCAATATTGTTACGAAAGATGTCCTGTCCCATGGAAAAGGTCGCACGTGACAGGTCGGTCAGCCGCACGGTCACGGCCAGTTGATCATTGAATCGGGCCGGGGAAAGGAACTCTGCAGTCGTGTCCACGACGACAAATATGCGCCTGTCCTTGCGCATGAGTGCGTCCTGTTCGATACCCAGTGACCGAATCCATTCCGTACGGGCACGCTCCATGAACTTGAAGTAGTTCGCGTAATAGACCACGCCCTGGGCATCACTGTCCTCGTAATAGACGCGAACAGGCCAGACGAAGGTTTTACCATTCATCCTGTCTTCACCGCATACCGCTCATTTCTGGTCGAAAAGCGGCAGTTCCGGGATGGGGTCTCTGACGGGTGGCGACAGACCAAAATGCAGATAGGCGTTACGCGTGGCAACCCTGCCTCTGGCCGTGCGCATCATGAACCCCTGTTGAATCAGGTAAGGCTCCAGGACGTCCTCGATGGTGCCACGCTCCTCGCTCACCGCAGCGGCCAGGCTGTCGATGCCGACCGGGCCACCGTCAAACTTGTCGATGATCGTCTGCAGCAAGCGCCTGTCCATGGCATCGAATCCGTTCGGATCGACCTCCAGCATGTCCATGGCGCTGACGGCGACGGCTTCGGTAACCACGCCATCGGCCTGTACTTCCGCAAAATCGCGCACCCGCCGCAACAGCCGGTTGACGATTCGGGGCGTGCCTCGCGCGCGTCGCGCAATCTGCCGGGCGCCGGCGGCTTCGAGCGGCAGATTGAATATTCTCGCTGAGCGGTGCGCGATCGCCTCCAGCTCCTCGACGGAATAGAACTCGAGCCGTTGCACGATGCCGAAACGATCACGCAGCGGCGACGTCAGCAGGCCAGCTCGCGTGGTTGCGCCGACCAGCGTGAACGGAGGCAGGTCCAGTTTGATGGATCTGGCCGCCGGCCCCTCGCCGATCATGATATCGAGCTGAAAGTCCTCCATAGCCGGGTAAAGAACTTCTTCGACAATCGGGCTAAGCCTGTGAATCTCGTCAACGAACAGCACGTCATTGGGCTCGAGATTGGTCAGAATGGCGGCAAGGTCCCCGGGCCGTTCCAAAACCGGTCCTGCCGTCAAACGCAGGTTGACACCCATTTCATTCGCAATGATATGCGCCAGCGTGGTTTTGCCGAGTCCGGGCGGACCGAAAATCAGCACGTGATCGAGCGCTTCCTTGCGATTGCGTGCCGCCGTGACGAATATCCGCATCTGCTCCTTGACCACCGCCTGGCCGACATAGTCTTTCAGGGTCTTCGGGCGGATGGCGCGATCGAATGCCCGATCGTCATCGCGTGGCACAGCGGTCGTGATCCTGTCGTGTTCGATTCCGGCCATAACTCAGTTCACTGCCCGCTTGAGCGCAAGTCGAATGATCTCTTCAGCCGACTTGCCGCTGGTCTCCAGTTGTGCCAACAACTTCTTGATTTCGGCTGGCTTGTAGCCGAGCGCTACCAATGCGTCAACGGCTTCGTTCCTAGGTTCGGTGCTTTGGACGCCCGCTTTGGCGGACTCAGCACCTGCCATTTTCTCCAAACGGTCCCGCATCTCGATAATCAGTCGCTCCGCGGTTTTTCGCCCGACGCCCGGTATCTTGACCAGCATTGCCGTGTCCTCAAGTCGTACGCAACGCTGAAAATCATTGACGCTCATCGCGGAAAGCACTGACAAAGCAATCTTTGCGCCGACCCCGCTGACGCGCAGCAGGCTGCGAAACAGGGCCTTTTCCTTATCGCTGGCAAATCCATACAGTATCTGGGCATCCTCGCGCACCTGCAGGTGTGTGTACAGGAAAACTTCCTGTCCGATCGGCGGCAGCTCCAGGAAAGTCGACATCGGCGTTTCGACCTGATATCCGACGCCATTGCACTCGAGAATAATCTGTGGAGCCTGCTTGGCGGTCAGCAGGCCACGCAGCGTACCGATCATCGTCGTCGCACCAGGAACTCTCGGCTGGCCAGCCGTTCCCGAAGCCGACGCTGATGCCCGTAACAGATTGCCGCCGCCAGCGCGTCTGCGGCATCGGGCGCCGGATCGCCGTCGAGCTTAAGCATCGACTTTACCATGTGCTGAATCTGCTCCTTGGTTGCCGCACCCGTTCCGACCACGGCCTGCTTGATCTCACGTGGAGAATACTCAACGACGGTTACGTCATGGGTGAAAGTGGCACAAATGGCTGCCGAACGGGCATGACCAAGCTTGAGTGCGCTGCCCGCATTGCGATTGACAAACACGCTTTCGATGGCAACGACAGCAGGCTGGTACTCGGCGACAATTTGTGAAACCGATTTGAAGATAATTCGCAAACGATCGGCAAACGAGCCCTCGGTACTTGCTACGGCGCCGCTGGCAACGAATGCGGCTGCATCGCCGGTGAAATCAATGACGCCAAATCCGGTAATGCGCGATCCCGGATCGATACCAAGCACTCTCAGTCGCTCAATCAATTGCTGCCTCAAAGTCTGGCAAGAATGTCAGCGGATATATCCGCGTTGCTGTAAACATTCTGCACATCGTCAAGGTCCTCGAGCATCTCCAGCATCTTTACCATCGAGCTGGCCGTGTCGAGATCCAGATTTGCCGAAATGCTGGCGCGCATCGTCAGTTCAGCGCTTTCCGGCACCAGTCCTGCCACCTTCATTGCATCTCGTACAGTTTCAAAATCTGCCGGGTCGGTGAGCACTTCCACGGATCCGTCCGAATCCACGACGACGTCTTCGGCCCCGGCCTCGATTGCCGCCTCCATAATCCGGTTTTCATCACTGCCCGCCGGGTAAGACAGGAAACCGACGTGGTTGAACAGATAGCCTACAGATCCGTCCGCGCCGAGGTTGCCCCCGAACTTCGAAAACGCATGCCTTACATCAGCAACAGTGCGGTTACGATTGTCCGTCAGCACATCGACAATGACTGCCGTGCCGCCCGGACCGTAGCCTTCGTAGCGAATTTCCTGGTAATGGCTTCCATCCAGTTCACCAGTCCCACGCCGGATGGCGCGATCGATATTGTCTCTCGGCATGCTTTGCGCCTTCGCCTTGTCGACGGCGAGGCGCAACCGGGGATTCGATGCAATCTCGCTGCCACCAATTCGGGCCGCAACTGTGATTTCCTTGATGAGTTTGGTGAATAACTTGCCGCGTTTTTTATCCTGGGCGCCTTTCCGGTGCTGGATATTCGCCCACTTGCTATGACCTGCCATGGTGACCGTTGTGTAATGTGTTACCCAAAATCAGCGCGTATGATACCGGCTAAACCGCCTGGGCACACCATCGACAAACAGCTGAATGGTCACTTCTGCACGTGAAAATACGGAAGTAAGCAACGAACAGGAAGGCATCGTCGCAGGTGCCCGACACTTTCTCGATGCTCTGCCGGAACCGCTGCGCGCCAGCACCCAGCAAGCCGAGGGCGCGGCAATCGTCGCTATTGTGCAGCCGCTGGGATTGCCACCGCCCCTCATCGCCGCGGCCGCTCTTTACCCGCTGGTGCGCGATGGCCTGGTCGCTCGCGAGGCGATCGAGGCGAGTGCTGTAGCGGAGCTCGCGGACACGGTGGACGGCCTGGTGCAGTTGGGGAGGTTTTCGCTGCCGCTGGACTGGAAGCCGGGCGAGGCTTTGGCGACGCAGCAGTCAGAGGCACTGCGCAAGATGTTGCTGGCGGTAGTATCCGACGCAAGACTGGTACTGATCCGCATTGCCGAGCAACTGCATAAATTGCGCCTTGCCAAGCACGCAGCGCCGGAAATGCAGCGGGCGATGGCAATCGAAACCCGCGAAATCTATGCCGCGCTTGCCAATCGCCTTGGTGTCTGGCAACTGAAATGGGAACTTGAGGACCTGTCGCTCCGCTACCTGGAACCTGATACGTACCAGAAGATCGCACGATCCCTGAACGAAAAACGCGCGGAACGTGAAGGCTTTATCGATGAAGTGACCGGCAAACTCAGGGAGGAGCTGGCCGCAAACGGCATAGCCGGCGAGATCAGCGGACGGCCAAAACACATCTTCAGCATTTGGCGCAAGATGCAGCGAAAGAGCATCACGCTGGACCAGATCTTCGACATTCGCGCGGTCCGCGTGCTGGTCGACGACGTGAAGGAGTGCTACACAGTACTCGGCATAGTGCACAACCTGTGGTCGTACCTGCCGGGTGAGTTCGACGACTACATTGCCAATCCAAAAGACAACAATTACCAGTCACTGCACACCGCGGTGGCCGGACCGAATGGCCAGATCGTCGAAGTGCAGATTCGCACTCACGAGATGCATCGGCATGCCGAACTCGGTGTCGCTGCCCATTGGAAGTACAAGGAGGGCGTAGCGGCACAGGCTGCATTCGATCAGAAGATACAGTTTCTGCGGCAGCTGCTCGAGCCCAGCGGCAAAGACGACGACCTGCTTGATCGCATGCGCGATGATCTGTTCGAAGACCGTGTCTACGCAGTCAGCCCGAAGGGGGACGTCGTCGAGATGCCGGCAAATTCCACGCCGCTGGATTTTGCCTATCACGTGCATACCCAGGTCGGGCACCGATGCCGCGGCGCCAAGGTAAACGGACGAATTGTCCCTTTGACCTACAAGGTGAAGAACGGCGACAGGATCGAAATTATCACGGGCAGCAAAGTGCTGCCGAGTCGTGACTGGCTGAATCCGCAGCTGGGATACCTGGCGTCTGCACGTAGCCGCGCCAAAGTGCGCAACTGGTTCCGGCTGCTGGACAAGGACCAGCACCGTAAGCAAGGTCGCGAAATTCTCGACCGTGAGCTGGATCGCCTGAATATCCGCGATCTTCCGGCTGATGCCATAGCAAAACAGCTGAAGTTGGCGGACAGCGAGGCCTTGCACGTGGCGCTGGGATCCGGTGACCTTGCGGCATCGGCCATCGCTGCCACTGTTCAGCAATTGCGCGGCGAATCCCCGGAGGAGATCTCGCAGCGGCGCCGCCAGCGGAAAAAACATGGTGCAGCGTCAGATGAGATCGCGGTGAGCGGCGTCGGTGACCTCATGTGCAATTTTGCGCGCTGTTGCAGGCCAGTGCCTCCGGAAGAAATCATCGGCTACATCACGCAGGGGCGCGGAGTGAGCATTCATCGCCAGGATTGTGGTAATTACCTCAGCCTGCATGCGCGCCATCCGGAACGCGTAATCGAAGTCGATTGGGGCGATCCGTCGAGTGCAAGTTACCCGGCCGAATTGCAATTGTATGCCTACGACCGGCAAGGCCTGCTGCGCGATATCAGCACGGTACTATCCGATGAAAAAATCAGCATAGACCGCGTACAGACGCGCTCCGACAAGCAGAAGCTTCAGGCGGTCATGGATATCGGAATTTCAGTACCGGGGCTTGCGGCGCTGAGTCGCGTAATTTCACGACTCGAACAGTTGCCGAATGTAACCTCCGTCAGACGCAAGACCTGAAGGATGCCCAGAGCGTCACGCCCACGATTCAGCGATTCGGAAAATTCAGGGCCTTCCTGTCAACCGCGAGAGCCGCTTCGTGTACTGCTTCGGCCAGGCTCGGGTGCGCATGGATAGTGCGTTGCAAGTCCTCTGTACTCGCCGAGAACTCCATCGCCAGCACCGCCTCGGAAATCAGTTCACCGGCCATCGGCCCCACGATGTGTACGCCGAGAATCTCGTCATCGTCCTTGGCTGCAATGATCTTGACCATGCCGGCTGTCTGTTCCATCGCTTTGGCGCGTCCGCTCGCCGAAAACGGAAAAGACCCCGTTTTATAGGCGCGTCCGCTTGCCTTGACCTCGGCTTCGGTTTTGCCGACCCAGGCTATTTCCGGTGACGTATAAATAACGGCAGGGATGACGTTGTAGTTCATCTCGGCGATTTCACCGGCGATCAGATCGGCCGCCATGACGCCCTCTTCCGATCCCTTGTGTGCCAGCATGGGTCCGCGTACGCAGTCGCCAACGGCAAATACGCCCTTCGCACTGGTCCGGCATTCCTTGTCGACCTCGATGAATCCGCGGGCATCGACCTTGACGCCGGCATCGTCTGCAAGCAATCCGTCCGTATAAGGTCGCCGGCCGACGGCAACGATCAGCCTGTCGACTTCCAGTGATTGTGCACCGCCCTTGTCCAGATAGTCGACCTTCACCGATTTGCCAGCGACTTTCGCCGCTGTCATTTTCGCGCCCAACTTTATGTCGATGCCCTGTTTCCGGAACTGCTTCGAGGCTTCGTTGGCAACATCCCGATCCGCCATGAACAGAAATTCATCCATGGCCTCAAGCACTATGACTTTGGCGCCGAGCCGGGACCACACGCTGCCGAGTTCGAGGCCGATGACGCCGGCGCCTATGACCCCGAGACGCTGTGGTACTTCGCTGAAATCCAGTGCGCCCCAGGAATCCACCACGCGTTCGCCGTCGAATCTGGCCACCGGGAGTTCTATCGGGGAAGAACCCGAGGCGAGAATGACATAGCGGGCCTCGAGGATCTCAGGCTTGCCCGAAATGGGTGTGAATTCAACCTTCTTGCCAGACAACAGCTTGCCGTGACCGGCCAGGCCTTCCACTTTGCCAGCTTTGAAGAGGCCGGCGACGCCGCCCGTCAGTTGCTTGACGATGGACGCTTTGCGGCTTTGCATGGTGGCGACATCCATGGTGACACCCGAATGCCGGATGCCGTGCCTGGCGAATTCGTGTTGCGCGCGGTGAAACAGCTCCGATGACTCGAGCAGCACCTTTGAGGGTATGCAGCCGGCATTGAGGCAGGTTCCGCCGAAAGCGTTGCTGCCATCACGGTTAACCCACTGGTCGATGCAAGCTACTTTCATACCGTGCTGGCTCGCGCGAATAGCGCCGATGTAGCCGGCCGGGCCACCGCCAATCACCACGACGTCGAAATTTCTGCTCATCAGGTTTCGCTTTTTATAGTTGAAGGAGCAGGCGGCCGGGATCCTCGAGCGACTGCTTGATGCTGACCAGGAACTGTACTGCTTCTTTGCCATCAATAATGCGGTGGTCGTAGGTCAGCGCTACATACATCATGGGTCGTATTACGACTTCGCCGTCCACTGCCATGGGGCGGTCCTGAATGGCATGCATGCCAAGAATTGCACTTTGTGGCGGGTTCAGAATCGGTGTTGACATCATGGAACCGAATATGCCGCCGTTGGTAATTGTAAAGGTGCCGCCGGTCAGGTCTTCCATGCTCATTGTCCCATCCTTTGCCTTCTTGCCCAACGCAGCAAGCTCGGCTTCGATCTGTGCGAAGCTCATCTGATCCACGTCACGTAGCACCGGCACCATGAGGCCGCGCTCGGATGAAACGGCGATGCCGATGTCGAAGAAGTTGTGATAAAGGATCTCGTTGCCTTCAACGGATGCATTCACCACCGGGAATTTCTTGAGTGCCTCGATACTCGCTTTGGCAAAGAACGACATGAAACCCAGCCTGACGCCATGTTCCTTTTCGAAGGTTTCCTTGTATCGATTGCGAAGTGAAATGACCTTGGTCAGATCGATTTCATTAAAGGTCGTGAGCATGGCCGACTCATGCTGCGCCTGCACCATTCTCTCGGCGATGCGTGCACGCAACCGTGTCATCGGAACACGCTCTTCGCTTCGACTGACCGATGCCGGGGCCGCGCTCGCCAGGTAATCTGCCGTGGGATCACCCGGTGCAACATTTTCGTCACTGTGGCTCTTCAGGTACGCCATCACATCCGACTTGGTAATGCGGCCGTCCTTGCCGCTTCCCGTCACTATGGTTGCATCCAGATCGTGTTCGTCCAGGAGCCGGCGTACAGCCGGGCTCAGTTTGTGTGCACTGGCGCGTGAATCCTGCGGCGATGCGGCCTGACCCGTATCATCGTCATCATCGTCGCTCTCCGAATCGCTGCGGCTGTCCGTTGCTGCCGCAGGCATCGACGCGGCGGCCGCCGTGCCTGCACCCTTGCCCTCGGCCAGGATAGCTATAACGTCGCCTGCCCTGACCGTCGTACCGTCGGGAATGAGGATCCTCTGCAAAATACCAGCGGCCGGCGCTGGAACTTCGAGTACGACCTTGTCGGTTTCGAGGTCGACCAGATTTTCGTCCCTCGACACCGCATCGCCGGCCTTTTTGTGCCATGCAATCAGCGTTGCATCGCTGACCGATTCCGGCAGGGGTGGCACCTTGATCTCTGTCGTCATTTTGTCGTCTTGTCCTTTCTCTCTGCCGTGGCCGTGTCCTTGGGCTTCGTAGATCGAGTTGCTTTCGTCTGAACGTCCAGCGCAGCGTCGACCAATGCCTGTTGTTGCTGCATGTGCAGCTTGAACACGCCCGATGCCGGCGCCGCGGCACTGCTGCGGCCGGCATAATACAGTTGTTGGCTGTCCAGAAGTGGCTCCTGCAACCTGTGACGGACCTGGTACCAGGCGCCCTGGTTCTGCGGTTCCTCCTGGCACCAGACAATATCCCTCGCATTTGGATATTGCTGCAGGCATGCCGCGTAGTCGTCCGTCGGAAACGGGTACAGTTGCTCAATGCGAACCAGCGCAACATTGGAGACCGAGTGTAGCTCGCGCGCCTCCTGCAAATCGTAATAAACCCTGCCACTGCAGAAAACCACTCGCTTGACAGTATCTGCATGGATCTCGGGCAGGTCCGGGATGACTAGCTGGAATGCCCCGCTCGACAATTCTGCGAGGGTCGATACGGACAGTTTGTGACGCAATAGGCTTTTCGGCGTCATGACGATCAGTGGCTTGCGATACTTCCGTAACATCTGACGCCTGAGCATGTGAAACATCTGCGCCGGAGTCGACGGAATACAGACCTGAATATTGTGTTCGGCGCAAAGTTGCAGGAACCGCTCGAGACGTGCAGATGAATGTTCTGGCCCCTGCCCTTCGTAGCCGTGCGGCAGAAACAGTGTAAGTCCGCAAAGCCTCCCCCACTTCGCTTCACCGGAACTGATGAACTGGTCGATGACGACTTGCGCGCCATTGGCGAAGTCACCAAACTGGGCTTCCCAGACAACCAGTGTCCCTGGATCGGTGGTCGCA
>JAHKKM010000146.1 GCA_020027645.1 Pseudomonadota bacterium
GGTCGCCGCCGCTCGCGAGCTGGGTGGCAAGATGTGGGTGATCAAGGCCCAGGTTCATGCCGGTGGCCGCGGCAAGGCCGGGGGCGTCAAAATTGCGAAATCCATCGACGAGGTCCGAAGTTTCGCGGAGGCCATGCTGGGCAAGATGCTGGTCACACACCAATCGGGTCCGGAAGGGCTGCCTGTCAACGTCGTTTACGTCGAATCAGGGTCTGAAATCGACCGCGAGCTGTACCTAAGCATGCTGGTCGACCGCGAAGTCAGCCGTATTGCATTCATTGCTTCAGCGGCAGGCGGCATGGACATCGAGAAAGTCGCTGCAGAGACGCCCGAGAAAATATTTACGGTTGCGATCTCGCCTGATGCAGGATTGCAGCCTTACCAGGCGCGCCAGCTGTCATTCGGCCTGGGCCTCGATAAAAACCAGAGCCGCCAGTTTGCCGACCTGATCGGCCGCCTGTACCGCCTCTATCTGGAGTGCGACGCGAGCCTTGTGGAGGTGAATCCGCTGATCGTGACCAAAGACGGTGATGTGGTTGCGCTCGATGCCAAGATCAACATCGAGGAAAACGCGCTGTTTCGCCAGCAAAAACTCGTTGAACTGCGAGACCCGAGCCAGGAAGACGAGATGGAGCGCAAGGCAGCCCAGCATGACCTGAATTACGTCTCCCTCGATGGCGATATTGCCTGCATGGTCAACGGTGCCGGGCTGGCCATGGCGACCATGGATCTGATCAAGCTGCACGGTGGCGAGCCGGCCAACTTCCTCGACGTGGGCGGCGGTGCCACCAGTGAGCGGGTGGCGGCCGCATTCAAACTCATATTGTCCAACGAGAAGGTGCGGGCCATCCTCGTAAACATTTTTGGCGGGATCGTGCGTTGCGATCTGATTGCCGAGGGCATCATTGCCGCAGTCAAGGAAGTTGGTGTCAGTGTGCCTGTGGTTGTGCGACTCGAGGGTACAAACGTCGACAAGGGCCGCCAATTGCTGGCAGCCAGCGGTCTGGACATCATCGCAGCAAAAAATCTCACCGACGCGGCCAGGAAAGCGGTCGATGCGTCCCGCAAGTAAGGGTCAGGGGTTCTTCGCTCAATGAGTATTCTTGTAAATAAAGGCAGCAAGATTGTCTGTCAGGGGATCACCGGTAATCAGGGCTCCTTTCACAGCAAGCAATGCATCGAATACGGAACCCAGGTGGTTGCCGGCGTAACGCCCGGCCGGGGCGGCGAGGAACACGTCGGCGTGCCGGTTTTCGACACCATGCGCGAGGCGGTCAGGGAAACCGGCGCGGATGTGAGCATGATTTACGTACCGGCGCCTTTTGCCGCTGACGCTATCCTCGAAGCCGCGGATTCGGGCGTCGGGTTGATCGTTTGCATAACGGAAGGTATCCCGGTGCTGGACATGGTCAAGGTCAAGTCGGCGCTACGAAGCTACAGTTGTCGACTGATTGGCCCGAATTGTCCCGGGATCATTACGCCGGGCGAGTGCAAGATCGGCATCATGCCGGGATTCATTCACCAGAAAGGCAAGATCGGTATTGTTTCGCGATCCGGAACGCTGACGTATGAGGCGGTCTACCAGACGACGCAAAATGGAATGGGTCAAAGCACCTGTGTCGGCATCGGCGGCGACCCGGTACGGGGCATGAACTTTATCGATTGCCTCGCACTCTTCGAAGCCGACCCGGAAACAGCCGGTATCGTCATGGTGGGTGAGATCGGCGGCACCGACGAAGAAGCGGCCGCCGAGTTCATGCAGTCCGACGTCAGCAAGCCGGTGGTCGCCTACATCGCTGGAGTTACTGCTCCGCCGGGCAAGCGCATGGGGCACGCTGGCGCGATCATTGCCGGCGGCAAGGGAACTGCGGCAGACAAATTCAAGGCATTGGACGCCGCCGGGGCGGCCATCGTGAGATCGCCCGCCGAACTTGGCAGCAGAATGCTGGACCTGCTCGGCGGCTGAGAACGCATCAGCCATTGAATCCACCAGCAAGAGTGCGGTTTCGCCGTGACTGACAAAATCATCGTTGCGCTGGCTCAGCTGGACATGGTCGTTGGCGATGTGGCTGGCAACACGGCGAAAATACTCGAGTACTCGAATCGGGCCCGCGATGAAATGCAGGCAGATCTCGTAGTTTTCCCTGAGCTGAGTGTCTGTGGCTATCCGCCTGAAGACCTGCTCTTCCACTCCGGCTTGCGCCGGCGCGTTGCGAAAGCGATCGACACGATTCGCGAATCGTTGCGCGGAATCGCCGTGCTTTTCGGTTACCCGGAATTTCAGGGAGACGAGATCTTCAATTCCTGCGCGGTTTTTTTCGACGGAAAAGTGCTCGCGTCGTACCGAAAACAATTACTGCCGAACTATCGCGTATTTGACGAACAGCGCTATTTCAAGGCTGGCAAGGACGCCGCAGTTTTTCGCCTGAAAGGCATACGTATCGGTCTCAATATCTGTGAGGACGTCTGGCAGAAGGCGCCGGTCGCGTCCAGTCGAGCGGCCGGTGCCGAAGTCATCGTCGCCATCAACGGATCTCCCTACGAACTCGGGAGTCAGCAACACCGTGAAGACGTAGTCCGAAACAGGGTGAAAGAAGTCGGCATACCGGCGGTTTACCTGAATACGGTCGGCGGACAGGATGAGCTCGTATTCGACGGGGGCTCATTTGCCATGGCTGCCGACGGTGCCGTAATGTTTCGCGCACCTCCGTTCAGGGAGGGAATGCATCGCGTCGTGTTGCAGGTCAATGCGTCCGGTATCGTGCCGCAGGCAGGTGAGATCGCGCCGATTCAAAACACGGAACAGAGTGTTTACGAGGCTCTGGTTTGCGGCACAAGGGACTACGTCAACAAGCACAGATTTCGCGGCGTTGTACTTGGATTATCCGGTGGAGTCGACTCGGCACTCATGCTGGCAATCGCCTGCGACGCGCTCGGTGCCCGGCGTGTACATGCCGTCATGATGCCGTTTCGCTATACCTCGACGATGAGTCAGGAAGATGCTGCCAGCCAGGCAAAGACATTGGGAACCCGTTATGACGTAATCCCGATCGAACCGATCTATGAGTCGGTACTGAAGCAACTCCGGCCGATCTTCGAGGGGCGCCCGGCCGATGTGACGGAAGAGAATGTTCAGGCGCGCAGTCGTGGCTTGCTGTTGATGGCCATCTCGAACAAGACTGGCAGCATGCTGCTCACCACCGGCAACAAGAGCGAGATGGCAGTAGGTTACGCGACGTTGTATGGCGATATGGCCGGCGGCTTCGCGCCTATCAAGGATTGCAGCAAGACGCTGGTCTACAGGCTTGCGCACTATCGTAACTCTCTGGGTGGCGTGATTCCGGAACGGGTGATAGACCGGCCACCATCGGCTGAACTCAGGCCAAACCAGAAAGACAGCGATTCACTGCCGGATTACAAGATACTCGATCCGATTCTTGAAGCGTTCATCGAGGAGGATTTGTCGGTCCATGAAATCGCGCAACGTGGTTTTGACCGCGATGTCGTCATTCGCGTCCTGCAGCTCGTGCAAAACAGCGAATACAAGCGACGCCAATCGCCGCCGGGAATCAGAATCAGCAGCAGGGCATTCGGCCGCGACTGGCGATACCCGATTACCTCGCGCTACACCTTTCCGGAATAGGAATCAGAGTGACAGTAACCCTAATTCCTTTAGTCGAATACAGTATGCAGATCCATCGGGCGCAGAATTAGGGTTACTGTCACTCTAATTCGGGAGAAATTTCTAGGATCGTTCGTCCGGAAAGTTCTGAGCGAGCACCTTGCGTGCGTCAGCGGCGAGCTCGGTCATACCGAGTGCTTCGTACGCTTCGATGAGCAGGCGCAGCGATTCCGCGCCGCTGTCGGCGCCATGATATTCCTCAAGCGCAGTTTTGGCACGGTTGGCCGCCGCAACGTAGGCACCAAGTTCAAGGTAGTAGGCAGCGACACTGTTTTCGTAAGCAGCCAGCCGGTTCTTCAGGTAGATCATCCGTTGCCTGGAGTCCTCGGCGTACGGGCTGGCCGGATAACGTTCGACCAGGCGCCTGAAAGTCGAGAATGACAGTTCGGCATCGATGGGCGGTCGATTTTCGATACTTCGGCGAAACAATTTCTCCAAAGCACCCTTGTCCTGGTCGAAGTACGTCAATCCCTTCACGTACAGCGCGTAGTCGACGCGCGGATGTGTGGGGTTCTCGCGGACAAATGTGTCTGCGGCCTCGACGGCCTCTTCCTTCTGGCCGGATTTGTAATAGGCATATGCCAGCTCAAGCTGGATCTGAGTTGAAAACTCGCTGAATGGAAAGCGTGCCTGGAGCGCTTCGTATATCTCGATAGCGCGCCGGTAATTGCCGCTGTGGAGCGAGACCTGGGCCTTTTCGTATGCTTGTGTAACATCCCGGACGAAGGCATCCTCCTCCTCGTCGTTACCGGCGCAGCCGCCAAGCAGTAGTACAAGCGCTGCTACGGACAGGCAGCAGCGAAACGCGTTTCTGACGCGTTGCGCATGGAATGCTGCGAAAGGTAGCGCGAGCTTGTTCATGAGTATTCCGGGTTGGATTCTTGCTGCCGGCCAGCGCCGGAATCGAGCCAAGTGAGCAAGTATACCGTAAACTGCATTGCCGCCACCCGGCCCGGCCCCCGCCAGACGCAGCTGATTGTCCCGCATGAATGACGTAAAACCAGCAGAACAACTCACCCAGTCGGTCCCCGCACACCTGGCGGGACAGCGTTTGGACCAGGCACTTGCGCAGATGTTTCCCGGGTATTCGCGAAGCCGTCTGAAGGAATGGATTCTGCAGGGCCGGGTGATGGTCGACGGAGCTGCGAGACGGCCCAGGGACGCTGTTGACAAGGGCGAACTCGTAGAAGTGACGGTCGTCGCTGAGGCTGCAGTCATCAGTCTCCCGGAGTCGATAGACATCGAGGTCGTCTACGAAGACGACGACCTTCTGATCATCAACAAGCCGGCGGGACTGGTGGTGCACCCGGGTGCTGGCAACACGCGCGGCACACTGATGAACGGTCTGTTGCATCTCGCGCTGCAACTTGCGGAGTTACCACGGGCCGGGATTGTTCATCGCCTCGACAAGGAGACGAGCGGCTTGTTGCTGGTAGCCAAGACATTGACCGCTCATACAGCCCTGGTGCGACAACTGGCCGCGCGTCAGATAAAACGCAAGTACCTTGCCGTCTGCACCGGTGTGCTGACGGGTGGCGGCACCGTCGATGCGCCTATCGGGCGGCATCCGGTCGATCGGAAGAGAATGACGGTACGCGATGAAGGCAAGCCGGCGGTCACGCATTACCGGGTCATCGAACGCTTTGCGGCTCATACATATATAGGTGTGGAACTGGAGACCGGCAGGACACATCAGATACGCGTGCACCTCGCGCACCGGCGCCATCCGCTGGTCGGCGATACCGCGTACGGCGGTCGCCTGGCCCTGCCAGCCGGAGCGGGAGAGGAACTGACCGATACATTGCGGCATTTTCGCCGCCAGGCGCTGCACGCACATCGCCTGTCGTTTCTTCATCCACGCACCGGCTTGCCGGTCGACGTGAGCGTGGAACCGCCAGCCGATTTCCAGCAGCTCCTAAAAGTGCTGCGCCGTTCGTCCGCGGCGGGCAGGCCCTGATGGCACGGTGGCTGAAAGCCGACTGGCCTGCGCCCGAGGGCGTCGTCGCCGGAACCAGCCTGCGCACTGGGGGTGTCAGTATCGGGCGTTACAATTCCCTGAACCTCGGCGCGCATGTCGGCGACGCCAGTGCCAGCGTCGCGGAAAACCGCCGGCGCTTTCTCGAGGCCTGCGACTTGCCTGGGGAGCCGGTCTGGCTCAGCCAGGTGCATGGAACGAGAGTGATTATCGATCCGCCAGTCGATGCGAATCCGCCAGACGCGGATGCTGTGCTCGGCCGGAGCGTCGGCACGGTCTGTGCGGTTTTGACGGCGGACTGCCTGCCGGTATTGTTTGCATCGCTCGACGACAACGAAGTCGCGGCGGCGCATGCCGGCTGGCGCGGCCTCCTCAACGGCGTCCTTGAGGCCACGGTGTCTGCAATGACCGCTCGGCCGGGCCGAATCCTCGCCTGGCTCGGCCCGGCCATTTCCCAGGCTTCGTTCGAGGTCGGCCCCGAGGTACGGCAACAGTTCTGCGACCGGGATGCGGCAGCGGCCGCGCATTTCACTAAAAATGCCGGCGGCCGCTGGCAGGCCGACCTTTACGGCCTGGCACGCCAAAGGCTGCAAACAGCCGGATTGC
>JAHKKM010000033.1 GCA_020027645.1 Pseudomonadota bacterium
CTGATTGCCGACCTTGGCGCCAGCAAGAAGGTGCCGCCGATCGCCGACGACGAGTACGACAATATCTACCTGGTATCCATTCCATGGTTTGGCAAGACCAAGACCATACGTCTGCGCTACGGGGCGCCGTACACAGGGCCCGCAGGCGAAGCTGTAATGTGAAGCTGGGTCGACCCGGACCCTGCTCTAGAGGTCCTCGTCGCTCTCGTCTGACCTGCGCATTCCGGCGGTCTCGCGCAGCATGATGGCCTTCTGAATGAACTCCGTGTGACGGCCTACCAGGATATCGGCCTGCACTGCGGCCTGGATTTTTTTCCCCTGATTGATCAAGTAGGTTACGCGTCGCACTCCGACGCCAAAGGGCCCATCGACGTCATACATTTTGATGGCAACCTTTTCCGGATCGCTCAGCAAGCGAAACGGCAGCTTGTGTTGCTCCCGAAATCGCTTGTGACTTTCAGCATCCTGCGGGCTGATGCCTGCGACCTGCAGCCCCACCGACACTATGTCGTTGTGAATATCCCGAATGGAGCAGGCTTCCTTGGTGCAACCCGGGGTGAAGTCCGCAGGGTAGAAATAAAGCACCAGCGGTCCGACCTGTAACAGCTGCGTCAGTGATACCTCGACGCCAGTTTCATCCGGAAGAATGAACTCGGGTGCGACACCGCCCGTTTTTAGCATCGGCCTGCTCCTCGTTTATTGCGCATGCTTGTTGTCTGTGCCTGCAATTCTACATGCCGGTAGAGGTGTGAGAATACCCCGCGCCGGCGGTGATCCGGATGGACGAAAACACGATCAATCCAGCTATGTGAACGGGACGATGTCATCAGGCAGCCAATCGTCGAGTCGCTCTGCTAGAATTTCGCAATAGCCCCGGTAGCTCAGTGGATAGAGCGTCCGCCTCCTAAGCGGAAGGCCGCAGGTTCAACTCCTGCCCGGGGCACCAAATTTGCAGGAACGCCAGTTGCTTGGCGTGCGTGACTTACAACCAGCGACGGACGCGGGACTTGTAAGCCAGGAACTCGGGGCCGAAACGGGCGTGCAGCGCCTTCTCCTCTGGTGCAATCTGAAAGCGGTTCAGGTATAGCACGAAGGCGACAATCAGGATCAGGGCATACACGCTGCCTAGCCACACGCACCAACCGAGCAACATGAAGGTCATACCGACGTACATCGGGTTGCGCGTATGCGCGTAGATGCCGCCGGTGACCAGCGTCGCCGCTTTGTCGGGCTGCATCGGATTCACGGTTGTCCTTGACGCCCTGAATTGCATGACGCCACCGACGATGCTGCCTAGTCCGCCGATCGCAAGGCAGGCTCCGACGATTCCTGCGAGCACTCGATCGACGCTGAAAACGGGAAAGTACTTCGCGACCAGCCACATCAGCACGGCCACGAGAACGGCAAGTGGCAGTGGCGGAAATTTCAGCTCGAGCCTCAGCATTCTGCAGACCTTTTATACATAATCAATGTCGCCTGAGCAGTGTATGCCTTCCGCCGTTTGAGCGCTGGTTCATAGTCCGGAAAGTGCGCCGGACATACTCTGGCAATGTGATAACTGCCAGCATTTATCGGACAATTCTGCTGGTCGCGGCCACCCTGGTCGCGATGTCAGTCGCGCACGCCGGAGACTTCCTGAAAGGGATCGAGGCATTCCAGCGCGGCGATTACGATACGGCGCTGGAACACTGGCTGCCCATGGCGGAGGGCGGCGATCTGAACGCCATGTACAACGTCGCGCTGATCTACGACCAGGGTCTCGGGCGCCCGGTCGACAAGTTGCTGGCATTGCGCTGGTACCGGGCTCCGGCGGAAGAGGGCGATGTGTCGGCGCAGTTCAACATTGCCACGATCCATCACTTTGGTGATGGTGTGGTGGTCAACAAACGCGAGGCTGCGCGCTGGTACCAGGCCGCAGCGGAGCTGGCCGACGAAGAGGCACAGTTCAATCTTGGTCTGATGTACGCCAGTGGCGAAGGAGTGGACCGTGACGTGTGGATCGCCATCCACTGGTTGCGGCTGAGTGCCGACCAGGGTCACTCCGGCGCGCAATTCCGACTGGGCCACATGTATGACATGGGCGATGGCGTCGCCGAGGACAATACCGAAGCCATGCGCTGGTATCTGCTTGCCGCCAACCAGGGCAATTCGATCGCGCAAAACAATCTGGGCGCCATGTATTTTTCTGGCGAAGCTGCTGTCTTCGACTGGATTCAGGCATACAAGTGGTTCTATATCGCCGAGCAGCTCGGCAACCACGAAAGCCGCACGAACCGCCTGTCATCGGCGAAACTGATGTCCCGGTCCGACATCGCCGAGGCGCAGAAGCAAGCTGAAGACTGGCTTGACAAGTTCCCGATCGGCCGCTGAATCCCTGCAGCGCTGCTGCCCGACAAAACACCACCCAGCCTGTCCGTTACAATGCCACCTGGCAGTATCAGGGTGGAGAATCTTGCAATGAATATTCGCTGGCGATCGCACGCCTACAATGACGGCGACGGGATATTTGAGGCGCGTGTGTACTGGGACGGTGACCGCTCCGAACCACGTCCGGGTGTACTGGTGTCGCATGCCTGGCGCGGCCGCAGCGACTTCGAGAATGGCAGGGCTGAGGCCATGGCGCGCCTCGGTTACGTCGGCTTCGCGCTCGATCTTTACGGCAAGGGCATCCTCGGCCGCAACAACGAAGAAAATCAGCGCCTGATGCAACCGTTCATGCAAGACAGGGGACGACTGCAGCACCACATGAAACTGGCGCTGCGCGAGATCCGCAAATTGCCGGAGGTCGATCTGTCGCGGGTCGCGGCAATTGGTTTTTGTTTTGGCGGCCTCTGTGTGCTGGACCTTGCGCGCTGCGGCGCGGACCTGCGCGGCGTCGCCAGTTTTCACGGTTTGCTGGACCCACCCGCAAACTCCGCCGGGCAGCGATTCAACGGCATGGTGCTGGTTCTGCACGGTTGGGACGATCCCATGGCACCACCGGAAAAGGTGGTTCGCCTGGGACAGGAGCTGACCGCACTCGGTGCTGACTGGCAGATTCATGCATACGGCAATACCCTGCACGCGTTTACCAATCCATCCGCCGCCGATCCGGGGCACGGCCTGCAGTTCAATGCGCGCGCGAATGAACGATCGACGCGTGCTCTGCAGTCATTTCTGGCCGAAGCATTCTGGTGACGCCATGCATCGGCCAGCGGCCACAGCAGCGGCACGCTGTGGTAAAGTGGCCGGCCTTTATTTCCGAGCAACAGCGTACCTACAGTACATATGAAAAAAATTAATAATTTCATTTATATACAGATCTTTCTTGCTTTTCTTTTGAGCTCATGCAACCGGGCGGAAGAGGTGGCTGAATCGCCCGCCGATGCGGGCGCAGCGGCCGGTGCAAATGTCGCCGCCGATGAGGCAGCCAAGCAGATCACGGCGGACCTGATGCGCGGCTATATCAAGGAGCTGTCGGACGATCGTTACGAGGGACGCGGTCCGGCAAGTCACGGCGACGTCATGGCGCGCAAGTACCTGGATAAAGAACTTTCGAAGCTTGGGCTTGAGCCTGGCGCGGCGGACGGAAGCTGGGAGCAGCCCTTCGATCTGATCGGCATTACCGCCGGGCAGCCGCCTGAGTGGACGTTCAGCAAAGGCGATACCTCTCTGACCCTGAAACAGTGGGACCAGTTTATCGTCGGCAGTGGCGTGCAGGCGGAAAAAGCGGCGATCAGCGACGCAGAAGTGGTCTTCGTCGGCTACGGAATTCAGGCGCCGGAATACGACTGGGACGACTTCAAGGGGCAGGATCTGAAAGGCAAAGTGCTGCTGATCATGAACAACGATCCTGACTGGGATCCAAAACTTTTTGGAGGAGAAACGCGGCTCTGGTACGGGCGCTGGGACTACAAGTATTTCAGTGCAGCGAAGCAGGGAGCCGTGGGGGCGATCATCATCCACACGGAACCCTCGGCTGGCTACCCGTTCCAGGTGGTGCAAACGTCCTGGACCGGCGAGCAATTCGAGTTACCGGCAGGCGACGAGCCGACGAGCCAGATACAGGCCTGGGCGACCGAAGACGCTGTGCGGCAACTAGTGGCACTTGCGGGACAGGATCTCGACAAGTTGCGCGAAGCCGCGGACAACCGCGACTTCCAACCGGTACCGCTGGGCATTACGACATCGATTTCGATGGATGTCAGCATAAAGCGAGTGCAATCGGCCAATGTGCTGGGGCTTATAAGGGGCAGTGACCCGGAGCTGGCAGACGAAGCCGTCATCTACACTGCGCATCACGATCACCTCGGCATCGGTACGCCGAACGCAGAAGGCGACAACATCTATAACGGCGCGATGGACAATGCATCCGGTGTGGCGCAGGTCATGGCGATCGCCAAAGCCATCAGATCGCTGCCGGAGGCACCGCGGCGTTCGATTCTGATTGCGCTGGTCGGTGCGGAAGAGCAGGGCCTGCTCGGATCGAAGTACTACGCTGACAATCCGACCTTCCCGCCCGGCAAGATCGCCGCGAACCTGAATTACGATGGCGGCAATATCTGGGGCCACACCCACGACGTGACTTTTGTCGGGCTGGGCAAGTCATCGATCGATGGAATCGTTACCGCGATTGCCGCAGAGCAAGGCCGCGTCGTCAAACCCGACCAGTTTGCGGATCGCGGTTTCTTTTATCGCTCCGATCAATTCAGCTTTGCAAAGATCGGTGTACCGGCAATGTACCTCGATACCGGCACGGAATTCGTCGACCGGCCGCCCGAATGGGGTCGGCAGCAGCACGATCATTACAATGAGGTCAATTATCACCAGCCGTCCGACGAGTATGACGAGAACTGGAATCTGGACGGCATGGTCTCGGACGCGTTGCTCGGCTACTGGGCCGGCCTGGCCATTGCCAATGCGGATGAGATGCCGGCGTGGAAAGCGGGTGACGAGTTCGAAGCAGCACGTCTCAAAGCACTGCGCGAGGGATCGGAATAGGGACCGAAGGCCGGTAGCTTGCACACCGGCCTGCCGGGACCCGCGTTACCGTTTTGCGGTCAGACCGTCGGGCGGATGTTGGCGTTCAGGCGGAACAGGTTGGTCGGGTCGTACTGATTCTTGATCTTAACCAGTCGCGCAAAGTTGCCCTGGTAATTGGCGTCGCGAACCTCATGGCTTTCGTCCGCGCTCTCGTTGGTGTAATAGCCATAGGTGTGCGGTTCGAGAGTTGCCCAGTATTTCCTGAGGTAGCCCACCGCGGCGTCCGGACCCGCTTCGAGCGGCCAGGTGACCGCGGCAAACACGCTGTTCTCGGCATAACGATGGGGAAACGCAGTCGCATCCGTTGCAACCCGGGTGATGGCTCCGCCCGCATGTTGAAAGAAGATGATCGTTCCCCGTCCCGGATCCGGCTCGAAACCGTTTACGATGTCATCGATCAATCGGTCCGTGATGCCGCTCAGGAACCCGGATTTCAGGTACTCGCCCTGCGTGCGCGGATCCGTGTTGTCGCCGCTCCTTTGTATCGCCACGTAGTCCACAGGCATGATGGTATCGGCAATCGGCGTTCCCAACTTCTTCAGGGGCGCAAGTACCTGTTCGGCCTTGGCTGCATCGCCTGAATAACAGACATTGATCAGCACCACACCGTCTGGACTTCCGGGCGGCGAGTTCATTATCAAGTCTGCGTACAGCTCTTCGGGTGCACTCATACTGAAGTCTGCATACAACTTCAGCACCTCGCGCGCCCTGGCAAGCGGGAAGATCAAATTGCCACCGATCACCTGGCGCTGCATCGGGTGCAGGCCGAACTCAAACGCCGTTACGACACCGAAGTTACCGCCGCCGCCGCGAACCGCCCAATACAGGTCCGGATTCTCATCAGCGCTCGCGTGCCGGAGCTGGCCGTCGGCGGTGACGATATCGACCGCCTTGACGTTGTCGAGCGCAAGGCCGAAACGGCGAGCGACGCGGCCGAATCCGCCTCCGAGAGTAAGGCCACCAACCCCGGTGTGCGACACCGTGCCTGCGGTGGTAACGAGGCCTTGCGACATTGCCTCGTGATCGAGCTCGCCCAGCAGGCTGCCACCGGCGATGTACGCTGTCTTGCTCGCAGCATCGACGCGAGCACTGCGCAGGCTCGACAGGTCGATCATCATGCCGCCATCACAGGTCGACTTGCCGGAGAAACTATGGCCGCCGCACTTGACGGCCAGCAACAAATTGCGCTCACCGGCAAAGGTGACCGCATTTCGCACATCCGCCGCGCCGGTCGGTTGCACGATCAGCGCCGGGTATTTGTTGACCGATGCGTTCATAACCCGGCGGGCCTGGTCGTAACCCTCGCTCCCGGCGAGCAGCAGGCGTCCGCGGAGGCTGTCGCCCAGTTCCTGTACCGCCGCCTGCTCCAATGTCGTTTGCGTGCCAGCGCCGGTAACGGCATTCACCGCCGAGCTGACTGTGGTCAACGATTGCAGCCACGATGCGTAGGCGACCGACGATGAGAGCGATGCGGCAACGGCCGTCGCTATTGAATTTCTGAAAAATTGCCTGCGATTCATGGTGATCCCCCGGTCAGGCTGATGCGTTGCAGCCTGCAGAATTGTTATGTGCAGACTGTAATGCAATTGCCGCACGTACTCCAGCCACCACGTGGTGCGGCGATACTGCTATGCGCGATTTCGCTGTCGTGCGACCGTGTACAACAGCAGACCGAGCACCAGCAAGCCACCGGTAAGGAGCCACGAATAGGCGGTCGACTGCAGAGCAATCCAGATGCACAGCAACAACGCCAGCGCCGGGATAGCATAGCCTCCTTTCAACCGGTAGGCTTGCGCGAGTGTTTCGGCATCCGCCTGGCGCCGGACGGTTGGCAGTGCGGCAATACTCAGCACATAGCAGATCATCCGCGTCAGCGAGCTTGCCGCTGCCAGGAAAGCAAAAGTCCCCGAGATTGCAAAGATCAGTGACAGGGTGCCTAGGAACAGAATGGAGTTGCCGGGTGTTGCAAACCGCGCATGCACATTGCCAAACCATTGTGGCAACAGGCGTTCGTCGGAAAGCGAAAATGTCAGTCGGGGTACGGCGAGCATGATCGCGGAGAGATTCCCGGTAACGGAGAACACGGCAGCCAGAGTGATGACCACGGCACCGGCTGGACCGGCAAGCCGAGTGCCGACATCGATAAGTGTGGCGCCTTCCTTGCTCTCTTGCGGCAGAACCGAAATGAAAACCAGCACGATCAGGAAATACAGCAACGCCGTGCCGAGCACCGTGGCGACCAGCGCGCGCGGCATGGTTTTTCTCGGATTCACAGTCTCCCCGGAAACGATGGTCGCGGATTCGAAACCGACGAAAGCGTAGACCAGTAGCAAGGTCGTACTGCCGAGTTCATCAACGCGTGGAAAGGTGGAAGGAATCAGTGTTTCCGGCGTAACGTAGGGAAGACCCAGCAGTATCATCAACAGGATCGGCGTCAGCTTCAGAAACGTAAATACGGCAATGGTGCGGATGCCGTCCTTTACTCCGACGTAATTGGCAATCGTCAGCCCGCCGCAGATGACCGTGATGAGAATTGCACGCCCGGTGCCCTCGGCAAGCCACGGCCAGTAGCTGCCAAGGTAGATCGGAATGACGGTCGCGTTCGCGGCGAATGCCGCCATGCGGCTGACATACAACATCCAGCCGGTGCTGAAGCCGACCAGCGGACCGAAGGCCGCCTTGGTGTACAGCACCGGTCCGCCGGAATTCTGGAAGTAGCTGGCGAGTTCCGCGAAAGTCAGCACGATGGTAATGACCAGCAACCCTACTATGAGGAACAGCCACGGACTCGAGTTGCCGGCACTTGCGGCCACATTGGTTGGCAGGGCGAAGATTCCCGCCCCGATCATGGCGTTCAGCACCAGTATTGCAATACCGAAAAATCCGATGCCGCGGATGAGCTGCTTTCGAACTGCCACCGGCATGACACTGGCCGCCTAGCGGCTGAGACTCATGTAGGCCTTGATGATGAACAATTGCGGATCACCGAATTGTTCGTCGTATTCTGCTGTCGGTTGCGCGGCGATCACTTGATCGAGAGTCAAGCCCCGGTCAAGCATCAGCTGCAAGCGATCCCGCACGGTCTCGAGCATCGATGTATAAGCTTCGAGAGCGCCGTAATCCAACACGGGCCCATGCCCGGGTATGACTCTGGTTTCACGGTTTATCAGGTCCAGGACCGACCGGCAGAAGCGAATTGTGCCATCCAGATCGCCACCGTTGTCTGCATCGATGAACGGATAACGGGCATTGAATACGTCACCCATGTGAATGACGTTCGCGTCGCGAAACAACACGGCGCTGTCACCGGTGGTATGTGCGGCACCGAAATGCAGCAAGTCGATCCGATCGCCATTGAAGTGAAAAGTCATTCGATCGGCATAGGTGATTACCGGCAGTGCAATACTCGGGTAGGCCGGCTGCCGGTAGGACGTATCGACGTAATGAAGATCGTGGGAGCCGACCATCATGCGCCGGGCGTTTTCCTGAGCAACCAGCCAGGTACCCTCGCGCCCAAGCATGGGATTGCCGTCGGCGTGGTCGAAGTGCCAGTGCGTGTTGATCGTGAAGTCGATGTCGTCGCCACCGAGTTCCTTGATAGCCTGCCGAAGTTTCGGAATCATTTCCGGAAACTGGCTGTCGACCATCAACACGCCCTGGTCACCGATGGAGACCAGCACATTGCCACCGGCGCCAAACAATACATGCAGTCCCGGCTGCAGCGTCTGTACCGTGACTTCGCGGCTTGCAATGTCCGTACCCCAGCCGGCCATCAATTCCGCAAGCGTCTTGTATTCGTGCGCAAAAACGTTGCCGGCCATGGCCAGCATCAGGCAGAACTGAATAGCGTTTTTCACGGAAACTCCCCCGTTGTTTCCGCAAAACGTTAACACAGGCGGTCGGACCGGGCGAATGCCTCCAGCGCTTCTAAAGCGCCGATGCGCTCAGACGTCGTTGCCCTTGGTCAGGAAATACAGCCCGGTGACGAGCATGAGCAGCTGAAACTCGTAGCCCCCGTTCAAGACGTTGAAACCCTTCTCGATATGCACCAGGCTGATGGCACCTATCATGATAATGATGACAATCAGTCCACCAACCCGTGTAAGTACGTCGCGGGACAATATCGCGCCGCCTATCAGCGCTGCGCCGGCACCGACTTCACCCAGTGCGACCAGCCATCCCACGATGATCGGCAGGCCCGTAAATTCCGCAAACCCGTCAGGTGGAAATTTCATGAGGCCGTGAACGATGAAGGTGGCGGCAAGTGATAGCCGCAGACCCCAGTGCGCATACGGTGCTATGGATTTCAGGAATGTCATTTCAGAACCCCCTTGTTGTTATCTTGGTACCGGACTGACGGTGGCATTATACGATTAATTTCGTTGACGAACCGGTATACCTGGTTTGGAATGTGCTTATGGAACTTTGGGAGGGCTGATCAATGACTTGCCGACCGACCGCAATAGCGGTGCTTTTGGTGTTTCTCATGGCTGCGTCGGCGACCGCGGCTGAATTGCAGGACATCTCCAACTATCGCGAGTACTCGCCGATGTTCTCGAGTTCGGGCCAGCCCACGAAGAAGCAGCTCGATATGCTCCACGACAAAGGCTTTGAACGCATCGTTTACATTGCATTCACCAATAGCGGCAATGCCTTTGCCGACGAGGATCAGATCGTCAAGAAACTGGGCATGGATTACGTGCAGATCCCGGTCGATTGGGAGAATCCTTCGCGCGGGGACTTCTATGCGTTCGCCGGGTCGATGCAAACCGGGCCGAAAAAACGGACCCTGCTGCATTGCCAGGTCAATTACCGTGCCTCGGCGTTCAGTTTTCTCTACCGGGTCATATACGAGGGCGTGCCAGTGGCGGATGCCAAACGCGACATGAATAGCGTCTGGCAACCCAATGAAACCTGGCGCCGGTTCATCTTCGACCTGCTGGAGGAGGACAACATTTCTCCGCAATGCGATGGTTGCGACTGGAATGAAAGCCCGCAGGACTGATTCCGAGGCCAGTACCGATTCCAACCGCGGAATTTCTGGAGCCGGCCAGGCTCCACGACGATGAGCTTCAGGGGTGTGCGAGATCTCTGACCGGCGGTGCACCTGGCATGGTAACACCGCGATCCATTGCGTCGATCGCGGACTGAATAATGATGGTTGCCTCACCGTAGATAACCCCGAGCTCGGTCTCCATGCCAGTGATGTTGTCGAGATAGCGGACTGAGTTGTAAGCGGCCAGCTTCAGCGTGTCTTCGGCGAGATTCTGCGGGCTGGTCAGTTCGCTGAATCCGCTGCGGCTGGCGAGCTGATACCGGTTCTGCAGGCTGTAAGTCAGCGATAATGCCGCCACCAGGTTGTAATCCATTTTCGCCAGCGACCCGGTTGCAAGTGCCGTTTCCCACGCTGTCGATTGAAGTACGACGGGGCTGTAGGTTTCGACCATGGATACGAATTCATCAACGGATTCGATATCGTCATCAATGTAATGCCGGTTAAGTACCAGTCTCAGTCCCTGGTTGAATGGCGTCGCGTCGTCGACGCGATTCTTGTTTTGTTGCACTTCGCTCAGGAAGCTCGTTAGCGCATGGCGAATTACGTCCGCGTTCTGACGATTTTGCCGCCATTCATCGAGTCCGAGTGCGACCAGAATACTGACCACGATCAATGCGGATTCGAAAAGCACCCTCGGGAGCCACACTGAAGTTACATTGGATGTCATTGGCGGTCTTTGCTGTTGAATCCTCTCAGTTGGAGAGTATAGCAAGGCCTTGGTGATCCGATTGGCCAAGCAGGAGAAAACCGAGTAAAATTCCGCAGCTTGCCGCTCACCGGGATCTGCCGACTTCAAGAAGAACATGAGAAAATTTGCTCGCGCCGGAAAGGTATTCAGCTGTCTGTTTTGTGCCCTGGCCCTGCAGCCTGCGTTGGCGCAGCACAGCATGGATCCGGCCGGTACAGACCTGTCGCAACCCGAGTTCCACGTTATGGGCTTTGGGGATATCAGTTATATTTCCCGCGAAGGAAGCGACACCGACGGGTTTGCCATCGGTCAGGCTGTTGCTCATTTGTCCGCATCGTTAGGCCATTCCTTCGGCGTGTTCGGCGAATTCAGCATGACTGCCCGAGACACCGAGTATTCGGCGGAGGTCGAACGGCTGATCGTCAAATACGAGTTTTCGGATCTGTTGAAATTGTCCGCCGGCCGTTATCACACGCCGATCGGTTACTGGAATAATGCGTTCCATCACGGTGCCTGGTTGCAGACCACCACCAGCCGGCCGGAAATGGTCAAATTCGGATCGCAGATTGTGCCGATCCATTTCGTCGGCGGCCTGGTAGAGGGCAATATTCCCGTCACGGACCTCGGCCTCACCTACATGGCAGGGTTTGGCAACGGTCGACACGAAAACATTGCCAGGGCAGGAGATGCTGGCGATATCAATGGTGAAAATGCGTGGATGTTCCAGCTCAACACCAGTCCATCGAAATATTACGGATTCAAGGCAGGCGTCGGCTATTACCAGGACGTGGTTTCGCCGGCCGCCGAACCGGAGGTCGATGAACAGACTTTCTCTGCCTATGTGGCCTGGGCAAAGGAAGCGCCGGAGATCATAGTCGAATTCATCCATTCAACCCACGAGCTGGCCAGCGACAGCAGTGTCAGCGGCGACGTCGACGGCTGGTATGCGCAGTTTGCATGGCGTCTTGAGGCCAAGAAACGGCAATGGAAGCCGTATGCCCGCTATGAAAGAAACAGGATCGACGATTCCGATCCGCTGCTCGGTGATCTGGGGCTCGACTACGACGGCGGGATTCTGGGCCTGCGCTGGGATTTCAATCCGTACGCTGCGTTGAAGGCCGAGTACCGTAACGAAGAATTCGATAGCAACGGGCGCGAAAACAATTTTCGCCTGCAAGTCTCTTTTGTGCTCGCCAAACTGTGATCAACGCATGCACATGAAAACTTTCAAGAACTTTGGCAAGCGAAAAGCGACATTTGCGATCGCCAGCTTTTTCGCTGTATTGCTTTTTTGGACACCCGGGTCGGCCCAGGAAACAGCAAGCGAAACTGCAATTGCGATCGTAGTCCACAAGGATACGCAGGTGGAGAACCTGTCCCTGGAAGAATTGCGAAGTATCTTTCTCGCCAATCAGCAATTCTGGCCGGATCGCACGCGGATCATTTTACTGGTGAGGGCGCCGCAATCGGACGAGCGAACGTTTGTATTGAACAGCATTTACCAGATGGACGAGGCCCAGTTTCGCCAGTACTGGATCGCCAAGATGTTCAGGGCAGAGGTACCACGCGGTCCGAAGATCGTCTTCAGCACGGATATGACCCTCGAACTCGTGCTCGCGATCCCCGGCTCGATATCTTTCATGCGGGCCAATGAAGTGACGGACCAGGTGCGGGTAGTGCGAGTGGACGGAAAATTGCCAAGCGAAGCCGGCTACCCGCTCAAATAATTCACAAAATACTGAATTGACCGTCAGTCTCCGAAGGAGAAACATCGCATGAATCAAAGTGCCTTGCCGGCAAGTCTTTGCGTATTCTGCCTGCTGCTTGCAAATTCGGTGTCCGCACAGCAGGCCGACCTCGTGTTGAGAAACGGCATCGTATGGACAGTCGATACCAGCCTGCCGCGGGCCGAAGCGCTCGCATCACTCGATGACAAGATTATCTACGTCGGTCCGGATGCCGGTGTCGATGCGCACATTGGACCGGCAACACGGGTAATCGACCTTGACGGTCGCCTGGTGGTACCCGGATTCAACGACAACCACGTGCATTTCGAGGATACCGGTCAACTGCTTTATGGCCTGAACCTGCTCGACGTGTCGACCAAAAGCGCTTTTGTGGCAAGGATTCGGGACGTACACGAGCGTTATGCGCCGGGTACCTGGATTACCGGCGGCGACTGGTCCGCTTACGAAACCTGGGCGGAGGGTGCGGTCGGTGTGGCCGGGCAGGAGGTCAACCCGGATGATCTCTATGGCAATCTGTTCTTGCCGAACAAGGACATGATCGACGCCTTTACCGGCGATCGCCCGGTGCTCGTGCGGCGTTTCGATCGTAAGGTATACCTTGCCAACAGCGTGGCGCTCGAGCGAGCCGGAATTCGCAAGGGACTACCGGATCCGGACGGCATCTCGGTCGAAAGAGACCGTTCGGGTGAGCCCACCGGTGCGTTGTTCAACCCGGTTTCAGGCGCGGTGGAGTCGACGGTGCTGATTCGTGACAACGTTCGCACGCTGTTTGAGAGCCTGATTCCGGAACCGTCACGTGCGCAGCGTATCCAGGAGACGCTCACTGCCTGGAAGGACATGCGTGAAGTCGGCGTCACCAGTTACTCGGACGTCACATCAGCGCCGGTGCAGGTGGATATATACCGTGAACTTCGTGACGCCGGCCTGATGACCGCGCGCGTTTATTACCGGCCGCCACTGGATAAATGGCAGTCGATGGCAGACCTCGGCATCCAGATCGGCTTCGGTGATGAGTGGCTACGATTCGGGCTGGTCAAGGCCTGGATCGACGGCATCATGGGCAACAGCTCTGCACGCTTTTATGAACCGTACACGAACAATCCCGCCAGTCGGGGCATCTGGCGCGACATCATGTTTCCCTTCGAGCGCAGCCCGGACAATCCGGAAGAAATGCAAAGCCGGCTTGAACGATTGGCGCTGCAGGCCGATGCCGCCAATATCCAGCTGAGCGTACACGCGATCGGCGATGAGGCGAACGGATACCTGCTGGATATGCTGGAACGCATTATTGCCAAGAACGGGGACAAGGACCGACGCTTTCGCCTGGTGCATGCGCAGGTAATGACAGACAGAGACATCAAACGCGCAGGCGAGTTGAAAATTGTGGCGGAGATGCAGCCCTTCCACACTTCCGACGATATGCGCTGGATGGAAGAACGTATCGGTCACGAGCGATCGCGCGGTGCTTACGCCTTTCGCAGAATCTGGGATTCGGGCGCCGTCCTGAGCTTCGGCTCCGATTCACCCGGCACCAACGCTTCGCGCTATTACCTGAACCCGATGCTGGGGCTGTATGCCGCTGTCACCCGCAAGACCCTGTTAGGCCAACCGGAAGGCGGCTGGTTTCCGCAGGAAAAAATTACGATTGAGGAAGCCATTCAGGCGTACACGCTGAACACGGCGTACGCGGCCTTCGAAGAGGATATCAAGGGAACCATCACGGTTGGCAAACTCGCCGACTTCGTGGTCCTGTCAGACAACCTGCTCACCATGGATGCTGACAGAATCAAGGATGTAACAGTGCTGACGACGGTTGTCGGCGGCAAAATCGTGCATGAGGCGAATCCCTGAAAACGACGGCCGGCTGTCGTAAGTACTCGCGGTACCGGTGTCAGGTTGAGCGGACATGAAGCGCTCCATAGCCATTGCAGGCAACATGGGTTCCGGCAAATCGACACTGGTGGAATTTCTCTGCCGGACCTATGGCATTGCGCCATTCTACGAGCCCAATGAGAACAATCCCTACCTGCCGGACTTCTACAGCGATATGCGACGCTGGTCGTTTCATTCACAGCTGTATTTCCTGAGCAATAAGTTCCGGCTGCACCAGGAACTCGACAAGACACCGGGCGTCGTGGTGCTGGACCGGACAATTTTCGAGGACGCGGAGATTTTTGCGACGGCGCTGCACGAAATGAAACGCATGGATGACCGGGATTGGCGCACGTACTGGGGCTTTTACCAGTCGATTCTCAATGCCATCAAACCGCCGGACCTTATGATCTACCTGCGTTGCTCGATGCGGACATTGCGCAAGCGCATTTCACTGCGCGGCCGTGCCATCGAAAAAGATGTACCGCCTGCTTACCTCAAGCGACTCGAGCGCCTGTACGAAGACTGGATCGGCCGATACAACAGCAGTGATGTATTGATTCTCGAAACCGACAGGCTGGACTACATTCACGACCTTGTGCATCGACTCGATGTCATGCAACGAATCGAGGCTTTGTTGCCACCGGAACTCGGGCGACCCGCCTGCGGTTGACCCGGCACACGGTCATGCGTGCTGCGGCAGGATTCAATTGCCAAAAGGCTCGACATAGGCAGAGGGCACCGGCTCGTTTTCGATCATGGCTGGAGTAAACAGGCTGCTCTCGATAGTCTGGACAATCGCTTGCTGGCAGGTACCGGTCGGCACGATACCGAAGCCATGTTGCATGCTGACATTGCTTCCCACGCCCTCGACACTGACGTGGGCTCTAACGGTGAGTCCATATTGCGCTCGCGCCGGGCACACTTTCATCCACGGCTCCTTGCCGATGACGCGTTGCGCGGCAACGTAATCGTCGCCGTAGGCGTCGACGTTTTCCGCATCACCTGTGTTGGCATAGACGCGGATCTTCTTGGCGTCCCCTTCCTTGATGAACTCCACGCGAAATTGCAGATAAACCTTTTGCTCCTTGCCGTCGATCGATGCAGGGGCCACGCGGGCCTTTTTTGCTGCCTTTTGTATTACATCGCCGAATACCGCCTCTCCGTTATTCCGGATCATGCAGGAGGTCTCCTTCATTTTGCCTGAGGTTTCGATCTGGCTGGCGCAAAGCATCATGATGGAAAAGTCTCCGGCAACATCCGGAAACAGCAGCAGAGCAGGAAAGGAACGATCCGTGTCCTCGATCTCGAACAACGCAGGTGTCCGCTGGGCTGCGGCGTGCGGCGAGCCAGCCATCAGGCCTGCAAGTACAGTGGCGCGCACAAAAACTCGAAATCCGCGATCATTAATCATAAGTCAGACTGGCCAGTGCAATGGTAACGGTCCGCGATTCTATCTCGATGCGCGAACCCGGCAAACTTGTTTCGCCGAAGACAGCGACATTGGACTTGCCACACTCGTGCCGGTTCCATGAGCTTTGCCTTGCAGATTGCATTCTTTTGGCCGAAGTGCAACCAATCGGGCCGGCCCTGCATCCAATGCATACTGGTCAATTGATAACTACAAGTACAGGGACGTCGGCGCCACGCGTGAAGTGACCAACGGGTAAGGTCGCAAATGGCATCTGAAAATGGAGAGGTAATCAAATGAAAGAGTTAGTGAAAAACAGCAAACGGATTGGTCTGCTTGTATTGCTGGCAATGTGTGTTCCGGCCTTTGCTCTCGCTGCCACGCCAAAGTCGGCGCTTGAAGAGGTGCAGATGAACGTGTCCTTTGCTGACCTGGATCTTAACCACGAAGCAGGAATCGAGCGGCTGTATCAACGGATGCGGTCGGCGGCTGCTGAAGCGTGCGGGCCTTCAACGCTGCGCGAGGCCGGGTCACTGAAAGCGCTTCGAGCCAGCCAGGCTTGCTACAAGGAGCTGCTCGATGAGGCAGTCGTGCAGGTGGACAATGCCGCGCTGACAAAGCGGCACTTTGGCTGATGCATTGAAGAAACGCCGGTGATATACGTCACTGGCGTATCCGTCACTGGCGTTTCTATCACCGGCTTTTTCAGAATTTGCGCAATCCTGCTTGTGCTTACATCGCAAGAGGAATGGCTGTTTGCAGCTTCAGCCTGGCAATCGTGTCCAGCCTGATTTCGATCTGCATGTAGCGAGCAATCTTGACGCCGGGCAGGACTTTCTTGAACTTCGACACATAGCGCTGCTTCAGTTTCTCGCGATCCGAGTCCAGTTTCATGGAATCCTTGAGCAAGGTGAGTGCCTCGTCATCAGACAAAGTGAGGTACTCCTCCGCATACCGGGTCAGCAGGGTTACCGCTCGGTCATCGAGTTTGCTGACTTCGCTGCGGTACTCGCGATAGACGGGCCAGAAGTTGATGCTTTCAGTCTCGGCGAGGCTCAGGTTTTCTGCGACAAGCAGCTGGCGCTGCGTTTCGGAAATCTGGCGTTGCGCGGCAATGGCACTGTTCAGCGCACCCATGTCGAGGTCCTCGGTCTGGGCCTGTAACTGAAGCGGCATGGTGGCGATCAGCAGTGCCGCCGTAATTTTCTGCATGGACATCATTGGTTCCTGTTGGTCAGTGGGGTTGCGGGCGGCACGTTAACGCAGATCGGCAAGGCCGGCAACAGGCCGCCATTGCAGCATCAGGGCAGCTCTGCCTGTACCGCAACAGCCGCTGCGAACACCGCGAGTTCGACACCGGCACCGTCCGAAAGAACCAGGCGATTTGCACGGCTTTCGATCTTTTCCGCCTTCTCGAGAGCCAGAAAGAACTCGGCTTCGAGATCCATTTGTGGTTGTGGACAAGCCATCCGCGTAGCGCCAATCGAGCCGATGTCGATGCCGGACTCGCCGAGCGTGTAACTGCCAAAGAAACTGTTGCACCCGCCGTTTCCATTCAGTTTTCCGTCGGACTCGAAACGCAGGTGCAATCTCGTGTCATCGGCAACAAGCTGGTCGCCGATGGATACCGGCCGCCAGTCGGTCCCGGTGATCGGTGTGTCGGCTTTGCTGTTGGCGATCGGTTTCATGTCCTTCAGGGTGATGAAGGCAACTGCAGCAAGCAGCAGCAGAAAGAAGGTGAAGCCGATGATCCTGTTCATGGCTGCGTGCTCACTCAGTGTCAGATTGCGACAATGCCTTGGTCAGCCGGTAGAGGAATTCCTGGCCCTCGAAGAACACGTCGCTGCGGACACGTTCGTTTTGACCGTGCGCGCGGTTATCGTCGATTTCGTTGAACAGGCCGGACACTCCGTATACAGGTATGCCGGCATTTCGCAAATAAAGTCCGTCGGTGGCACCGGTGCTCATCATTGGCAGCACTGGCACGCCCGGCCACATGGCTTCGGTTATCTGTTCGATCGGGCCCAGCACCTCGGCGGTCAGCGGCGACGGAGGTGATGGGTTCGCACTGTTGATGCGGCTGATGACCACCTGGTCATCGCCGATGACTGTCTCCAGCGTCTTTTGCACGCTGTCGATCGATTCACCGGGCAGCACACGGCAATTCACCGTAGCCTGGGCGCGTTGTGGCAGGGCATTATCGGCGTGTCCGCCTTCCAGCATCGTTGCCACACAGGTCGTGCGCAGACGCGAATTATAAAACGGGGTGCGGGAAAGGAATGCGATCGCTGCGGGATCCGGCGGATTCTGCAAAACACCGAGCATCGACGTTGCAAGTTCTCCTGTCTGCAATGCAGCGGATCGTTCGAAAAATGCCGTGGTCACTTCATTGAGCACCACCGGGAAATCGTAATCGCGGATTCGGCCGAGAGCATCGGCAAGCCGGTAGATTGCATTGTCGCGTACCGGCAGCGAGCTGTGCCCGCCCGGATTCGTCACCACCAGCCTGAAACTCTGGTACACCTTTTCACTGGCTTGTACGCCGTTGGAAATTCGCACGCCGTCTTTCATCGCACTGCCGCCACCTTCATTCAGTGCGTATTCGGCATCAATAAGGTCAGGGTGCTGCGCCAGCAGCCATTGCACCCCGTTGTTCGGACCGCCTTCCTCGTCTGCGGTCAGAGCCACGATGATGTCGCGATCGGGCTGGAAGCCTTCATCCGTCAGGCGAATAAGCGTAGCAATGTGGATTGCTGCTTCGTCCTTGTCGTCCAGGGTGCCGCGGCCGTAATAGTAGCCATCCTGTTCCGTGAAGGTGAAAGGATCCAGGGTCCAGTCCTCAGGATTGGCTTCTACTACATCGATGTGCGCGAGCAGTAATAGCGGCTTGCGGCCGGTGTTGCGGCCCCGGTATCGCGCAACCAGGTTCCCCTTGCGTGGCGCCGGCTCC
>JAHKKM010000299.1 GCA_020027645.1 Pseudomonadota bacterium
AGTGGGACAAGTCACTCCGATTTTCTCGTCGTTGACAGAGTACTTGCAGTCCACGCTTTTTGTTTCCCCGCTCTCGGTCATCGACGACACCACCTTGCCGTCGCCCTTGAAATCGAGGCTCAGCTCGTCGCCCTGGAAATTCAGCGAATAACGGCCGGAGGGTTCGGGCGGGCCGCCGCAGGCCGCGCACAACAGCAGGATCAGCGGCACACACAGTGCAGCATTCAGCGAATCGGAAACACGCATCACGATCTCCTTGGAAGAATTCTTGGTTCAGGTTTTGAGTAGCCGCAGGAATTGCGCGAGCTCAATCGCCCCGTTCTGTTCGGCGATGTCGATCAGTGTGTCACCGCCACCCATGGGCTGCGCCGGATCCACGCCCATCCTGGCAGCCTTCTCGATGAAAGCCTTGCGGTCATCGGGCAGGTCGAGGCGCACCTGGTTCAATCCCGGCACCATGAAAGCATGGTGAATGACGTTCAGGCCCTCTTTGTCGAGCTGGCCCGGCTTCTTGCTGAGCTCCAGCAGCGCTTCGGCCACGTCATACATGTTCGCGCGTAGCGCAAGAATCGTTGCCGTCGTGCCATCGTAGGCCTGCGCGTCCGGATCGGCTCCGGCATCGACCAGCGTACGGATCATCGGCTCGAGGTCCCGGCGCTGCGCCAACCGCTTCGCCCCGTAGGGACTGTTCTCATCCGGCACCATGTAATAGTTCATCAGGCGATGCAACGCGGTATAGCCGCGAACATCCGCTTGTTTCACGTCGATACCAAGCGCAATCAGCGACTTGATGTCATCCGGCGTACAAATGTGTTGATACAACGACTCGATGCAATAGTGCAGTCGCGTCCGCAGGTTCGAGTCGATAGCCTTCGGATCGGCGCCAAGTTCCAGTAACACCGGCAACGCATCCCTGGAGGCCTGAATAAAAGGATAGGTCCAGATGTGCGACTGGAAGGTCTGGTAGTTGCTGCGCACATCGACATTGAATTTCTTTTTCACGTCGACCAGGCCCTGCGTCACGTAGTAACGCATCTTGTCGGCATCGACCACGTAATTGCCGAGTACTCCGCCCCCTTCGGTAGTCTCCGGAATACCAGCGGCCTGCATGAATGGCGACACATACTCCTGCTTGGTGAAATTCGCCGGGTCGTAATCCCACACGCGATACACGTCACCGCCGAAGGACTGCATCCAGGTGCCGGCCTTCTCCCCGTTCGCGTAGGTGCCAGCCTCGTACACGCTGCCATCCGGGTTCAGGCGCTTGTACTCACCGTGCATTTTTCCGTCTTTCCAGTTCTCGGACTGCACCACCGCGCCCTTGGCGTCATAGAACGTGTGCTCGCCCTCCAGCTGACCCTCTGCATTTCGCTGTCCTTCCTCGGCCAGGATCCGCTCGCCGCCTTCCAGCACATGCCACTGGTGGAACGGGCCTTCCGGCATCTCGGCCTCCGAGGTCAGGTTGCCGTCGCAGTCCCAGGTCTTGTGCGTGCCGATGGCCTTGCCATCCGAATCGCGCGGCAGGTCGGAGCGCAAGGTGCCGTTCTCGCACCAGTACTTGTCATCGCCGACGGATTCGAGAAATCCGCCGATGTTCGATCCGCGATCGACGTAGCGCACCACGCGATCGGATTTCTCCTTGCCGTCGTTGTACCACTCGCGCATGCGGCCATTCGGAAAACCGTCGACGTACTCGACCTCCGCAATGGTTATTTCTTCGGCGTTGGTCGTGACCACGGTACCGGTCACCGCTTCCCCGCTTTCACGGACGGTGGTCGGGCGGGCACTGAGCAACAACGACACCAGCAACGAGGCGATGGACGCCGGTATGAATCGTGTGTTCACGCGGCAATTGCACGCGACGGCATGGAGCATGGAAGTGCCCTCCTGATCGCTGTTATTGCTTCTTTTTATTGCGAATCATGGCGCGTGGAGCCAAGCCGAAACGGCAACAGCAGGGCCGTCGGCCAACCCCAGCAATATGCTCGCGGCGACCGTGGGCTGTCAATTCAAAATCGGGGTCAGACCACCATTAGCTGGAATCGCGAGTCCGAGTTGAAATTGGATTAATGGTGGTCTGACCCCGATTCTGGTTCGACCCATGTCTGATGGCACCAATTGTGGATTCTGTGAATCAGCCGATGGGTTTGACGCTCAGCGCGACTGAGAATCTGCACACTCATCCTGTGACAAGCTTCTTGTCAGTCCCGGTCGGTATTGCCTATGCGTATCGGAACCCTGCTGCTGGTCTTCCTGCTCTACGCGCACGCGAGCCGCGCCGAGAAACTGTCGGACGAAGAAATCAGAACTATCCTGGTCGAGCAATCGATAGCCACATACGATGGGCCCTGCCCCTGCCCCTATAACGTCATGCGCAATGGTCGCCCTTGTGGCGGCGTAAGCGCTTATAGCAAACCCGGCGGCGAACAACCGCTCTGCTACACAACCGACGTTAGTGACGAGATGGTCGAGCGGTATCGCAAGATTCACAAATCAGACGACGACGCGTGACAGACAATAGTGTCTGACACCATTTCCGAAAATCGGGGTCAGACCACCATTAGCTGAAATCAGGAGACCGACCCGGACTTCAATGAATGGTGGTCTGACCCCGATTCAAAAAAAACATCCGCGAAAGCGTGGCGCCTCCGCGGATGCTTGTAGAGCTAAAAACTACCAGGACTTGTATCGGCGCTGCAGGTAGTTGTCGTAAATGTAGTTGGCCACTTGCGTGCAGCTGGGCGGCGAGTCGCCGGTGTACCAGGTTGCAGTGAAGGACTTGTTGTCGCTTCCGAACACGTTACCCAGCGCCTGCGCTGCGCCGGCGCCAATGCAGGCCGCGTTGCTTGCATGCGAGGGGTACGGCGGCGTACCGAGCAAAGGCGTCCAGCCGGACACGGCTTCGGTGGCATCATTGTTATCGTTACCCGCATCCGCGACCGCCGTTATAGGCCGCCACAAACGGTAAACGAACTTGCTCGTCTGCGAGGTCTGCAGGCTGTCGAACATCGAGGCAGAGAGCAGCGCGAACATCCGCGCAGTGTCGACCATACTCATGCCGTCCGCGAGCGACACATCCCTTGCGATGTTGTGCCACAACCGGAAGAGACCGGTCGCGCTGAAATACGGCCCGGGGGCATTGGCGACCAATTGCGCCATGCGTGTCTGCTCTGGCGTCCGGGTTGCGCTGGTGGCGCTGCCAACATCTTTCACATCATTAAAATCGGTGGCGTATTCGGCGCTTTCCAGTTGCGGATGTGGCACCGGCAGGAACTGCGTCGGATAGAGCAAACCGAAAGGCTCGACATTGCGTATCTCGGAGAACTGCGCTGGACCGGAAGCTGCCTGCCGCCAAATACCCGGCAGCGTCGAAGGAAGGAATGCCGGAGGTTGCGGATTGGCAGCTGCAAAGCCGTCGTTCAGTCGCCACGCGACAATTTTGGCGGCGACTCTCCTGCCGACCCATCGGCCACTCCAGCGAGCGCCCGACGGGATGCCCTCGAGGCTCGTTGCCAACGCGGCATCGAGTGCCGCCTGGTTCGCCGGAACCAAAGCGACCAGTACATCGTGTGCCGCCTGCGCGGCAGCCGCCTTCGCCGACGCTCCGTCCGGAACCGGCAATCTCAACTTGGCGAAAAAGGGATCGTATTTGCCCTGGACCGCGACCACGGCATCGGCCATGGCAATGCTCACCATGGCGAAAGAACGCGCCTGCGGGAAGGGCCCGCCGACGATATTCTGCTGCGCGATCTGGTCCCAGTCGATGATGACCTGGGCACTGCTGCTGCCGCTGCTACCAGTGGCTTGCACGGGTACAGCCATTGCCGCCAGCACGACGGCAAGGAATGTTGCCGTGGACCAGCGGACTCTATTGGTTTTATTCATTTTGGAAATCCTCCGAATCGTAGGACTATCAATGTCACGCTCACAAAGCGTCGTGGTTGCCGTGAGTGGATGTAACAAGGCGCCGGGAAATTGGTGTTGTTTGACCTGGCCAAGCGATGATCGCTCGGTTGTCGCTGCCCCCGGATCTCGAATACCTATACGCCGGTAAAAATTCAGCGACAACTAGACTCGCGCAACCCAGCCAGCATGGCTGATTGCCGAAATCAGTGCGCCATACTCTCCGGTATGGCCGCGCTAGTCGATTTTTTTTCGACGTGAAAACAATCGCCTACAAGCCTGGCGAAATTGAGGGAAAAGGGGTTGAACCGAATTTTTCCGAATTTTTCGGAAATTTTCACGAAAATTCAGCGGAAATGGCTCGGAAAACGGGTTTGACCACGATTTCCGCAAGTACGTATAGCCGCGGCCACCCCGAAGCCGGCAAGCTTGCGGTTTCGACCCGGACGCCGCAGCCAAACCCGTGCTCTCTCCCACCGAAGAACTGGGCCTAAGCGCCAAGACACTCGACTCCCGCGTGCGCCGCGCGGCCATGCACATCTCTGCAGATTCACTGGCCCGGCTCGAGCAAACGCTGAAGGGCGACGCCTGGGCGAATGCCGTGGTCTACGAACGACAGGGCGTGACCGAGGCGGTGCGAATCATGCTCCGG
>JAHKKM010000147.1 GCA_020027645.1 Pseudomonadota bacterium
GCGGGTTACCTTACCGACCCTTACTTCATGGGCGCGACCGTCGGGCGTACCTGCAACCGCATTGCCGGTGCACACTTCAACCTCGGTGGTGTTGACTATGCGCTCGATGCCAACGAGGGGGAAAACCACCTGCATGGCGGTGCGGGCGGCTTTCACCACAGGCTCTGGTCAATCGATGCGGCGGTCCCCGACGATACAGCGCGGTTTCGGCTGCGGTCAGCGGATGGCGACCAGGGCTACCCCGGCACGCTCGAGGCGAGCGTCACGTACCGCTGGACGGATGAACGCGAGCTCGTGATCAGGCTGGAAGCTGAAACCGACCGGCCGACACATGTAAACATGACCAACCACGCCTATTTCAATCTCGCGGCTGACGGTACCGACGTGCTCGGGCATCGC
Organism: Pseudomonadota bacterium; assembly: GCA_020027645.1. Classification (GTDB taxonomy): domain Bacteria; phylum Pseudomonadota; class Gammaproteobacteria; order Steroidobacterales; family Woeseiaceae; genus JAKEGN01. The sequence continues at coordinate 400 of JAHKKM010000147.1, forward strand.
TTGCATATTGCCAGCCGGCAAATTTTGCAGGTCAACGACGACCTGCTGCCGACCGGCGATTTCCTCGATGTCATCGGTTCCGGACTGGATCTGCGCCAGCCAGCGGCGCTGCGTGATGTCATCGGGTCGCGGCACCCGCTTGTCGTACGCACCGGCGGTATGGACTTCAACTATGTTCTGGGCGAGTCCGGCGGCTGTGCCGAGCTTGAGAGCCCGAACGGCGACCTTTGCTTGCGGATGACGACAACGTGCCCCGGCCTTCAGGTATATGGCGGGCAGAAGCTAGGACCGCCGTTCGCGCCGCACCGTGGCCTGTGCCTCGAGCCCCAGCATTTTCCCGATACACCCAATCAACCCGCCTTTCCTGGCACGCTGCTTGCGCCGGGCGAGCGTTATTCGCAGACGACGCGCTACCGATTTATAGCGGCCGGCTGAGCGTCACTGACACAGTGGAAGAGGTATCGGCAATGAATCGACGGAACCGTCTGGCCGCAATAGCGCGACGCTGTGACTGGCCGCCACGAGGATGGGCAGCGCTTGCCGCTGGCCGAGAATCGCGACGGCAAACTGGCTCAGCACGGCCGTGACGGGCGGATTCGTCGGCGTGACACTGGGGCCGCACACACGGCTCGAGCAGCGCTGATAATCAGGTGATACGGTCCCGGGGAACGCGCCGCGCGGGTGGCGCTGAGCTTTCACGTTCGATCAGGCTGTAGTCGAGGGTCAGGTGCTCGCATTCGGTGGCGCCGCCCGCGCGACTGGCGCGAATACTGCGCGTCAACAGGTCGATGGCCGCATGCGACATGTCGCTGATCGGTTGGCGGATCGTCGTGATCTCCGGCCAAACCGTGGTTGCCAGCAGCGTGTCGTCGAAGCCGGTCACTGTCAGTTCGCCGGGCACATCGATCTGGTGGCGGTGGGCGACGGAAATCGTCGCCGCGGCCATCTCGTCATTGCTAGCAAAGATTGCCGTCGGAATCTCCGGCAGCGTGAGCAGGCGGTCGGCCGCGTCCAGTCCGGAGCGATACGAGAAGCGGCCGGTGGCAACCAGTTCCGGGCGCCACTTTATACCCGCTGCTTCCAGTGCGTCGCGATAGCCGCTCTTGCGTACTTTGCTGACCAGGTACTTCGGGTTGCCCGTTATGAATCCGATGCGCCGGTGACCGAGCCCGATTAGGTATTCGGTCATCGTGCGTGCCGCGCTTCTGTCGTCGATGATCACTGACGAAATACGTTCGCCGACAAGCTGTGGGCCCATTGTGACCGTCGGCACATCGCGCTCTTTGAGCAGATTGAGCAGATCATGCGAATCGGCGAGCGGCGGCACCAGCAGGAAACCACTGATTCCGCCCTTCAGTTGATCCTTTATGGTCCGCTCCGCATCCGCCTCGCCGTCGCATTCGGCGACGACCAACTGCGTATCGTTCTCGCGAGCCTGCTCCAATGCGCCCAGCAGCGTCGCGCTCAAATACGTGCTGCTGGGGTTCGCGTACAGCAGGCAGACCTGCATCTGGCTTGCGCTGGCCAGGCTGCGGGCCGCCCGGTTGGGCGAATAGCCGAGTTTGCGGATGGCGCCGTTAACCACAGCGCGCGTGCTGTCGCGGACGTTGCTCTCGCTATTGATGACGCGGGATACAGTCATCGGCGAAAAGCCGGCCAGGACCGCAACATCGCTGATGGTTACCTGCGCATGATGGCGGCGAGCCACTGCCTGCCTGCTCTTGCCCATTGTCGACCGCCTTGTCTTTCTCGCAACGCCCGGTGCGGGACTATGCAGTTACCGGTTTCCAAAATCCTGGCTGCGGACAGGCTGAGCCTTCTCCCATTCCTCTCGGTCGACGCTTCGAACCTTTTGGGTAAAGACAAAAGTCCCATTTTTGTTGCCAACCACCAAATCGATCAGCCCATCTTTATTGATGTCTCCGCTTACCAGCAGCCGTCCGATGCCCGCCTTGTCGTCGATCAGATAAGGAACGAATTCTACCTGACCATCCTGACGCGTGAGCCGGAAATAATAGATCACCGGGGCCCCTCGGGACCCGGGGTCGTTGAACTCGTGAGCCCGGTAGGTCATTCCGGTCACAATGTCCTTCAGGCCGTCGCCGTCGATGTCGACAAGCTCTACTGCGTGGAGCTCGGAAAATTGAACCCCATAAGGGTTGTCGGTATTTGTCTCCTCCTTGCTCAGAATAAGATGCTCCTGAAAGGTGATCTTCTCTCCGGTACGACCCTGTTCAAACCAGGCCAGGCCCCAACCGTGAGCGTCCAGGCTGGTGATGACGTCGTTGAGCCCGTCGCCATTCACGTCATAGGCGAACATCTGGCCTCCGCCCCTCAAATCATCGAAAGGCTTGCCGCCGGCCCGGTCAGCGAATGGGAAAGGGTGAAAAGCCCAATCCGGATCGTTTTGCAGGGAGGCGGGTTGTTGCAACCATCCATCCCCGGTCAGAAGGTCGTTGCGTCCGTCGCCGTCGACATCCCCGTAGCCCATGCCGTGGGTGTAGTGATGAATCTCCTCTTCGCTTGTGGATATAGGGTGAAAGATCCAGGGAAGCGTCGGAGCTACAGGGTTCGGCGAGGCATAGCCGTAATGTTTGCCGTAAGCCGTCAACAGTTCAGGCACTCCATCGCCGGTAAGGTCTCCTAAAACAGGTGCTTCGTTTTTGACACGGTCTATGACAAAGTGGCGCTCCCAGTGCTCCGGCTGGTCCGGCGGGTCCGGCTGGTTCGGGGCCGCACCACTGAAAGACTTGCCCGGGTTCTGGTACCAGTAAGCCTCGGTATTGGGAAGGCCCACCGTCAGGACATCAGGCCAGCCGTCCGCATTGAAATCGAAGACGAATGAAAAGAAATTGTTGTTAGCGTAATACGAACGATCATTTGGATTCCGCCTGGTCGGCGCCACCGCCGGATAGAATTCGTAACGGTGGTTGAAATCGGGTCCCAGGTAGATGTCTGGTCCACTGACGACATCCAGATGACCATCCTGATTAAAGTCGCCGAAATTGGCGCCTTCCGACCAATAAATGGGGGTCAGTTCCTGTTTTTCAAATTCACGAATAACAAGGTCGGCGGCCTGAGCGCCGACCATTAAGCATAAGTAGGTGAATATCAATGCTGCGACGCGCTGAATTTTGTTCATGTCAGTACCTCATCCCGGTCATTCCAGCTTTGCACTTTAGGTGTCATCTTGCATGGACACCCCCCCCGGGGTTCGCCTGTGTTAGCGCTACCATCTGCACACGCAGGTAGTTACAAACACTTCAGTATGGATGGACCCCCCTTAAGCACCTTCTATCACTGCTGGCCAAACAACGCCACCTTTTTTATCCCCCGGTCGCCGCTTAAACGCTTCCTTATTGTTACGTGTTTTACCCCGCTACCACGGACGGTTGAGTTAAGGCCGTGGACTTACCCCGGTCTGGTAGACTGGAATTCCCCCACTCAGAAGGACACGCCTCCGCTGCATTTTTGAGGCTTGTTCAAATGCCTCGGGACTGACATCGCCGAGATGGCTATGCCGGCGACTTCGATTGTAGAACATTTCTATGTAGTCGAAGATATCGGAACGAGCCTGATCGCGGGTTCGATAGATTTGCCTCCTCACTCGTTCTTTTTTCAGGCTACTGAAGAACGACTCAGCGACTGCGTTGTCCCAACAGTTGCCCCTTCGACTCATGCTTGGTTTGAGGTTATGCGAGACACAAAAGCGGTCCCAGGCGTCACTACCGTATTGTGTTCCCTGGTCAGAATGGACGATAACCGGTTGCGTCGGTCGACGTCGCCATACTGCCATTAGCAAAGCATCCATCACGAGCTCTTTGGCGAGCGTTGGCTTCATCGACCAGCCAACGACCTTGCGCGCGAACAGGTCAATGACGACGGCAAGGTACAACCAACCTTGCCAAGTACGGATATAGGTAATGTCGGTCACCCACGCCTGATTCGGCGCACTGACCGTGAACTGACGCTGCAGTCGATTCGGCATCAGCAAAGACGGCGGTATCCGACTCAAGACGATCGCCAAGCTCGGCAAGACGAGAATCCCTATCGTCATCGATATTGGCTTCGATGACGCAATGACTATATCGGACTACACAGTAGAGTATCCAACGCTTCTCGATATGCCGGCCGCCAGCATTCGAGCTTATCCACCTGCGACGGTCGTGGCGGAAAAGTTCCACGCCCTCGTTTCGTTGGGACTGGTAAACAGCCGCATGAAGGATTATTACGACCTGTGGGCCATACTGAACTCTCAGCCTATCGAGGAAAGCGAATTGGACGAAGCCATTCGTGCCACGTTCGCGCGTCGCGAGACCGACATACCGGCCGAGACACCGACCGGTCTGACGCGCAATTCTCAACGGACATGTTGAAAGTGCGGCAATGGTCTGCGTACGCGGCGTCGATTGGCCTGGAAGGTTTGCATCTCGAAAACGCGACAGATTCGATCTGGACCGTTCTCGGTCCTGCTTGTGAACGATTGACCCGGTGACCTGTCCATTTCCGAACATTCATTCGTTGTGTGTACCGACCGCCTTCTACCGGATCCGGTTTTCGATTGGATTCGACGGTCGTTGGTCCTGCATGCCAGGCGAATTTCTTCTAAGAATATACTTGCACACCGCGTGGCCAGGAGATCAAATCTTGGCAAATTTCTAAAGGAACCGAGCTGGAGACCGCATTATTCCTTGATTGCAGAATTGATTTGTAAACAGTAGGTCCCGGGTTCGACTCCTGGTGCCGGCACCAAAACTCTGGGCCCCTACGGGACCCGAGTTTTGTCCCGCCGCAGGAATCACCCGGGAAGGCACTGTCGCGATTCAATGCTGCGGGACTAAAGATCAATCGGCACCGACCAAAAGCGACACTTCTTGCACTCAGGGCTGATTGGGGTTCGCGTGGACTCGCGCCGTCCCTGGCGCTCACCCTGCGGGCGCGCTTCGCGCGTCCAAATCGGCTGTTCTGCCGATTTGTCTGGTGCCGGCACCAGTACTGCGCCAACCGCAGTTCGCTTTTACTCCGGGCATGCAGCAGCACTTGCAGGGTGCCTGCAGTGCCGGGTCACTTCAGCCCCGGGGTCCCGGGCGCTTCGACGCGGATTGCACTGGGGCCTCGGCGGTCCAAGGTTTGCCGGTCCGCTCTTCAATATAGGTTCGAATCAGGCGGCGCACGACTTGCGATGGGGTCGCGTCCTCCTCCGCACACAGGCGCTCGAAGAGCTCTTTCTTGCGCGGGTCGATCAGTACTGTCAGGCGCGCAGTGCGCTCTTCGGCTGCCATGGGAAACTGCCTCGTCCGATTATCATTGCATGATAATCAGATGAGCAATAAAATACAATTCAACGCACACCTGCACCTCACAAGCAGCTAATGTCGCCGCCGTGACTTTGATACCTCTCGCGCCTTTGCCGATTTGCCTTGCGCTGCTGGCAGCCTGGGGCGTCATTGGCTTCCTTGGGATGTTGCGTCCGACGAACCTGGTACTGGTCAGCCGCATACTGTTTCCACTGGGCGCGCTCTGCGGCCTTTTGCTCGCAATCGTTGCGATCGCGACCATCTCTCATCCGGTCGAGCAGCAGGTGCTGCCGCTCGGTTTGCCCGATCTGCCGTTCCACGTGCGACGTGATGCACTCAGCAATGTCTTTCTATTCCTGTTAGGAGCTGCATCCGCCGGAATTTCCATTTTCGGTGCCGGCTATTTTCGGGCAGGCCAAGGGACCGCACCAGGGTTGTTGTGTGTTCAGTACCATGTCTTCCTTGCCAGCATGGGTTTCGTGTTGTTAGCCGACGATGCCTATGGATTCATGGTGTCGTGGGAAACGATGGCACTGTCCTCGTATTT
>JAHKKM010000148.1 GCA_020027645.1 Pseudomonadota bacterium
AAGCACCAGCACGATGATCGACCAGCTCGCGCTGACAACCACCATGGTCATCTGCGGTGCCAGCAATGCCGTTTGCGTTGCCAGCAGTTCCGCTTGTTCCTGCAAACCAAGCCCGGCAAAAAACGCCGCGAGCCTGGTCAGAACCTTGCTCCAGAAGACCGTTGGGTCGCCCAGAACCAGGAAGAATCCCAGTGTTGCCACGATCGCAACAATTGCCGCAACCTGTAATGCGAGTGTGAGTGAGCGTGACCTCAGCATCACCGTCGCCAACAACATGACTGGCAACCAGGTAACCAGCGCATTCAGCAGCAGTTGCGCCAGTGGTACATTGACCAACAGCGATACCACAGCGAGGATCGCCAGCGCAGCTGCACTCTCCAGTAACGCTGTCCTAAGGCCCTGCTGCAACACCAGCAGCACCATGACCGCACCGCTTATCACCTGTGCAAATGGCAACAACAGTGTTGCCGCCAGGCCCAGGACTGCGTTTTGTGGCCGCGCAACCAGCCACGATGCAACCGGTTGCACTATCCCTGTCTCCGGCCTCTGGTCTGCCGGCCTAGTGCCGGTCGGTGTACGGCAACAGCGCCAGGTAGCGGGCTCTTTTGACCGCCGCCGACAGCTGTCGCTGGTAATGTGCCTTCGTGCCGGTAATGCGACTGGGAACGATCTTGCCTGTCTCCGTTATAAAAGCCTTGAGCAGTGCCAGATCCTTGTAATCGATCTCTTCAATGCCTTCGGCAGTGAAGCGACAATATTTGCGTCTGCGTGAATATCGACTCATTTCATTTTACTCCGTCAGGCGATGCGCGCTGCGCTGACGATATCTTCATTATCGTCGTCCATGTCATCGTCGGCATCGTCGGCGTCGAATGTGCCAACTTCCGATCGCGAATCTGCCAGCATTGCCGATTCGGCGGCCGCTTTGGCATCGCGGCGGCGCTGCGACTCGCGCTCCCGGACCTTTTCCTCTTCAACCGCGATCGCCATGGGCGACGCCTCGGTTACTGCGGCGTCACGGCTCATCACCAGATGCCGCAAAACCGCATCGTTGAAGCGGAATGCGCTGGTCATTTCATCGATGACGGCATTATTGCACTCGACGTTCATCAGAACGTAGTGTGCCTTGTGGACCTTGTGGATGGGGTGTGCAAGCTGTCGCCTGCCCCAGTCTTCGTTGCGGTGAACTTTACCGCCGGTTCCGGTGACCATTGCCTGGTAACGTTCCACCATGGCAGGCACCTGCTCGCTCTGGTCCGGATGAACCAGAAACACGATTTCGTAATGTCTCATTGTATCCCCTTACGGATTACAGCCTCCCGGCTTCCCGGTGAGGCAAGAGGTAATTCCCTGCCAGCTGGCGGGGAGGCGCATCCTACCCAATCCCTTCGCAGATGACAATGGAAGTCGCGGCAGCGGCCAGGACTTCGACCGGCTCGACCAAGACCTGCAAGTGGCAGGTCAGATTGGCTCAGTTCTCTTTATTTATCAATTACTTGCAGGCCTTGCCGCGGCTCGCTGGCGCAACGTCTCGTACAGGCACACGCCACTGGCCACGGACACGTTGAGGCTGGACACCGAGCCCAGCATCGGCAAAGCGACCAGTTCATGGCAACGCGCGAGAACTCCCTTGCTGATGCCAGACTCCTCGCGACCCATTACCAGCGCCAGCGGCCCGGTCAGATTGCAGTCGAAAAGGCTGTGGTCGGCCTCGTCACTGGTACCGACACACCGCACCCCATATTCATCCAGCCAGCCAAGGACGCGGCCCAGGTTTGGCACGCTGGCAAATGGCAGGCACTCGGCCGCACCGGCAGCGACTTTGCTCACGGTCGGTCCAAGCCCGGCAGCACCGTGCCGCGGCGCGACCACGGCATGCACGCCTGCGGCCTCCGCCGTTCGCAGGCAGGCACCGAGGTTGTGCGGGTCCTGGATGCCATCCAGCACCAGTAAAAGGAGTGGTGGCGACGACTCTCCGGACAAACGGTTTTCGACGAGCGTGCGAAGCCCGGCTTCATCCATTACCGAGCTGCGCACGATCTCCGCAACAATCCCCTGGTGGCGGGATTCGCCACTTATTTGCTGCAACCTGGCCCGATTCGCTGCCTGGATCTCTATGCCGCGTGCGTTTGCCTGCGCAATTATCGCTTCGATCCGCGGATTCGCGGACTGATATTCGGCATACAGTTTCGATATCCGGGCATGGTCGCTGCCGATCAACTGTTCGACGGCTCTGAGACCGGCAACATAGCGGGAACTGCCCGTCACCGCCGGCTCCCTTTGTGCCGGCCCCTGACTTTGGCACCGGCCGTCTTGTCGGATTGTTCCGCGAGACTGAAATCGATGCGCCGCGTGTCGAGATCGACGCGCGCCACGGTGACGTTCAGCCGATCGCCGAGTTTGTAGCGCGTGCCGCTACGCTCCCCGACCAGCGATTGCGAACCGGCGTCGAAATGGTAATAGTCATTCGCCAGGCTTGTTACATGTACCAGACCGTCGATCAGCATTTCGGGAATTTGCACGAACGCACCGAAGCTGGTGACGCCGGTGATGACACCGCTGAAATTCTGTCCGACCTTGTCTTCCATGTACTGGCATTTCAGCCAGGCCTCGACTTCCCTTGTCGCCTCCTCAGCGCGGCGCTCGTGCGCCGAGCAGATCGCACCAAGCCTTTCCATAGCCGGACCGTCATAGCTGTAGCCGCCAGCCTTGCCGTTGCGCAGGATGTGCCGGACCGCCCGATGCACCAGCAGGTCCGGATACCGTCGTATGGGTGACGTGAAGTGCGCGTAAGCATCGAGTGACAATCCGAAGTGACCGATATTTCCAGGGGTGTACTCCGCGTGCATCAGCGATCGCAACATGGCCATCGATATGGCTTGGGAATCAGGCCTGCCGGCGACCTGTTGCAAGAGCTTGTTGAATTGACGCGGCTCGACATGATCCGGATGCGCGACTTTGAGGCCGAGGCTCAGCAGGTACTGACGAAGTTCGTCAAAGCGGTCCGGATCCGGCTTCGCGTGAACACGATAGAGACCGGCGATGCGGTGTTTGCGCAGGAATTTTGCTGCCTGCACATTGGCTGCAATCATGCACTCCTCGATAAGGCGGTGTGCGTCATTGCGTTCTATGGCAACTATTTCGCGCACCGTACCGTCTTCGTCGAGCGCAATGCGTGTTTGCGGAATATCGAGTTCGATTGCGCCACGGCGCTGCCTGGCCTGCAGAAAGGCTTTGAACAAATTGTGCAGATTGGTCAGGGGCTCCCGCAATGACGCGCTTATCGCACTCGTTTGTCCGTCCACCAGAAAGGCACCGACTTCGTTGTAAGTAAGGCGCGCCTGCGACTGCATGACGGCTTCGGCAAAGTGCGACCGCGTTACCCCGCCCTCGGCATCGACTCGCATGTCGCAGACCATGCACAGGCGATCGACAGCAGGATTCAGCGAACAAAGACCATTCGACAGTACCTCCGGCAACATGGGCACAACACGGTCCGGGAAATAAACCGACGTACCTCTCTTGATTGCTTCCTTGTCTATAGGCGAACCCACTTGCACGTAATGCGCGACGTCAGCAATAGCAACCAGCAATCGCCATCCGCTTCCGGCCGGCTCACAGAACACCGCATCGTCGAAATCGCGGGCATCTTCGCCGTCGATCGTTACCAGCGCAACGTCGCGAAGATCGAGTCGGCCGCCGATTGCCGAAGACGGAATGGCCTTGCCAAATGTCGTAGCCTCTTCCCGCACCGATTTTGGCCATTCATTCGGGATCGCATGCGAGTGAATGGCAATGTCAGTCGCAATCCCCTTCTGGTCCGGGTCGCCGATGACCCGGATGATTCGCCCGGTCGGCTGTTCGATGTCCGTCGGGTAATCGAGAATTTCGGCAATGACCATCTGGCCGGGTCTGGCAGATCCTGATTCCTCCTTCGGAATCAGGATACGCTGGGAAATTTTCGGATTGTCAGGAACGACAATTCCGATGCCGCGTTCACGTATGAATTGGCCGGCGATTTCACGCAAGCCACGTTCCAGAACCTCGACCACGCGACCCTCAGCCCGTCCACGTCGGTCCAACCCGACAATTCTCAGAGCAACGCGGTCGCCGTCAAAGACAGTTCGCATCTCGCGAGCGGAAAGGTAGATATCGTCGCCACTGTCGTCACGGCGTACAAAACCGAATCCATCCCGGTGTCCGAGAACGGTACCGGCAACCAGTTCGAGCTTCTGGGTAAGGCAGAACTCACCTTTGCGGTTTTCGATGATCTGCCCGGCGCGAAGCATTTTGTGGAGCTGGTCTGCCAGCAGACTGCGGGTCTTCTGCCCTTTCAGGCCCAGCTCGGTCATGAGCTGCTCCGTATTGAGCGGGCGTCCGACTTCGGTCAGCTTGGCCAGCAATTCGGCCCGGCCGGGGATCGGGTGCTGGTAATTCTTCTTCGTTTCAATTGACGGTTTTCGCTCTTTTTTTCTCAAGCCTGATAGCTCCATTCGCTGGCCACATTAATTGACAGACTCCGCCGCAGTTGAGTACAGTGCGCAGCCCGCAAGAGCCGCAATTGTACGCGGTTCGAACCTGCCGAGATGGCGGAATTGGTAGACGCGCCAGCTTCAGGTGCTGGTAGGGGTAACCCTGTGGAGGTTCAAGTCCTCTTCTCGGCACCATTTCAAAGAGCCCCGCAAGGGGCTTTTTTTGCACACGCGTTGAACTCCCGTCGCGTGCCACCGATACCGGTACAAGGCCTTGCTAGCAGCGTTCAACCTTTACGTCCCGACCGACTTGTAACCACGATGGCCGCTTGACGGCACATTGGTTTCGCCGCCAGAGTAAGCAACGGCAACGTCACTCCTGCGATCCGGAAGGCGGGCGACCACCGGTGTCCGGCAAACGAGCGTCACACCACCGGGCGACATTTCGCAACCTTCAAATGTGCTGCCCGTTTTTGCATCCAGCGCACAAAAATGCGGAACCGAGATGCCCTCGTCTACGATCACGCGGTGTAACCGGCAATGGGCACCCACTTTCGCCCCGGACAGCAGTATGCAGTCATCGATGACGCTCCCGGGTCCGATGCTCACACCGCTGGAAATGACCGATCTCCGGATCACAGCACCTTCGATTCGGCAATCGTCTGCTACCAGTGATTGTGAAATCACCTGGGGACAGTCCCCAGGCTCCACACGGTTTGCCTGACCCCGGTCAAAGGTCGAGCGGATTGGCCACCTGGGATCGTCAGGATCGAGTGCCGGATTGCCGGCAAGCAGATCCATGGTTGCGCTCCAGTAGGCATCGACTGTGCCGATATCACTCCAGTAACCTGGCCCACCACTGCAGGGGTCGCGAAAACGATGTGCGCAGACGCGAATATCAGGTGCAACTACACATGCCGGGATGACATCTCCGCCAAAGTCGTGCCGCGACCCTGGCCGGTGTGCGTCTTCCGAAAGAACCCGGCGCAGCAACTCCGCGTCAAAGACATACACGCCCATCGACGCCAGGACATTGGCGCTAGCTGCCAAGCGCTGCGGTTTTTCGCTGAACGCGCAAATCTCGTCACCCTCGACCGAGACAATGCCGAAATTGCAGGCCTGCTCGGCCGGCACCGATTGACAGGCAATCGTCACATCGGCGCCGCTCTGTTGATGAAACTCGATAAGTTCTGCGTAATTCATCCGATAAACGTGGTCGGCCGCCAGAACCAGCACATATCGCGGTGCATGCTGCTCGATCGCGTCGAGGTTTTTGTAAACGGCATCTGCAGTGCCCAGGTATTGGCGTTCGCAGTTTCCATCGCCCTGCCAGATCTCGATGGATTCGGGCGAAGTCAGATCGGAACGCGAAAGCCAGTGGCGACGAACATGCGGAATGAGCGATTCCGACCGGTATTGCGTAGCAATGCCGATGCGGCGAAGGCCGGAGTTGAGGCAGTTCGACAGGGTGAAATCGATACTGCGAAAACGGCCGCCAAACGGCAGTGCCGGCTTGCAGCGTTGCCGGGTCAAGCCGCCGAGCCTGCAACCCTGCCCGCCGGCAAGAATGACGGCAACGGCAGGACTGGACACAGCGTTTCGCGGCATGACGGCCTCCTTGAGCAAACCTAGGCCGTATGGACCTAGACACGCAATACGTGGTTTACGCAGTGGGGCTATGGCCGGGAAGGACTTGCCAGGGAATTTTTCCGCTGCCAGGGCGCGCAACGAGTTCGGACAACAGCAGATTCTCTAATCGGCCTCGCGATC
>JAHKKM010000149.1 GCA_020027645.1 Pseudomonadota bacterium
ATGAGGCCGATGCCGTGCCGATCGAGCGCAAGTCTCAGTTCCTCGCTTTCCTCGAATGGCAAGTCGGGAACGATAAAGGCGCAGACGCCGGTTGCCAGCGCCTTTTCCGCAAGCCGTGCATAACCAAAGGCCAGCAACGGATTCAGGTACGACATCATGACCAGCGGCGCGCCGATGGCCTTACCGCTGCGTTCCAGTTCCGAAAATATCCATTTGAGCGTGACGCCGTTTTCGATTGCTTTGAAACTGGAACGCTGGATGGTCATGCCATCCGCCATCGGATCCGAAAACGGCACACCGATCTCGACAACATCGCTCGCTGATGCAACCGTCCCCAGGGTCGCAATGAATTGATTCGGCTCCGGGTAGCCTGCAGTTACGAACGCCACCAGCCCGGTGCGTCCGGCCTCATTCGCTGCATTCAAGGCTGCCGTTATTTTTTCATGTGGCTGCATGGCGCCTGGTCCTTGGTGGAAACCGTTTCAGGGTCGGCATGTCTTTGTCACCGCGGCCGGAATTACCGATCAACACGCACTTTCCGGGATTGTCTTTCGACCAGCGCTTCGCCGCTGCATAGGCATGCGCCGTTTCCAGCGCCGTCAGTATGCCTTCGGCGGCGCACAATTCTTCCAAAGCCTCGAGCGCCTCGTCATCGCTGGCAGAGACATAAGTAACGCGGCCTATCGCTTGCAGCATGGCGTGCTCCGGTCCGACGCCCGAGTAGTCGAGGCCTGCGGAGATCGAGTGCGTCTCCTGCACATTGCCGTCACTGTCCTGCAGCACGATCGAATACGATCCCTGCAACACGCCCGGCGTGCCGGTTGCCAGTGTGGCGGCATTCTGCCCGAGTCCCGGACCGGTGCCGCCCGCTTCCACGCCGATCAGCTCGACGTCGTCACCGAGCAGCGGATAAAAGAGCCCGATCGCATTCGAGCCGCCGCCGACACAGGCAAATGCGGCGTCAGGTAATTCCCCGGCAAACTCGAGCATCTGCTCGCGTGCCTCGACACCGATCACCGATTGCAATTCGCGCACGAGATATGGATAGGGGTGCGCGCCAACCGCCGAACCCAGCAAATAGTAAGTCCCGGAAGGATCCGACACCCATTCGCGCAGCGCTTCGTCGATTGCCGCGCGCAAAGTCTTGTCACCGCTTTGCACCGGAAACACTTCGGCGCCGAGGCGGTGCATGCGATCGACATTCGGTGACTGCCGTTCGATGTCGACCGCTCCCATGTAAACACGGCACGGCAGCCCGACTCGCGCGCAGGCCGCAGCAGCCGCCACGCCGTGCTGCCCGGCCCCGGTCTCGGCAATGACGCGCTTTGCGCCGAGTCTCTTGGCCAGCAGCGCCTGCCCTATTGCATTGTTGATCTTGTGCGCCCCGGTATGCGCGAGATCCTCACGCTTTAGCCAGACCTCGGTTCCCCAGCTTTTGCTCAGGCGCGGCGCAAATGTGAGCGCTGTCGGCCTGCCCACCCATTCACGCAATTCCCGTCGAAACGCATTCTGAAATTCCTCGCTGTGCAGATGCTCTGCAATCCCGGCTTCGAGACTTTCAAACGCCGGCACCAGTGTCTCCGGCACATAGCGGCCGCCGAAAGGCCCGAAGCGGCCGCGCTTGTCCGGCAGTTCGCCCCTGATCGATGCGCGCAACAATCGCTTTTTTTCTGCAGCTTCCAATACCGATTTCATGACTCGCTCATTCCTGAAGTTGCGGTGCGCACCGCGTTGATAAAGTCCTTTATCTTCTGTGGATCCTTTCGGCCCGGCGCTGACTCGACCGCACTCGAAACGTCGACACCGAAAGGCCGTACCCTGGCAAGCGCTGCTCCGACATTACCGGCATCCAGGCCTCCGGCAAGGATCATCCGGCCGCGCCGCGCAAGCTGCGCCGCAAGATCCCAGTCGATCGTTTGGCCTTTACCGCTGTTCCGGCCTTCATACACGAACTGCGACGGCACGGTATCGACGCTGTCGCCCTCGCGGATGACCGGCCAGCGACGGATGCGCGACGGTACATCGAGACTTTCAAAGTCAGTCGCGTCGGTCTGCAATACATCCGGTTGAAATATATCCAGCACTTCCTGCCATGCGTCATGGTCCGGATGCAGCATCACCGCAACGCGCAGCACTCCGGGCGAAATGTCTTTTGAAATCGACCGCGCCTGTTCCGGCGTAATGCGTCGCGGCGATTCGGCGAAGACGAATCCGACAGCGTCCGCGCCGGCATGGATCGCTGCATCGACCGCTTGCCGGTCGGTCATGCCACAAATTTTCACCAGCAGGCTCACGCCATCACCGCAGCACGCCCGGCATCCAGCATCCCGGCAATCAAGGCCGCCGGATCCGCGCTCTTCATCAGCGCTGTGCCGACCAGCGCCATCCTGTAGCCAAACTCCCGCGCTGCAGCAGCATCGGCTGCGGATCTCAGGCCGCTCTCTGCAACGCACACCGCATCCGCAGGCAGCAACGGTGCAAATTGCGCCAGGCGGTCAGGTCGAACGGCCAACGTACGCAGGTTACGCGTGTTGACCCCGATGAGCAGTCTGTTCCTTTCTGCCTGTGCCAGATGCTTCGCGCTATCGAGCAACACTACACATCGATTCAGGTCGCTGTCGTCGAAGGCCTCAAGCAACACAAACATCGAATGCTCATAAGCGCAATCGAGCATGGACCCGAGTTCCGCATCGGACAACATCGCTGCGATCAGCAGCACGCCGCTAGCACCAGCGGCACGCGCTTCGAGGATTTGCAGGGGATCGACCAGAAAATCCTTGCGCATCACCGGCACATCGAGTCCCGACAATGCCTCGACTACGTCCCGTAAATGTTGCAGCTCACCGCCGAATGCCGACGGCTCCGTCAACACCGATATTGCAACAGCCCCGCCCCGCGCGTAGTTGCGAGCACGAACGCACCGTTCTTCACCGGCAAGCGCCAGCGGCCCTTCCGAGGGTGAGCGGTTCTTGATTTCGGCTATGACATCGAAGTCCTGCAGGCGCAGCGCATGCAATGGCATGTCGAGATCCGCCGCTGCGAAATTCCCTGGTATCGCGGAAACGCGCGCCATGTTCAGAGCCGCCATCTTTTTCAGGAAATCGCTCATCGGCCTGCAAAGTGACGCGCGAGTCTTTCGAGAAACCGGCCTGCTGCACCGTCATCGATCGCGGCGGCCGCCATCTCGACACCTTCTCGTGCGTTCTGCGCCATGCCCATCACTTCGAGCACCAGCGATGTACCCATCAGCAACGCATCGCGATGCGCACCCCGGTCGTCGCCAGCGAACACCCGCCTGATTTCTGCGGCATTGTGGCTGGCGTCACCGCCGGCAAGATCGCCAGGCGTACAACGGCTCATACCGTATTGCTCCGGGCTGCGGCGTGTCTCCGTTACCGTGCCTGGCCGAACGTCGAACAATACGAACTCGCCAACCGGCGTCGCCTCGTCCCAGCCCGGCTCGCCGTGCACCACGAACGCGCGCTCGATCGGCATTCCGGCCAGTGTGTCCGCCATCAATTTCGCAGCCGCCAGGCTGAAAGCCCCGATCAGCTGGTACGGCGGTGCTGCCGGATTGGTCAGCGGCCCGAGCAGATTGAACACGGTGCGCACGCCGAGTGCGGTTCGCACCGGCATGATCGCTTTCATCGCCGGGTGATAGGCCGGCGCAAACAGGAACGTGAAATTCGTTGCCTTCAGGCATGCGACGGCGGCTTTGCCATCGAGCGGCAGCGGTATGCCGAGGCACTCGAGCAGGTCGGCACTGCCCGATCGGCTCGAAATCGAGCGGTTGCCGTGCTTGACGACTCGCGCGCCACAGGCTGCGGCGAGCAAGCCAGCGCCAGTCGAAAGATTGAGGCTGCCCGATCCGTCGCCGCCGGTACCAACCGTGTCCACGGTAGGTGCTCCTTTTGGTATGCCTGGATCCACGGCGAGCTTCCGCATGGCCGTGGCAAAGCCGCGAATTTCGTCTGCCGTTTCGCCCTTTGCGCGCAGGCCAGCAAGCAGTGCACCGGCGACCGGGGCCGGCATGTCACCGCATGCCATAGAGTGCATGATCGACCCCGCTTCGGCTTCGCTCAGCGACTTGCCATCGAGCAGCCGGTTCAGCAGCGGTGCAAACGAACTGCTCATGCAGATCCCATTTTGAGGAAGTTGGCCATCAGTCGATTACCTTCCGGAGTCAGCACGCTTTCCGGATGAAATTGCACGCCCTCGAGCGGCAGCGTACGGTGCCGTACGCCCATGATCTCGCCCTGATCGGTCTCCGCGGTAAGTTCCAGTTCCTTCGGCAAGGATGCATGCTCCGCGCACAGCGAGTGATAGCGGCCCGCTTCGAACGGTTGCGACAGACCGGCAAACAGCATTCTTCCATCGTGCTTTACCATCGATGTCTTGCCATGCATCAAACGACCGGCGCGGACGATAGCGCCGCCGAAATAATGCACCAGTGCCTGGTGACCGAGACAGACGCCGAGCAAGGGGATGCGCTTGCTGAAGGCGCCGATCATCTCGAGCGATACGCCGGCATCTTCCGGCCGCCCGGGCCCCGGCGATATCACCAGGTGAGTGGGATCGAGTGCCAGGGCCGCCGCAACATCGATGGCATCGTTCCGATACACCAGCACCTCCGCCCCCTGCGCCGCAAACGCCTGCACCAGGTTATAGGTGAACGAGTCATAGTTATCGATCAGCAGCATTCTCACGGGTGACTTTTTCACAATCCTTCTCCCGCGATCTGTAATGCACTGCGCAGGATCGCGCCCTTTGCCAGCACTTCCTGATACTCCTTCTGCGGCGAGCTGTCCGCGACGATTCCTGCACCGGCCTGAAAGCTGTATTCGTCTCCGGAGAAAACCAGGGTTCGTATCGTGATTGCCTGGTCCATGTCCCCACCAACACCGAAGTAGCCGGCGGTTCCCGCATACAGGCCGCGCCCGGTCTCCTCCATTTCGTCGATGATCTCCATCGCCCGGACTTTAGGCGCCCCGACCAGTGTTCCCGCAGGAAAACTCGCGGCGAACAGATCGAACGCATCGTACTGCGGTGCAAGTTCACCCTGTACGCCGCTCACGATGTGCATCACATGACTGTAGCGTTCGATGGCGCGATACGGATCGACGCTGACACTACCGGCGACGGCAACACGACCGAGATCGTTCCGCGCAAGATCGACCAGCATGACGTGCTCGGCCGATTCCTTCGGGTCGGCAAGCAACGCCGCTTCATTTTGCAGATCCTCGGCGGCAGTGGCGCCTCGTGGCAGGGTTCCCGCAATCGGCCGCAGCGAAGCTTGCCTGCCGTTCAGTTTCACCAAAGCTTCCGGCGACGAGCCGGCAAGTTGCAGGTCGCCAAAGTCGAGATAAAACATGTAAGGCGATGGGTTGAGTAGTCGTAGTGCGCGGTAAACCTCGAACGGCGCAACATTGCTTCTGCCCTTGAAGAGCACCGAAAGGACAATCTGGTAGATATCGCCCGCTGCTATGTATTCCTTGCAGGCTTTGACGCGTTCCGCGTATTGCTTCTCGCTCATGCCCGCCGTCGCTTCACTTATGTGAACCTTGCTGCCGTTTGCAGGAACGGGCCCGCGCAGCAGGCGTATCACTTCCTTGCGAAGATTCTGGCGCTCCTGTTCCGACCCGTCGTGCAGCAGTGCAACGCGGCGTGTCAGGTGATCGAACACCAGCACCGACGATGCTGCGACAAAAGCGGCATCCGGTATCCTGCTTTGCGCCGGCCGCTTTGTCGGCAGTCGCTCGAACAGACGCACCACATCGTAGCCGGATACACCGACCAGTCCGCCGGAAAACGGCAGGCCATCGACTTGTGGCAATGGTCTCGGTGCTTCACCAAGCGCCACACGCAGAGCATCGAGGTACTCATCGCGACCGGCCGGTCGAGGCAAAAGCTGCGGGCCGATCCGCAAACCGTCATGCCCCATGCGAATTTCCAGCGCGTCGCCGAAACCCAGAAAGGAATAACGCGCCAGCCGCTCGCCGCCCTCGACACTTTCGAGCAGGTACCGCGGCGCAAGTGACGACAACTTCAGGTATGCCGATACCGGGGTGTCGAGGTCTGCTGCTATATCGAACGGTGGCTTCATTGTTTCTGTCGTGATTCGTTGTACTGGCTGATTGATTGGGCCGGATACAAGAAAGCCCGGCCCCGATGTTGGTTTCGGAGACGGGCTTTGCGCTTTAAATACTGCTTGTATTGCTTGTACTGGAAC
>JAHKKM010000150.1 GCA_020027645.1 Pseudomonadota bacterium
CCACTGAAATTGATGAATGCGTTTCTCATCGTAAGCAAGAATCTGCGATCGAACCCGATACGGATCCGCCTCCTTCAATTCCTGCTGGTAGGTAACGTGACATTCGACGGCAAACGTGGAGCCCTGCCCGGATTCTATATAGTCGTTGGTAATACCGAATTGCGCCCACAGGTCATCGACACCGCGGTCGAGTGCCAGCACGTAATACGCAACGTTCATGTGCTTGTTGATGTCGATCCACTCGGGCATGACAATGCCAGAGCTGACTTCGATTCCAGGCCTGTCGTTCATGCGCACACTATTCCTTCAGCTCCGGCAGATCGGCGAAGTGACGCAAGGCATGCGGATTGGCCAGCGCATCGGTATTTTTCACCTTTTCTCCGTGCACCACAGAGCGCACTGCGAGTTCCACTATTTTTCCGCTGATGGTCCGCGGTATCTCCGGAACGGCTATGATCTTTGCCGGCACATGACGCGGCGTAGTATTTTCGCGTATCACCTTGCAGATTTTTTTGCGGAGTGCATCGTCGAGAGCGAGTCCGGTACGCATTACGACAAACAGTACGACTCGTACGTCGTCGTCCCAATTTTGCCCTATGGCAATGCTCTCGACGATTTCGTCGAGTTTCTCCACCTGCCGGTAGATCTCCGCAGTGCCGATCCTCACGCCGCCGGGATTCAATACCGCATCGGAACGTCCGTGGATGATCATCCCGCCGCTTGGCGTAATCTCGGCGAAGTCGCCATGGGCCCAGACGCCGGGGAAACGTTCGAAATAGGCAGCGTGATACTTCTTGTTGTTCGGGTCATTCCAGAATCCCACCGGCATTGAAGGAAACGGCTTGGTGCAAACCAGTTCGCCATTCTCCTGCAGGACCGGCTGGCCTTCGCTGTTGAATATTTCCACTGCCATGCCGAGCGCCAGGCATTGCAGCTCGCCACGGCGTACCGGCAGGATCGGGTTGCCGGCAGCAAAACAACTGATGATGTCGGTTCCACCCGCAATCGACGACAACTGCAGGTCGCTGCCAATGGCGTCGTACACGTAATCAAAACCGGCTGGCGCCAGCGGCGACCCGGTAGACAGCACGGACTTCAGTGACGACAGGTCGAATTCGTCGCGAGGCCTGATGCCGGCCTTTTGCTGCGCCGCGATGAACCTGGCGCTGGTGCCGAAAATATTGATGCCCTCCTCCTCGGCGATGCGCCACAGGATTCGTCCGTCCTCATGGAAGGGCGATCCATCGTACAGAATCAGCGTCGCACCCGCGGCCAGTCCGCTGGCCAGCCAGTTCCACATCATCCAGCCGCAAGTCGTGAAATAGAAAAGCCGGTCGCCCGTTACCACGTCGCAGTGCAGCACATGCTCTTTCAGGTGTTGCAGCAGGGTGCCGCCGGCGCCGTGAACGATGCATTTCGGCACGCCGGTGGTACCGGAGGAATACATGACGTAAAGCGGGTGCGCAAACGGAACGGTGACAAAATTCAACGCGGCGTCGGCGGCGCGAAAATCGCGCCAGGCCAGCGCATTCGGCAGACCGTCGAGATTCAGTTTGTCGCCGGTGAAGGGAACGACCACCGTGCGCTGCACGGACTTGATAACGGCGACGACACCCCTGACCGCCGCCAGCGAATCGCAGCGTTTGCCGTTATAGAAATATCCGTCCGCACAGAACAGCACTTTTGGTTCGATCTGACCGAAGCGGTCGACCACTCCGTTGATGCCGAAGTCGGGCGAGCAGGACGACCAGACAGCACCGATGCTGGCTGTCGCGAGCATGGCGATGATCGCCTCGGGGCAGTTGGGCAGGAATCCGGCAACCCGGTCGCCCTCGTTCACACCCTCTGATTTCAAGGCGGCTGCCAGCGATGCCACTTCGCGCCGCAAATCGTCAAAACCGAGTTCGCGTCTCACCCCGTTCTCGCCACGGAAAATAATGGCGGGACGAGTCCCCGAATGGCGCAGCAGATGTTCCGCAAAATTAAGCTCTGCACCGACAAACCAGCGGGCGGTCGTCATATCGCCTGGCTGTTCCAGTACTGCCGATGCCGCCTTGTGGAAATTGACGTCACAGAATCCGGCGTGGGCCTGCCAGTAATCGGCCAGGTTGCCGATCGACCAGCGATGGAGCTCATCGTACGAGGAACAGGACCGGCCCCGCATGAAGCGATACATCGCGGTGGCCTTGCGACGTTGCTCGTCCGGTTGCCAGAGGATGTTCGTTTGCGTCAGTGGATCAAGACCTCTTGCCAGCCTGTTTCGCGGTAGCTCGGCTGATGATGTCACGCGCCATGCGATCGGCGATTACATTGGTCGGTTCGCCGGATTTTTTGGCTTCGGCAAATATGCCGGTCAGGCGCGGCCCGATCGCCGCGACCTGGTTCATGACCTCGGCATCGTCCACGCCGCCATAATATTCACAGGCGACATTGATGATGCCACCGCCGTTGATGACGTAGTCAGGAGCATAAAGAATACCGGCGTCCGCGAGACGTTTGCCATCGGCACTGGTCGCGAGTTGGTTGTTCGCGCCACCGGCAACAATGGACGTGCGCAGTTTGGGGATTGATTCGGAGGTGAGAATGGCACCGAGCGCACAGGGCGCAACCACATCCACCTTTTGCGTCAGGATATCGTCCAGACCGGCCGCTTTGGCCCCGAACTCGTCTCCGGCCTTCTTGACACGCGCCGGATCGATATCGGCGACCGTGAGCTTCGCGCCCGCCTGCGACAGGTACTGGCACAGGTAGTAGCCCACGTTACCCACACCTTGCACTGCGACCGTCAGTCCCTTCAGGCTTTCGCGTCCCAGCTTGAAGCGAACCGCCGCCTCTATGCCCTTGAATATGCCGAACGCCGTTTTCGGCGACGGATCGCCACCGGCGTGGCCCGCCTTCGGTGGCAGACCGGAGACGAAGCGCGTGCGCCGCGCGATCGTCTCCATGATGCGGACGCTCATCCCCACATCTTCGGCGGTGACGTAACTGCCGTTAAGCTGCTGGACAAAATCGCCGAACTTTTCGTACAGCGCATCCGAGCCGGAAAAGTCCGGCGTTTTCATGATGACCGCTTTGCCGCCGCCGAATTTCAGCCCAGCCATGGCGTTCTTGTAGCTCATGCCCTGCGAAAGGCGCAGAACGTCGTGCAACGCGGCATCGTCCGATGCGTAATTCCACAGTCGGCAACCGCCGGCCGCAGGACCGAGCGCCGTCGAGTGAATCGCGATAATGGCTTTCAGGCCGGTCGCCGCATCGCGGCAAAAAGTCACTCGTTCGTGATCATCGAATGCGGGATCGCTGAATGCTGCCATATCAATCCTTGCAATTGGTCCTGTGACGCGGGAGGGGCACGAGTGGCGCGCGGATTCTAGCACCGCATTCGGGCAAGGTCATTCGTCAATGAGCCACGCCGACAGCCTTGCACAGAAACGACATGAACGGCGTTGCCGCAGCAAACGCCGATTCAACCTCCTTTTGGAACTGCGCATGCAGCGGATCGCTAGTCTCGAGATTCTTGATCGCGATGAAGTCCTTGCGCCGCAGGTCATCGAGCAACGGATGGTCCTTGCTGATTCCTTTGGGAGGCCGCGACAGCGATTCACCGCCGAGGTCAAAGTGGCTGCGAAATTTCCTGTCGTCGCGCGCCTTCAGCCATTCCGACTGTTTGGTGTGGATACGCTGGCGCACCGCGGCCAGCGCAGTCGGATCCGGGTGCCACATGCCGACGCCGAGGAATACTTCGTCGGAATCGATATGCAGGTAATAGCCGGGCGCATGCACGTCCCGTGCATTCTCGTGACGGAACTGGATGCCGATGTTCGTCTTGTAAGGTGCCTTGTTCTTCGAGAAACGTGTATCCCGGTAGACGCGCATCAGGGAGCCACCCATGCGCTTCGGTACGGCCGTGAAGTGCGGTGCAATTTTTGCCAGTGGAGTCTGCATGGCCTGGATGAATTCAAGGGCTACATCAAGCACCTGTTCTTCGTAGCGCTGTTTGTTCGCGGCGAACCATTCGCGATTGTTGTTGCGCGACAATTCCTTGAGGAATGCCAGCGTTTCCGGTGTGAACGAAGCGTAACGGTTGCTCTTCATGCAATTATTCTTCTCGATAAATCCTGGTAATGAATTCCGGGATGGACCGCTATCAGCAATTTTCCTCACCGCCTTGCGGATGCGGGAATTTGTCGGAGTCGTCCTCGGTATCGCGCGGCGCGAGGCAAGCGAAGTCCTTCTCGACCAGGATTCCGAGCTTGCTGCCATCGTCGAGCCATTGTTCAGCAACGATCGAGACCGCTTCAGATTCCGCCCAGGACTGCACGTCCGCCTGGGGCAATCGTACCGTCAGTGCTCCGTCCGCAAAGGTGGCGCTGCAGTCGACGCTGGCAGGGGAACTCTCCAGGACGTAGTCAAAAGTGGCACCGCCAGGAAATTGCACCACGCCACGCACGATACCCGCGGCAGCGGCCTGATCGACCTCCGGGCGTGACAAACGCATGCGTATGGAATTGTTCAGGATGCGTAATTTCATTTGTACTGACCGTTTTCCCGATTCTCACGACCGTCGCGGCAATTTAAGCATGAAATCGCCCCGCGAAGGCGGCCGATATTTCCTTGCTTCAGCTACCGCCCAGCGACTGCAGCAGCGCCATTGCATTTGGGTCCTGCGGAAATCGCGATAGCAATTCGCGGGCCTCAAGCCGTGCGTCTTCCAGCCGGCCCAAGTCGCGCAACAGTGTCACCAGGGTCGATCCGATATCGAAATCCGCCGGAAAGCGCTCGCGAGCATTGCGTAACACCAGCAGTGCTTCTTCGGCTCCGCCAAGCGAGTTCAGCGCGATGGCGTACACAAAAATGAAACGACTGTTCTCCGGGTCCAGTGTTGCGGCTGTCTCGAGTTCTTTGAGCGCTCCATCGTATTGTTGCGTTCGGGCAAGAGCGAGACCCAGCGCATGATGCAAGGCGGCATTGTCACCGCTCATTGCGATTCCAGCGCGAAGCAATTGCTCGGCCTCATCGTGGCGCTGCTGTTGCGCATAACTGTCTGCAAGGTTGACGCGGGCAACGACGCCGCTCGGGTGGCGCGACAAGGCGAGTCGAAAGTAGTCGTCGGCCTTTTGCGAATCACCCGCATCGCGGGCAAGGTTGGCGAGATTGGTCAGCGCCTCGGGCCGATCAGCAATCGACAGTTGCGATGCGATGTAGTCGCGCTCCACGCCGCGCAACAACTCCTGTTGTTGCAGCGGCAAGCTGCTTCGCATGGACGACAGTGCATGCATGGCCTCAAAGCGTACAGAGAGTAACGAATCGGCGAGCATCGGCCCTGCCAGTTCGACGCGAGACTCCGTCGCAATGTTTCCGAGCGAGCGTAACGCGGCCAGCCGTAACTGGCCGTCCGCTGATGTCATTGCTCCCCGAATACCTTGCAGTGCGCGTTCGTCAAACGGCGGCGCCAGAAGAGTCAGTGCCGTGGCACGCGCAATACCCGGCATCGCAGTATCGTCGATGACCTCGAGCAGGAGCCGGTTCGCGCCTGCCTGGCGGGTACGGCCCGCGAGTAACGCCACTGCAAAGTGTGGCCGGTGCCCGTCGCCGAACCACTGCCGAACGGCCGCTTCGGCCCACGCAGCATCCCTGTCGGCATGACAGTTGTTGCAGGCATTCGGCGAACCGGTTGCAACGCTCAGGTCCGGCCGGGGGACACGGAAGCTGTGATCGCGGCGATCGTCCACGCCCATGTAGACACGCGAGGGCATGTGGCAATCCACGCATTCGACGACGGTTGCTGCATGCCGCTGATGTTCGTCGGTAGCAAATCTTGCCGGGAGGTGGCAGGTCGAACAGACCGAACTCACCGACCCGTTCACCGCCCCCGCCGTCTTCAACACAGCACTGTGCGGATCATGGCAATCCGAACAGCTGACCCCGGCCTGGTACATGCGGCTCTGCAGGAACGATGCGTATTCGTAGACCTCGTCCTGAATCTGACCGTCAGCAAAGTACAGATTTTCTTCCAGCAAGGCCGGCAAATGCGTGTCCAGCAAGGGCTGACCATACTCATAGTGTGCGGCCAGCGGAGCGCGTCGCGAATGGCATCGCCCGCAAGCTTCGGGTTGCCTGGGAGGACTCATCGGCAGGATGCTGCGTTCAGCGATACCTGTTTCCGCATTCATCTGCCAGACCGCTCCCTG
>JAHKKM010000034.1 GCA_020027645.1 Pseudomonadota bacterium
CGCTAAGGTTGGAAAAACCTGCCTCAGCAAGCGCGTTGACAACGTCCGCAATCCGGTTCCGGTGTATATACGCTTTGATTTCCCTGATAGTCATGGCGAACGCTCCTTCCGGGTCTCTGACCATTCGTAAATCACAGGCAAAAGTACCAATGTCAGCAAGGTGGACGTGATCAGTCCGCCGACCACAACCGATGCAAGAGGTCGTTGTGTCTCGGCGCCAACGCCAGACGACAGCAGCATCGGTATCAGGCCAAGAATAGCGACACTTGCGGTCATCAGCACCGGCCGCAAACGCATCTCCGCGCCTTTGCGTACGGCTTCGCTGACGGACATGCCTTTATCGCGCAGTTCGTTGATGAAGCTCAGCATCACGATGCCGTTCAGCATGGCAACGCCGAAAACCGCGATAAAACCGATCACGGACGGTACCGACACATACTGTCCGCTGATGAACAGGGCAATAACGCCGCCAATGGTGGCAAACGGAACGTTGGCTATGATCATTGTGGCGAACTTGGTCGAATTGAACGCTGTGTACAGCAGCACGAAAATAAAGAATATCGTCAAGGGCACGATGACGGACAAGCGCGCGAGTGCGCGTTGCTGATTCTCGAAAGCACCGCCCCACTCGATCCAGTAACCGGCTGGCATGTCAACGGTGGACTCAATGACTTCGTTCGCCTCCTGCACGAAGCCGTCAACATCACGACCACGGACGTCCATTTGAATCACCGCATAGCGCTGGAGCTGTTCGCGGCGCACGAACGAGTAGCCTTCGGCGACCGTGACATCGGCGACGGCGGACAATGGCACGACCGCGCCTGATCCGGTGCGTATCGGTATACGCTGAATCGCATGGACGGATTCCTTTGAAGCATCGTTGATTCGCGCCGTGATGTCGAAACGGCGTACGCCCTCGATCAGAGTCGATACCGGCTCATTACCAATGCCGGTGCGCACGACGGACAAGACTTCGTCCGCATTCAGTCCGTAGCGGGCCAACTGATTGCGATTCACCTTGATCCGTATCTGGGGCTTGCCGACATTGGCCTCCAGTGACAGATCGGCCACGCCAGGAACGCTCGCCACCGCGTCCTTGATTCGCTCGCTGAGCTGATCGAGTTCGACCAGGTCTTCGCCGTATATTTTTACCGCCAGCGTCGCGCGCACGCCGGAGATCAGCTCTTCGACCCGCATCTGAATCGGCTGTGTGAAAGCCACTACGGCCGTTGGAACGACCCGCTCCAGCACTTCCCGCATTTCGTCCGCAAGCTCCGGCACCGATCGCTTTTCCGGCCAGTCCCGTTCCGGATAAAGCTCGGTGTAGATCTCCATATAGTTGACGTCGGCGGTCTCCCCCTTTTCGGCACGCCCTATCATCGCCACCGTCGTCTTGACTTCCGGAAAACGTGACAAGGCGTTTTCGATATCCTTGGAGATCTTGATCGATTGATCGAGTGACGCCGACGGTATCGAGGTTACGCGCCACATGATCGACCCTTCCTGTAAAGTCGGCATGAACTCTTTGCCAAGGAATGGAAACAGCGCCAGGCTGACCAGCAGCAAAGTCACCGCCGACGCAACTACCCTGACCTTGTTGGCCAGCGACCATTCGAGTATCGGCAGGTATCGCGCCTTGATCACACGGACCAGCAGCGTGTCCCGCTCTTCTTTGGGCTTCAGAATCAATGCCGCAAGTACAGGAATTACGGTCAAGGTCAGCAGCAGGGACCCGGCCATAGCGTAGCTGATCGTGAACGCCATCGGCTTGAAGAGTTTACCTTCAAGGCCTTCAAGTGCGAACAGCGGCACGAACACGACCACGATGATGGTGATGGCAAAGGCAATCGGATTGGCCACCTCGCGGGCGGCGGCGAGCACCGCACTGCTGCGGTCGACCGGCCTCCCCGACTCCATGCGTTCAGCCATAATGCGGAATGCGTTTTCGACCATGACCACGGCGCCATCGACCATCATTCCGATTCCGACCGCGAGGCCCGCCAGCGACATCAGGTTGGCAGACAGTCCGGCTTCACCCATGAAAATGAACGCAATCAGCATCGCCAGCGGCAAGGCGGTTATCACAACCAGTGCCGAACGTATTTCTCCAAGGAACAGGAACAATACAATGGCGACCAGGATCGAGCCTTCAATCAGTGCCATCACTGCAGTACTGACTGCCTTATCGACGAGGTCGGTGCGCTCGTAGACTGGTTGCAACACGACCCCGTCCGGCAGCGCATCGTTGACGATCGCAACCTTGTCTTTCACGGCGGCAACCACATTCGCTGCATTCTCGCCGATGCGCGACAGCGCCATGCCCAGAACTACTTCCTTGCCGTCCCGGGTGACCGCACCGAATCTCAGCGCCGGTCCTTGCTCGATCGACGCGATGTCACGCAAATAAACCGGGGCACCGTCTTGAACCTTTATGACCATCGCCCCGATGTCCTGCTCGTTCTCGACCAGCCCGAGTCCACGCACCAGGTACTGCTCGGCTCCCATATTGATGTATTGGCCACCGACCTGGCGATTGTTGGTCTCGATCACTTCCATCACGTCTTTGAAGGTCAGCGCGAACTTGATCAGGTTGAGCGGATCGATGATCACCTGAAACTGGCGTTCCTGACCACCCCATGAGGTGACATCATCGACGCCTGGCGCCGTTCGCAGGATCAGTCGTACGGTCCAGTCGTGCAGCGTCCGCAAATCCATGTCGGTAATCGCTACATTCAGGTTTTCGTCGGCGCGTTCCAGTGTGTACCAGAACACCTGGCCAAGGCCGGAGGTGTTGGGTCCCATCGCGGGCGTGCCGTAGCCGGCCGGAATTCGGTCGCCGACTTCCTGCAACCTCTCCATGACCAGGCGCCTCGCGAAGTAGATGTCCATGTCATCTTCGAAGTAGACAGCAACGTAGGAGAGTCCGAACAGACTTACCGAACGTATCTGCTGGACCTTCGGCAAACCCGCCATGCCGGACTCGATCGGAAAGGTCAGCAACTGCTCGATATCTTCGGCCGCAAGTCCCGGCGATTCGGTATAGATGTTCACCTGCGCCGGCGTGACGTCGGGAAAGGCGTCGATCGGTACGGTCACGACGGCGCGCCAACCGAGGAATGCCACGACGCCAAACACGATCAACACCAGGAATTTGTACCTCAGTGAAGCTTCAACCAGGCTATTCAACATGTTCGGCTCCTAATGCGCGTGGCCTTCGCCGAGCGATGCTTTGAGCAACAATGACTTCAGTACGAAAACGCCCTCAACGGCAATCTCCTCGCCCGCCGCCAGCCCCGAACGCACCTCGGTCCAGCCGCCGGCAGAAGCCCCGGTGTCGATCGCCTGCGGGTGAAATTCGCGGCCATCCTCCAATTTGAAGACAGCAGGCTTGCCCTCGATCAGCGTGATGGCATCGTCGGGAACCGCGAGCACGGTCGGCCCTTCGCCGGTGCTGATCTCGGCCTCGACAAACTGACCCGGATGCAGATGATCGTCCGAGTTATCGACCTCGATGCGCAGGCCCTGGCGTCGGGTAGTCTCATCGAGTTGATGGTGCAGCTGGATAACGCGTCCGTCGATCCAGTGATCGCCACTGTGCGATACGCGCGCCGGCATTCCAATTTCGAACCGTGTGAGATCACTCGGCACCATGCTAGCCTCGACCCACAGCACCGATTCATCACTGATGCCGAAGAGCACACGACCGGGTTCGATGAGCTCACCGACAATGAAATTGTCCTGAAGAATGGTTCCCTGTTGCGGCGCGAGCAGATCGAATTCACCGGTAGCCAGCGCGGCGTCGCCGGATAGCAGGAGCCTGTCCGCCTGGTTGGCCGTCATCCCGTAGGCCTGCACTTTGGCCAATGCCTGGCGCTGCCCGATCTGGGCTTCGGTATATCGCCGCTCGGAAACTGCTTCTTTGCCAAGCTTTCGCACGCGTTGCCACTCACGATCGGCGATCAGCAGTTCGCCCTGCGCTTCGGCCATGGCGACACTGGACAAGGTCAGCAGCGGCTTGCCGGTTTCAACGACATCACCGAGATTGACATGCCGTGCGACAACCTGGGCTGTAATTCGGGTGGTAACGATTGCCGATTGATAGGCGTCAATGACGACTTCGGCGGGCATCCTTACCTGTTCGCTGAGCACGCGCATGTCTGCCACAGCAATACGGACCCCCGTCGCCTCTCGTTCGTCCGCGGTCATTTCAACCATGACAGCTTCCTCGGCCTCGTGGCCATGCTCGTCCTCCTGAGCGGCCGCGACGGTACTTGCCATGAATAGCGCCATGGCGACCCAAGTCGCAAAATTGTTCATCGAATGAGTCTCCGTGTTCTGCGCGTGGAATCGCTGCGTCATGGCGTTTCTCCCGGCCCGATCCACTGATCGATCTGGCCCGAGGCCACAAGCCATTCGAACCAGGCACGCCACATGGCTTCCCGCAGGTCAAGCGCGCTCTCCCGCGTGTTCATGGTCAGCGTTAGCTGCACCAGGTAGTCCGTGGTGTCGATCTCGCCGGCCTCCCACAAACGCCGCAATAGATCGCCCTGGCGTTGCAGGCTGAGTGCGCCGGTTTTTTCCCAGTCACCCCAGGCTTCGTGCGACACCTGGTAACGCTCCTGCGCCCCAAGCAATCGCGTATACGCGCGCCGTGACACATCTCTTGATGCTTGTTGCGCCCGGCCCAGTTCCGCCACTGCAGCCGTGACCTCGTGGTTGAATCGG
This sequence comes from Pseudomonadota bacterium, assembly GCA_020027645.1. GTDB lineage: Bacteria > Pseudomonadota > Gammaproteobacteria > Steroidobacterales > Woeseiaceae > JAKEGN01. Next base: position 4,726 of record JAHKKM010000034.1, read on the forward strand.
TTTCTGACCGGCAGTGGAATCGTGACGTTCAAGCCGATCAGCGTGTCGTCATCCTCTTTGCCACCCATCACGCTGAGCGTCGGGTCCAGGCGGCGCTCGCGCCTGCGCAACTCGACCCGATCTGCCGCCGCGGCAGCACGGAAACTTGCAGCACGAACCTGCGGCAATGTCATGACCAGATCCTGCGGGTTCTCTGCGGTCGCAGGTAACCGCGGTAATTCAGCGCTGAAACTCGGCCATTCGGAGGCCGGCGAGTTGACGGCAAGACTGCCGACCGTTTGACTGGCCTCAGCGACATTGGACGCCGCGGTAGCCTTTTGAATGCGGGCGTCAGCGTAGGCAAGTGTGGCCAGATCCAGTTCGATCTGATTGATGTCGCCGGCATCAAAGCGGCGCTTGGAGAGCGCGGCAAAGTCCTGCATTGCCGCGAGCCGGGCCTGGGCCAGATCGAGACGTGCCGACTCCGTTTGATAACTGGCAAGACCCGACAGCAACTCATTTGCAAGCTGCCATCGCAGGGCAAGGTATTCGGCCTCGATGGTGCGCCGTTCTGATTCTGCAACCGCAGTGCGCGCATCGCGTTTGCCTCCCCAGTCGACGGTCTGGCTTATTCCCAGCGCACGTGTTTTTGAGCTGGCATCCTCCACTTCGAACTCGAGCTCGGGATTGTAGATAGGCCTCCCTGCCGCCCTGTACAGTGCAGCGCTGGCATCGAGCGCGGCCCGCGCTGAATTGACTTGCGGATTGGAGTCGACCACTGCACGCACAAATGCTGCCAATGAGGAATCGCTCTTGATCGGTGCCGGCGCTTCGCCATCGGATTCGGCGGCCACCGCCCGGCCGTCGCCAATCAGGATTAGGGCCGCCAGTAACATGACGGTTCCACGGGTATTCGTAGACATAATTCGGGTCCTGTAACGCAAATACAGCACCAGCCGCTTGAATCGGCCAATGCGACAACGAGAGGTCAGGACCTAGAGGTTTGGCGGAGGTGTTGGCGGTGCGGTGTCGTACGCGATCGTACACGCCGGAAGTAAGGGCACAAGCGTATTGAACTTCAACAGCTCTTCGAATGAGAGCTGTTCAGTCAGTGCAACGGCGTGAGCGTGGCAAAAATGCTCGCAGGCAACACTGGAGTGATCGTCTCCATCCGTGTCGGGAAACCATTGATTCCCGCCACTTTCGGTATGCGCATGATGTGTCTGGTGAAAACTGGTTTCGTCCACGGAATCGGCAAAGCCTTCCATGCTGACGAACAGCAAGGTGACAATGAGAAGTTTGACGATCCGGTCACGCATCGATACAGCCTACACAGAATTCGAGCTCGGATACAATATCAGTTCACAGAATCTGCGCGTATCACTGAGCGCCCGCCAATCCGGACCGAAAAGGGGTGTCAATGATCGTGCGTGCCGTGGTCGTGCTCTGCCTCTGTATCCTTGACCGGCTCCGCTTGTGTCGATTCCTGATGCCCGTGGTCTGCGGCCCCGCCGTGATCTGGACCCGCTCCATGTGCAGATTCGTCACTATGTGAATGAGATCCGGCTTCGTTGCCTCCATCCGCGGTGTGGTGACCAGCGCCTTTCGCGCTGTCAAGCATCGTCCGATAAGCGGCTTCGTCCAGAGAGGGCAAGGCGGTCAAGAATGCGACCACCGGCCAGATCGACGCGTCATCATGAGTTGCGCCCCATGCCGGCATGCCGGTCATTTTGATTCCGTTCTTCGTCACCCAGAATAATTCCGCCGGTGTCATGCGCGCCGCCGACTCGGCCAGATCGGGCGGCTTTGGATTAAGACCCTGCCCTGCGGCCTCGGGCTCTTGACCCGGCGCACATTGACGCAAAGTCATTGACACCGGCCGTCCTGAGTCTCTCGTCGTCGAGGTCGGGAACCTCGATGCCAGCGGCCCGGCGCTCAATCGACGCGCGCGAAGTCGTACTCAATAGCCAGTGCACGAAACTGCCATGCGGTGACCTGGCACTGACGTCGTACAAGCCGGAGTACGCAATTCCTATCGTACCGATGACGCCAAGCACGAACACAAGCGCAATAGCGATAAGAATTTTCATGTCGATCTCCAAATCAAAAATAAACCAGACACCTTTACCTTATGGCGCTGTCGCGACCTTATTTCGGGTCACGTGCCCCGGCCAACCGATACAATGCTGGCAATACCAGGAGGGTGAGCAGCGTCGACGACAAAACGCCTCCAATGACCACGGTGGCCAGTGGTCGCTGCACTTCCGCGCCAACACCGACATTGACAGCCATGGGCACGAAGCCAAGGCTCGCCACCAGTGCTGTCATCAGGACCGGACGCAGGCGGACCATCGCCCCTTCGACTATGGCCTGTTCCAGTGGCTTGCCAGCGGCGCGCAAGTCGCGGATGAACGACAGCATCACCACACCGTTCAGAACCGCAACACCGGACAAGGCGATAAACCCGACCGCGGCACTGATCGAGAACGGCATGCCGCGCAGCCACAGTGACAGCACTCCGCCGGTGAGCGCGAGCGGCACGCCGGTAAAAACCAGCAAGGCGTCGCGCGCAGAACCAAAGGCGCCGTAAAGGAGACCGAGTATCAGCAGCAGTGCCAGCGGCACGACAATGGCCAACCGTTCGCTGGCAGATTGCAATTGCTCGAACGTGCCGCCGTATTCGATCCAGTAGCCGGTCGGTATCTCGACTTCCTTCGCCACCGTCGTTCGCACATCCGCGATAAAAGAGCCGAGATCCCGCCCGCGTACATTCGCCGACACCACCATGCGCCGTTTGCCATTCTCACGGCTGATCTGGTTTGGCGCCATGACAACCTGAATGTCCGCTACCTCCTGCAGCGGTATTCCGGATCCATCCGGCAGGATCAGCGGCAGCCTGCCGATTTCCTCGATGCTCTCACGACGCTCGTCGTGCAGCCGAACCACGACGTCGAATCGGCGGTCGCCTTCGAATATTCGACCGGCATTGGTGCCGCCGATGGCCGTGGACAGTGTTCTTTGCACATCCTCTACATTCAGCCCGTATCGTGCGAGCCTCAAGCGATCGGGAGTCACCGTCAGCATGGGCAGCCCGGTAACCTGCTCTGCCTGGACGTCGGCATTGCCCGGGATGCCCTTTAACTGGGCTTCGACCTGGGAGCCAAGTCCCACCAGCGTATCGAGATCGTCACCGTAGACCTTGATCGCAACCTCCGAACGTACCCCGGCAATCAATTCGTTGAAGCGCATTTGTATGGGCTGGATTATTTCGTACTTGCTGCCCGGTATGCGCTCGACTGCTGCTGCCAGCTCGGCAACCAGGGTGGCCTTCGGTTTTCGCGGGTCCGGCCATTGATCGCGTGGATGCATAATGATAAAGGTATCGGCGACCGACGGCGGGACCGGGTCGGTCGCAATGTCCGCGGTACCGATCTTCGAAAACACATGGCGAACTTCCGGGAATGCCTTGATGCGCGCCTCGAGCTCGCTTTGCATGGACAACGCCTGACTGAGGCTCGTACCCGGGATGCGCAACGCATGCATTACGATGTCGCCTTCATCGAGCGTCGGCAAGAACTCGCTGCCGAGCCTAGTTGCCAGTGCGCCGGCGCCAACCAGCATCAGCACGGCGACGGCAACGACCAGTACGCGGGCCCGAATCGCAAACTTCAGCAAGGGCTTATAGCCGCGATGAGCATGTGCCATGAGCCAGTTGTCGCGCTCCTGGATCGGACCGGAAACAAACATTGCTACCGCTGCCGGGACGAAAGTCACGGAAAGTATCAATGCCGCAATCAGAGCGCCGCTGACCGTGAATGCCATGGGGCGAAACATCTTTCCTTCGACGCCGGTCAAGGTGAGTATCGGCAGGTACACAATGAGGATGATCGCCACACCGAACACGCTGGGTTTCAAAACCTCTCGCGTTGCCGATCGTGTGACCGCCAGTCGCTCATCGAATTGCAGCACTCTACCGCGCTCACGTTGCGCGATGGCGAGTCGCCGCAGGCAGTTTTCGACAATGATGACAGCGCCGTCTATGATCAAGCCGAAATCCAGCGCTCCCAGGCTCATGAGATTACCGGATATCCTTGACTCGACCATGCCGCTGATGGTCATCAGCATGGTCAGCGGAATCACGGCTGCTGTCACCAGCGCACCGCGCCAGTTGCCGAGCATGGCGAACAGTATGACGATGACCAGTAACGCGCCAGCCGCGAGATTTTCGCGAACCGTCGCAATGGTTTGCTCCACCAGATAGGAGCGGCTGTACAGTGCCTCTGCGACGATTCCCTCTGGCAAGGAGGTTTGCACGGAAGCGAGTTTGGCTTCGACGGCCTTCGAAACGATGCGGCTGTTCTCGCCGATCAGCATGAACGCCGTACCCAGGACTACTTCCTGCCCGTCCTGCATTGCAGCGCCGTTTCGCAACTCGTGACCGAGTGTAACGGTAGCCACGTCCCGGACCTGGATTGGAATACCGGAGCGCTGTCCAACGACGATGCCGGAAAGATCTTCAATACCACGTGCCTGCCCGGGCGAGCGCACCAGGTATTGCGAGCCGGATCGTTCTATGTAGCCGGCACCGACACTGGAGTTATTGACCTCGAGTGCAATGACCAGATCATCCAGCGACAGGCCGTAAGACAGCAGCTTTTCCGGTTGCGGCGCGACGACAAACTGTTTGGTGAAACCGCCCACGGTGTTCACCTCGACGACACCCGGTGTCTGGCGAAGTTGCGGCCGGATGATCCAGTCCTGCACTTCACGCAACTGCATCGGATCGTGCTCGACACCAGCCTCAGAGGTCACGGTGTACATGAAAATCTCGCCAAGCCCGGTGGCTACTGGTCCAGGCACTGGTTCGATCCCTAACGGCAGCTGTCCGCGTGCCTCCGCGAGCCGTTCATTGACGAGTTGCCGGGCAAAATACACATTTGTCCCGTCCTCGAAAACCACGGTGACCTGCGAAAGGCCATATCGTGAGACCGAGCGCGTGTAGTCGAGCCGTGGCAACCCGGCCATGGCCGTCTCGATCGGAAAGGTAATGCGGCTTTCGGTCTCCAATGGAGAATAGCCCGGCGCCTCGGTGTTGATCTGTACCTGTACATTGGTGATATCAGGAACAGCGTCTATCGGCAGGTGCTGGTAGTTGTAGATTCCCAGTGCACCGATTGCTGTTGCAGCACCCAGCACCAGTGTGCGACGCTTGAGCGCAATATCGATGATCCGTTCGAGCATGGCCGCCGCTCCGTCAGTGATCGTGGCTTGCGCCGGATTTCTCGATGTCGGCTTTCACCAGATAACTGTTATCGGTGACATAGGTTGCACCGGATTCGAGTCCGCCCAGAACCTCGACAAACTCTCCGTCGCGGCGACCCAATTCCAGCATGCGAACCTCATAGGTGTCGTCGACCTTCGCATACACGACTGTAAAATCACGAAACGCCTGCAAACCACTTTCACGAACGGCGAGGTCCACCGCATGTTCCGCGACCACCAGCTTGCCGCGAACAAACTGCGCCGGGCGCCAGCCCGCATCCGATTCGAGCAAACGGACGCGTGCGGTAGCGGCCTGATTGCTCGATTCCAGCGTCGGCAGAATGCGCTCAACTTTCGCCACGCTTTCGCTTGGTCCATCCAGGCTGGTAATGACGACGGTCTGACCAACCGCGACGCGATTCAGATCACGCGCGTATATCTTGAAGTCCACAATGAGCTGCGACAGGTCGGCGACCCGGTACAGTGCGTCCGCATTCAAGGCACTGCCGATGATTCCGTTGCGCGCTATGACCGTGCCATCCCGGGCGGCCGTGACCGTGTACGTCTGCAGACTTTCGTTGGATTGCACCGTGGCCAGCGTTTCTCCGCGCCGGACGGAGTCGCCGACCTCCTTTTGCAGTGACTGGACGACGCCGGGAAAACGGCCATGAATCTCCGACACAGCATTGGGATCCGGCAGTACCCTACCCAACAATTCGATCGTCTCGTATATTGTTCCGCTCGTCGCCGGCGCTGTTTCGATACCCATGGCTTCGGCTACCGCAGGATCGATCTGTGTCCTGCCCTCGAAGGAGTCGTATCGCCAGCTCATCTGTCGTCCGGCGTGCGTGGCATTTATGGTGACCGCAAATGAATGTGGTTCAAGGACCATACCAGACCCGCGAAGAAAGTCGCCTTGCGCGACAAACTGAAACTCATCCACACGATCACCCAGCCGACGTAACCGAACCGTGACATCGGCGGCAGCTGGCGGCAGGGCCTGATCGTTCTGATAGATAAAAATGCGGAATTCAGGCGGCACGCCGGTTTCAAAGATCGTGATCTCCAGTGAAAAATCCCCGTCTCGCAACAGGCGGCCGTTGTGCGGACCGCGCTCGAAATCCTGAATTGCCTGCACGGCAGACCCATGTTCGCCGCTGTCGGATGCGCCTTGCGGACTCCCGCAGCTACCGAGAATAAGAGCCAGGAGCAGAACCGGGAGCGGTAAAATACGAACGAAATCCATTTGATACGTCATGGTGACACTCCAGATCCGCCCGCGAGCCACACCGAGCCGCCGCCGGTCAGTCGTTCAATATTGATAAGGCCAAGCTGGTAATTACTGCAGCTTGTCAAGCGAGCCGTTTGCGCCGCGATAAACTCCGCCCGCGCATTGATCAACTCGAGATGATTAAAGCGTCCAACGCGATATCCGTCATCGATCTGGGCGACGATGGCCCCGGCACGCGGCAGAATCTCCCGGTCAAAGGTTTCGATCTCGGTACGCAAAAACAGCAACTCCTGGTAGAGCTCGTTAAGTGTCGCGCGAACATCGAGCTGCTCGGCGCGTTCCTCCAGTTCCGATCGCTGGCGCAATGCAGCGGCGCTGCGCTGTGCATAACTCGCGCGTGAGGGCGATCCCAGCGGCATGGTCACGCCTAGGACAAACGCATGATCGTCGAACTGCTCCAGCCGCCTCACGCCTGCTGAAAGCAGCCATGGCGGTTGCCGTCGTGCGGTTGCCAATTGCGCACTGGCCTCGTACAACCTTTGCTCAGTAGCAAATCGAAGCAAATCGGGGTTTCGCTGCAGGCTGGTGGCAACCTCTTCAAACGGCGCCAGTACCTGCACACCGCATAATGCACCGCTGGCCTGGCCGTAGGAGGCCGTTGTATCGCCCCAGGTGGCGGCAAGCGAGGTTCGGGCCGCTTGCAGTTCGTGACTGGCGCGTTCAACATCCAATCGGGCATTCACCAGGCGAAGTTCTGTCCGTAACCGGTCCGCTTCCGGAGCAATACCGGCACGCTCACGAACCTCAGCCAATTTGGCGGCCTCTTGCCACATGTCGACCGACGACTGCGCGAGCTGCATCGTCTCCTGCAAGTAAACAACCGCAAGAAAACGGCGGGCAAGTGAAGTCATGAGGTCGAGACGCTGCGATTCCAACTCATTGTCGAGCCGATCACTTTGCGCGACTGCAACGGACACACGACCGGACCGCAAGTCGGACGGTTCAAATATCCGCGACAGACTCAAGGTGGTCTCTGCGGCATCAAAGCCCGACACCTCGCCGCTTCCCGCGAAATTCGCAACCTCAAGACCGACCGAGTACTGCGGTTTCAATGCGGCCTCTTGCTGCAACGCCAGCGATGCTTCCCGCCCGAATGGCGCGGAGAGCAGGCGCGGATTCTGTTCAAGCACGAGCTGGGCAGCCTGGGACAAACTCAGCGGAGCTGGCACCGTTGGCGCTTCCTGCGCCAATGCAATATGGAAGGCAAAAGCCATCCCAAAAAGAAGTAATCGAGCCAAGACACTCTCCTGCACGAATGAACGGACGCGGCAACGCCGCGACGATACTGCACTTTGGCAGTTTTCCGTACTACGCGATTGGAGGTCGGTACAGCCTTGTTATGGGATTGTCAGGTGGCCTGGTGGCTGGCGGCATCGTGGCGCCGCTGGATTTCCCGCAGCGTGCGGGAGCGATATCAATAAAGACCAACATGGTCAGCGACTGCACCCCGGCATCGTGAAAGTGCAGCTGGCCGGGATCGCCGCTATTGGGGATATAGTTGGCGTTACTTTCGTCCCCTGCATCGTGATCGTGCAAATCGTGCGCGTGACCGTAACTCGCGTTGGCGTGCGAGTGTACTTCGGCGAGAGGAACCCCGGCTGCGACCGTTGCAAACAACAGAACTGTCAGAATTAGAACTTCCCAACTAGTAATTTGTATGCTGTTATTTGCCATCACATTGAAACATTGCCACAAATATTGATGCATCTCAATACTTCGGTACCCAACGCGCAGGTTTTGTGATTGATCTCGAGCCCAGACCAATTGCCAGAAAAGCCCCATTTGCCCGATGCAAGCACCAGGTATGACTCAATCGAGCGATGAGCAATTTTGTTCAACTCGCCACTGTCTTTGGGCTATCAAAAAGCTGTACTTGTAAGTACAATAATGATCAACTAGGTCTTTTTTGAGCCTTTGTAAGGGGTTGCAGTCGACTCGGACCAACCAAGTGCTTGTTCACGAGGCCATATCAACACAAAGTGTGTTCGCCCTAATGCAGAATTGACACTGTGGAGAATTCAGTGGATGCGATCGTTCATTCAATACCGAAAACGAGTCCGCGCTTTGACGCCAACCGTAACATCCGCTCACCTCGTGGAGGTGAACTGGTTTGCAAGAGCTGGCAAACCGAAGCTTGCTATCGCATGTTGCACAACAATCTGGATCCGGATGTTGCCGAACGACCGGAAGAGTTAATTGTCTACGGTGGAATCGGGCGGGCCGCACGCAACTGGGAAGCTTTCGATCAGATTTGCGCGGCGCTTAGAGTGCTCGAAAGTGATGAAAGCCTGCTTATTCAATCTGGTAAGCCAGTCGGTGTGTTCAAGACACATCTGGATGCACCACGAGTGCTTATCGCAAACTCGAACCTGGTCCCCAAATGGGCGAATTGGGAAACTTTTGACGAGCTTGATCGGCGAGGTCTGATGATGTACGGGCAGATGACCGCCGGATCGTGGATCTATATAGGCAGCCAAGGCATTATCCAGGGAACCTACGAGACTTTCGTCGAAATGGCGCGGCAACATTTCGGCGGCGATGCGCGCGGCAAGTGGATATTGACCGCCGGGCTTGGCGGAATGGGCGGGGCCCAGCCGTTAGCGGCGACGATGGCCGGCTTCAGCATACTCGCCATAGAATGTGACGAGTCCCGCATCGATTTCAGACTGCGTACGAAATACCTTGATCGGAAGGCATCGAGCCTTGACGAAGCTCTGCGCATAATTGAGTCGGCAGTAGCCATGGGCGAGGCAGTTTCAGTTGGTCTTCGCGGAAACGCGGCGGAAATCCTTCCGGAGATTCTGAAGATCGGCACATTGCCCAACATTGTTACCGACCAAACCTCAGCACACGATCCCATCAATGGTTACTTGCCGATTGGCTGGTCAGTTTCAAAGTGGCGAAGAGAGGCGCAATCGAATCCCAACAAGGTCGCCAGAGCCGCACGTGAATCCATAGCAATACATGTTCGAGCGATGCTCGAATTTCATGCAGCAGGAATCCCGACCGTCGACTATGGGAATAATATTCGACAGGAAGCCAAGAACTTCGGTGTCGAGAAAGCTTTCGATTTCCCTGGCTTTGTGCCGGCCTATATTCGCCCTCTGTTCTGCCGTGGCAAGGGCCCGTTTCGCTGGGTTGCATTATCCGGCGAGCCGGAAGATATTTACAAGACCGATACCAAGGTGAAAGAGCTCTTGCCGGACGACCGACAGCTTCATAACTGGTTGGATTTGGCCCAGCAGCGCATTGCGTTTCAAGGCTTGCCGGCGCGCATTTGTTGGGTTGGGCTTGGTGAACGTGACCGGCTCGGCCTTGCATTCAATGAGATGGTCAAGTCGGGTGAACTGAAGGCGCCTATTGTCATTGGTCGTGATCATCTGGACTCCGGGTCGGTTGCCAGCCCAAACAGAGAGACGGAAGCAATGCGAGATGGCTCGGACGCGGTCAGCGACTGGCCGCTGCTCAACGCCATGCTGAACATTGCGGGCGGCGGCACCTGGGTATCGTTTCATCATGGCGGCGGTGTCGGGATGGGATATTCGCAGCATGCTGGTGTTGTTATCGTCTGCGATGGAACCGACGCGGCTGCCGAGCGGATCAAGCGGGTGCTATGGAACGACCCGGCAACTGGCGTCATGCGGCATGCCGACGCAGGGTATGAAACGGCTATTCAATGTGCCGTTAAACACAAATTGAATCTACCAGGAATTCTTGACTGAGCTCTGGTGAATCGTCGGTGCGCTCGTAAACTGGAGTAAGTGGTCCTGGAGAGCGAGGCGCCTACAAAACCTGTCAATTGGGAATATAGAGTTTCTCGAAAAAGCCACTGACTTTGACAGTGATGGCTACAGGGTGGTCTTGGCGATTGCGCCAATACCAGCCATGGGACCCCTCAAAGGGCGCAGTAAAAGTACCCTGTGCGGAAGATTGCTGCTTCTCTATCCAGTAACTGGTGAACTCATCTTCCCTTGCATTGGGTGCCTCCCCATGCATATCAACGTACAAAGCACCACGGTCAGCACGCCAGTCAAAGATAACTTGCTCACCCTTTTGCATCAACGCCTTGAGCTCAATACCCCTGCCGGGCTCCAATACCAAACGTTGCTCTTCATTACGAAACGGTGAAACATTGTTCCCCACGGAGACCGTTTGAATCTCCACTGCATCTGTACTTGGCTTAACCACTTCCCCTGCTCCGGCAGCCGAATCGGTTTCCGCAGCACTCAGTTCAATCAGTCCCAGGAATCTACCGGCACCGACGGGGTCAACGCCATATTCTGCCGGCAGAACAACCGTCAGCAAAATAATAATCGCTACAGTCAGGGCAAGCGCCGTAGCTCTAATCAATTGCCGGAGTGATGGCAAGGGCTGAGAATTCTGTCCGTTCATCCTGGGTTCCTCTCTCAGATACTCAAGTAACCGGTGATTTGATAGCCCATCAGAACAAAACCAGCGCCCATCAACATCGTGTTGACTGAGAAAGCCTGGCGCGCGAAGGCGTCGGTCCGCCGCCAGAATCCCATAGCAATCAATATGGCACTCAACGCAACGAGTTGTCCGATTTCAACACCAACGTTAAAGGCGAGAATATTCGGGACCAGCCCCACTTGGGACAAAGTGAATTCCTGCAACTTCGTTGCCAAGCCAAACCCATGAAAAAATCCAAATATCAGCACTGCAGCTTTGGTATTGGGCTGATGGCCCAGCACCCGCTGAAATGCACCGAGGTTATCCAACGCCTTATAGACAACAGAGAGTCCGATTATGGCATCGACAATAAAAGGGTTGACATGAGTACCACTCAACACACCATACAGCAGGGTAACGCTATGACCCACGGCAAACAATGTGACGTAGATGCCAATATCCTTCAAGCGATACAGGAAAAAAATCACGCCGAATAGAAACAGCAGGTGATCGTACCCGCTTACCATATGCTTCGCGCCCAGATAGGCAAACGGAATCAACCGCATGCCACTGCTCTGCTCTATAAAGTCTTTGTCGTCTTCTGCCACACCATGTGCGAAAAGATCGGGTGCAAACATCAGGCCGAAAAGTACCATCACACCAATTGTGAACAATACATGCACACCACAAACGGTCAGTCTCTCGTCCGATAATCTATGAGTATACATTTCGTCCATCTCGCTCACAGTTTCCCTAAACAGTTACATTATCCGGAAGAAAGCGTAAGTGAATGCCCCTAGGTGCATTATTCGATAGTAAAATCGATGATAATCTTTGAGTAACCATCCTGCCGAACTACTACCGCAGTTACTTTCGCACCACTGGCAATGCTTTGCCCCTGAGCAGCAAATTTATTACGACCGGCAAACGCGAGCGCAACGTCTGTTTTTTCGCCGCCGTTTTCAATTTTCAACGTCGCGGTCATACCTTCGACAGAGATCTCTACTCCATCGTCCACCATATATAACTCGACTGCATCATCCAGCACTACCAACTCAAGAGCTACATCACCTACAACCTCGACAATGCCACCATTAACGGCATGTGCGCCGCCATGAGCTAGTGCGGCATTGAAAGCAAACATTTCCACCACGAGTACAATCGCAAAAATAACGTTCTGCTTGAATTTGTTCATAATCATACTTCCAGTAAACGATAATTGAACATTCGTTACCACAGCCCAAACCAAGAATATTTTTTCGACATGTTCTACTTATTAATTCGACTTTTGTGGAAGAACGAAAGTTAAAGTTGCCGTGTGCTCGATCCTATCAGCTTTTACCGCATTGTCCGTGGGGCCATAGTGCGATGCAGACACTACATTCAGACCTTGGTTTCTTACTGTTATAGTTACGGTGCCATCGTCACCGGTGATCTTAGGCTCAGCATCTACATCAGTCACATAATCCGCCTTAACTTTTGCACCAACTGCAGGCTTGCCATCCATGATAACTTTTACTTTCAACTGGTCGCCTTGCATGGTTGGCCAACGATCGTCAACGGGGATTATTTGTAATATCTGAGTGGGTAAAGGAGGTATCGGAGAGCGCAAGGGCTTTGTGACATATACGGCGTATTTCATGGCCTTTTCTGCCATCACGGCTTCCGGCGCTTCATCTCTTCCTTTTTTCAACCAGTCGCCATCTTCACTTAACTTCACGTAATAACCATTGTCGAGCACTGCTGTTATCGCTGTCGGCTGATTCTCCATATCGACGAACAGCAATGGGCCAGCTGGCAATAACTTGGTTTCCACAGGTTGCCATGCTTCGTTGTAGCCATGGATGCTCTTGATATCCGATTGTCGCTTTGCTATCTCCAGATCCTGTGAACCAACACCATAGACCACAGCAATCTGAGATACGCGCGGAGCAAACCACAGGCCGTGCGCGTGCGCTCCCGAGGCAATTGTCATACAACCGAACAATGAAATTGGTGTGATGGCGCTACGCAAGAATTGCTTGAGATTACATCGCGATCTTGTGTTTTTCTGAAACGATCTCATAATTATTTTCCCCTTGGCCTTACCAATTATTGACGTTCTTCCGTTGACTTCAATTGCGGCAGGCCATAGTTAATTTACTTGTCAGCCATGGTTGCATATATCATAATAGCCTAACATGTATATACAGGTTAGGCAATAGGTGTTCGCGCCGCTAATTTCTCCCTAGCATTAATCGGTATTGCACACGGTACGTGAACACCGCACTGCCGCAGATTCGCTTGGATCTTGTTCGTGAACCAGCCGCGCCGGTCTAATCTTGAACTCGCCACTGAGGTGTCGTCTTGCCATGACTTAAGTCCGGTATCATCATCCACCTTTTCCAGATGTGCGTGACTACCGGGCCAGCCTAAACTGAGACTATCGAGATGGGAGACAGGAAAATGTCCAGCCTCATCGTGGATTCCGTGACAGCGAATGACGTTGAAGCTTACCAGCGCAATGGCGCGATCGTGCTGCGAGGAATATTCGCTGACTGGATTCAGACTCTGAGCAATGGAGCGATAACAAATGTCGCACACCCCAGTCACAATGCGTTGATTCACAGCAAAGGCAGCAAAAATAGGCACCAAGGTCGATTTCTGGAGGATTTCTGCAATTGGCGACGCATCCCAGAGTACAAAGATTTTGTTTATGAGTCCCCATTGGGTGCAATCGCGGCAAAGCTAATGAAATCTCGGTCTTCTCAGTTTTTCCATGATCACTACTTGGATAAGGAGGCGCATACTGCCATCGCCACACCGTGGCATCAGGATAGCCC
>JAHKKM010000300.1 GCA_020027645.1 Pseudomonadota bacterium
GATGCGCGCCTATACGCGCCTGCATTCTCGTGGTGAGGGGGATTCAGCCTACTACGAAGAAAAAACACTGGCACTGCTCGATCGGCTGTTTGAAATCGACCCCGAAGGGGCGTACGCGATTTTGTGGCGTGGCTGGCTCGCCTGGCAGTGGAACAACGACGTACAGCAAGTTGCGGTGGACCTTGCGCTGGCCTCGCACAAGGATCCCTACGACCTGGACATCCAGCGCCCGATCGCGAATTTTCTAGGGCACCTCGGTCGATACGACGAGGCAAATGTTGTCCTCGACTACATTATCGAGCGGGATCCCGCGTGCGGCCTTTGCATTTCGATGATGGCAACCAACATGCGGGAAAGCGGCCATTATCGGGAAGCGGCGGTCAAGCTGGAGAGTATTCTCGATTGGCACCCGCCAAGCACGACGGTGCTCTGGCAGCTCGGCGTCGTCTGGCTCATGGCGGGCGAGCCGGAAAAAGCCCTGGACGCATTCGACAAGCTGGATCGCTCCACGACGGCGGATCTGGGCCGCCTGCTCGCCTTGCACGACCTCGGGCGGACAAAGGAATTCGAGGAGGAATTTGCCAAATTTCGCGAAGGCAAAGGCGATCACCCGGAAGGCACCGCCCGGGTCTATGCCTGGATGGGTAACAACGACGAAGCTTTTCTCTGGTTAGACCGCATGGTTGAACAGCAAGGGCCGCAATCCGTAGAGCTCATTAAGACCGAACTCTACAGCAAGCTGTATTCTGACCCGCGTTGGCCGGCACTGTTGCAGAAATACGCCGGGCCGGTTGAAGATTTGAGCGACATCGTTTTCAATCCGGCGCATCCACCGGAGGTCGAGGCGGCGTTGCGATGATCAGAAGCGTAAGTTGAGTGTCAGCCCTGTCTGTATCCGTCGCTGATCTCACGCATCTTCGATTCGATCCAGTCCTGTGCGATCAGGTTCGTTTCTTTCGGCGTTTGCGTCGATGCATCGATCGGCGGACCGATGACGAAGCGGATCAGCCCTGGCTTCTTGATGATTCCACGGCGTGGCCAGAAGTCTCCCGCATTGTGCGCAGGTTGATCGCTATGGGCTTCATCAGCGCGAGGCCCCAGCCGAAAATCGGAATCCATTTGAGTTCGCGCTTCAATACCCAGGTTTGAATCGGAAAAAAAACCAGCTGGGCATAGGTCTCGAACACGGTCGAGTGCTTGATCAGGATGACACTCGGCTGCTGCGGAATATTCTCCGCTCCCTCGACGACGTATTTCAGACCGCAGATCCAGCGACCGGCAATAAGCATGGATTTGCCCCAGGCGCGCGCAACCGCAAAGCGAACTTGGTGGCTGAATGGCCAGCAAAGCACAATAGTCGATGAGGCGATAGCAACCGACGCATAAAAATAAAACTGAAACAGGAGCGAACGAATCAGCAGCACTCTTTCATCTCCGGGTACTCGCCAGTGCTGCCGTCATGAAGTATTACGCTATGGCAGCTGGGAAATATCAGCAATGTCGAGAAACAGGTCGCGCAGTTCGGACAGTAGCGTGAGTCGGTTCTTCTGCAGAGCCGGATCGTCCGTCATGACCATGACCTCGTCGAAGAACCTGTCGACAGGCGCGCGCAGACCGGACAACGCCGTCAACGCTTCGGTGTACTGGCGTTTTTGGAGCAAAGGCCGGACTTTTGACGATGCGCTCTCCAGCGCGCGGTGCAGCTGCTGTTCTGCATCATCGACAAGCAGCGACGTTTTCAGTCGGGGCGATGACGGAAGATTTGCCTGTCGCAGAATATTGCCGATGCGCTTGTTCGCCGAAGACAGCGCCGTCGCCTCATCGAGCCTGGAGAAAGCAGCGACCGCCTTGAGGCGCAAATCGAAATCAAGCAACGAAGCCGGGCGCTTGCTGCGCACCGCTTCGAACATTTCTGCGCCGAACCCCGGCCGTTCGAGGTACCAGGCTCGCAGCCGCTCGACGATAAACTCACGCATGGATTCGATCAGTTCAGGGTTGTCCGCTGTCTTTGCCGGCTGGACTTTTGCCGCTGATGCAAGCAGGTCGTCCAGGTCGAGGTCGAGTTCTTGCTCGATGATGATTCGCACCAGGCCAAGAGCGGCGCGGCGCAAGCCAAACGGATCCCGGCTTCCGGTTGGTTTGCGGTCCAGCGCAAAATTTCCTGCCAGCATGTCGAGCTTGTCGGCCATCGCGAGCGCCATGCCGGTGGGGCTTGCCGGTAGCGCATCGCCCGCGAAGCGCGGCAAATACTGTTCGCCGATAGCCGTGGCAACCTGGTCCGACTCGCCGTCCGCCGCTGCGTAGTACTGCCCCATCAGGCCCTGCAGCTCCGGAAACTCGCCGACCATTCCGGTCAGCAGGTCGCACTTGGCAAGCAACGCCGCGCGCTGTACAGCATCCCGAGCCGCGCCCGCGCTGCTCGCGACCTTGTCGGCAAGCTTCGCAATTCGCTCGCTCCTGTCCGCCATGCTGCCAAGGCCCTGCTGGTAAACCACGTTCTTCAGTCCGTTAACGCGATCCGCAAGCGGGGATTTGCGATCCGTTTCCCAGAAGAACGCCGCGTCAGAAAGCCGCGGCCGAACGACGCGCTCGTTGCCATCGCGAACCCGCGACGGTTCCCTGCTCTCGATATTCGCGATGGTGACAAATACGGGCAGCAACTTGCCGTCCTTGTTGGACACAGGAAAGTAACGCTGATGCCCGGTGAGCGTAGCGACGATTACTTCCTTTGGCAGCTTGAGAAAGGCCTTGTCGAAAGAGCCGGTAACGGCCACGGGCCATTCA
>JAHKKM010000151.1 GCA_020027645.1 Pseudomonadota bacterium
CCGGCAATCACCGCAGTCGAATCGGGCCGCATTCGCTTCGTTCCGGAAAACTGGTCGAAGACCTATTTCGAATGGATGCACAATATCCAGGACTGGTGCATCAGCCGGCAACTCTGGTGGGGGCACCGCATTCCGGCCTGGTATGACGACGATGGCGGAATCCATGTCGGTCGCAATGAGGACGAAGCGCGACAAAACAGCGGGCTTGCTGCGTCTGTCCGTTTGCGCCAGGACGACGACGTGCTGGATACCTGGTTTTCGTCGGCCTTGTGGCCGTTCAGCACCCAGGGTTGGCCGCGCCAGACGGAGGACCTGAAGACGTTTTATCCGGGCCAGGTACTGGTGACCGGCTTCGACATCATTTTTTTCTGGGTTGCCCGCATGATCATGATGGGCCTGAAATTCATGCACGAGGTCCCGTTTCGCGAAGTCTACATACATGGCCTGATCCGCGACCAGGACGGCCAGAAAATGTCCAAGTCCAAAGGCAATGTCCTCGACCCGCTGGACCTGATCGACGGCGTAGACCTGGAGACGCTGCTGAAGAAGCGCACCACGGGCCTGATGCAGGATCACCTGCGGCCGGCCATCGAAAAGGCAACCCGCAAACAGTTCCCGAAAGGTATCGAAGAATTCGGCGCCGATGCACTACGTTTCACATTCGCTTCGCTGGCAACGACAGGCCGCGATATACGTTTCGACCTGGGCCGCATCGATGGCTACAGTAACTTCTGCAACAAGCTGTGGAATGCGGCGCGCTACGTTCTGATGAACAGCGATGCACTGGATGCGGGCACGGCCGTGTACAGCCCGGCCGATCGCTGGATTCGCTCCCGCTTTGCGCGAACTGTCGAGTCGGTACGCAATCACTTCGACAACTATCGCCTGGATCTGGCCGCCCAGGCGCTGTACGACTTCACCTGGCATGAATTCTGTGACTGGTACCTGGAATTGTCCAAGCCGGTGCTGCAGTCGGACGACAGCACCGCGGAGGAAAAACGCGGTACCCGGCAGACCCTTGTTCAGGTGCTGGAATCGTTGTTGAGGCTGTTGCATCCCCTGACGCCCTTTATCACCGAAGAAATCTGGACACAGCTCGCCTCGCGTGCCGGTGTCGAAGGCGCCACCATCATGCGACAGCCGTACCCGGCGACCTCGGATTACAGTCGCGATCCGGATGCCGAAATCGAACTGGAATGGGTCATGCAATTCGTGCTCGGAATCCGCCAGATCCGCGGTGAAATGGACATTGCTCCTGGCAAGCCGCTGCCGGTACTGTTGGAGAACGCAACAAAGAGAGACAAGGAGCTGGCGGCAAGGCATGCGGCGCTATTGCGTCGCGTCGCTCGCGTCGATTCAATCAATGCACTGGCTGCAGCCGAAGTAGCGCCCGCCGCTGCGACTGCCTTGCTGGGGGAAATGCGGCTTTTGGTACCGATGCAGGGCATGATCGATGTCGATGCCGAACGCCAGCGGCTTGGAAAACAGAAAGAGAAACTGCTGACGGAACTCGAGCGATGCCGAAACAAACTGGCGAACGCAAATTTTGTGAACAATGCACCGCCGGAAGTGGTCACACAGGAGACCCGCCGGGCCGAGGATTTTCAGAACCAGCTGACGCAGCTCGACGAGCAGATTGCCCGTCTGGCCAGCTTCAATTGAGGCACAGATCACAATTCGGCTGACGCGGTGTGCATTGTGCCGATTGATCCGAGACTATAGTCCTGAAGTCGACCGGCACGCAGGAGCGTTTAATGCAAGTCAGAAGCACAGTGGAGCAGATGCCTGCCGAGAGTAATGCGCCGATTGCTGCGCTTGACCAAGCGAGAAAATCGCTGAATACCATCATCCTCGGCAAGGAAGAGGAAATTTCACTCGCCCTTGCCTGCCTGCTCGCTCGCGGACACCTGTTGATCGAAGACCTGCCAGGCCTTGGCAAGACCATGCTGGCGCAGTCGTTGGCACGCGTGTTGGGGCTTACATTTCAACGCATTCAGTTCACCAGCGACCTGTTGCCAGCGGACATCGTCGGCGTGTCAATTTTCAACCAGAAGCAGGGTGAATTTCGCTTTCAGCCTGGGCCGGTTTTTGCGCAGCTGGTTCTCGCTGACGAAGTGAACCGTGCCACTCCAAAAGCGCAGAGTGCACTGCTCGAGGCAATGGAGGAAAAGCAGGTGTCGGTGGACGGCAAGACCCACAACCTGCCCAGTCCGTACTTTGTGGTGGCAACGCAAAATCCTTCCGATCAGATCGGCACCTTTCCATTGCCCGAATCGCAGCTCGATCGCTTTCTGATGCGGCTTGAACTGGGTTACCCGGACGAAAAAAGCGAGCGCGCCCTGCTCACCGGTACCGACAGACGAAAAATGCTCGATGAAATCGACGCATCGCTCGATGCAGGGGCGCTTGGCAGCTTGCAGGACGCCGTGGAAAGGGTTCACGTCAGCGAACCGCTGCTCGATTATGTGCAGGCGCTGGTTCGGTTCAGCCGGGAATCTCCCGAGATTGAAACAGGCCTGTCTCCTCGCGGTGCGCTGGCCCTGATTGCTGCCGCGCGCGCGCATGCATTCATTTTGCATCACTCCGGCGTGTTTCCGGATGATCTGCAAACGGTATTCGCGGCAGTAGCCGGCCATCGACTGAAACCCGCGAGCGGTTCCGCTATCCGGAATGCGGGCGAACTCAGCCGACATGTCCTCGATTCAGTGGCAATTCCCTAGCCGGCTGTTCAGCCCGGCGCGCGCCCAATCCGCGGTCAGGACCGCGGTTGGGAATCGCATCGGCCTCTGGGCCCGAAAACGCCAGGGGACGGATTCGCACAGTACGCGTTTACTGTCGAACCGCGTCTATATCCTGCCAACCGGCGTCGGCCTGATCTATGGCCTGATGACCTTCGCCATGCTGCTCGGCTCGATGAACTACAACAACAACCTGTCTTTCCTGCTCACGTTTGTGCTGGTGAGCCTCGGGCTTGTTTCGATGCATCAATGCCAGCGGAACCTGGTTGGTCTGGAAGTCAGTTTCGCCGGCGCGGAACCCGTCTTTGCCGGACAGCTCGCCGAGTTCCGTATCGCTGTGACCAACCATGCGCGGAATCACCGTTACAACATCCAGTTGTATGCCGATCGAATCGGCAGCGAAATCGACGACCTTCGTCCGGGTGAGAGCCGTGTATTTCAACTCGACCTGCCGACCACAGCACGCGGATGGATCCGTCTGCCGAGATTTGGCATTCGCACGCTGTTTCCATTCGAGTTGTTCCGCGCCTGGGCGTGGCTGCACATGGATCTGCAGGGACTGGTGTACCCGCGGCCCGCGGATCAGGCACCTGCACCGCCACCAACGGAGACCGCACACGGGCATCGACAACACGACTCACGCGGTGAAGAGGATTTTGCCGGCCTGAGGAAATTTCATGCCGGCGACTCGCCACGCCAAGTGGCCTGGAAAGCCTATGCGCGCAGCGGTGAACTGCTTTCGAAACAGTTCGCCGGTGCCGATACCAGCAGTCAGTGGTTCGACCTGAACCAGGTTAACGCCGACGACATCGAGCAGCGGCTTTCGATTCTGACCCGATGGATAGTTGATGCCGAGCGGACCCACGCTGATTACGGATTGCGATTGCCACAGGTGCAGATTTCGCCGGCCAATGGCGCTGCCCATCGGCACCGCTGCCTCGAGGCGTTGGCATTATTTGGTCTAACGCAGGAAGCCGATGCATGAGCAGCCGCAACGGCACTGACGGGTCCTTGCTGGCAAGCCTGCCCTTCACGCTCGGCGCCCTGGCATTTGCCATCGCTCCCCATGTGCAGTACCTGCCGGTCTGGGTGACAGTGACCTTTTTGTACTGCGCAGCCAGCCGCTGGTATATCGAAAAGCGGCGCTGGCGATTGCCGCCGCCCTGGTTGCGTATCGTCCTCGCTTTGCTGTCGTTTCTTGCGATCCTGTTTTCCTACGAAAAAGTCAGCGGCGTCGGCCCTGGATCGGCGCTGCTGGCGGTCATGGGCTCGCTGAAGCTGCTCGAGACGCGGGTGCGCCGCGATCAATTCGTACTCCTGTTCATTTCGATATTCATGATGATGGCGTCCTTGCTTCGGGAACAATTCCTGTGGTCATTGCCATACCTGATCGCAGGCATCGTCGTCACCATGACTGCCTGGCTCAACATGTCACTTGCAAGACCTGTCAGCCTGCGTAGAAGTATTGCGAGCAGTTGCCGCCTCATCCTGCTTGCCGCACCGGTGGCCATAGCGATGTGGATATTCTTCCCGAGAATCTCCACGCCCTTCTGGTCCGTACCGATCGACACCAGCAGCGGAGTCTCAGGGCTCAGCGACAACATGAGCCCGGGAGATATCAGTTCCCTGTCATTGTCCGACGCAGTCGCATTTCGCGTCCGCTTCGACGGAGCGGTGCCGCCGCCCAGTCAGCGATACTGGCGCGGGCTGATCCTGCATCAGTTCAACGGGCGTACCTGGACAGGCCGGGAACCCTCGATAGACCCGAGGGCGCGGCGCAGAATTTCTGTTTCCGGTGAACCCGTGCGCTACCAGGTCGTACTCGAGCCGACCCGCCAACACTGGATTTTCGCACTCGACATGGTTATCGACTGGAACCTGAAGCAAAGCTTCATGGGGCCGGATCAGCAACTCGCCTATACGCTGCCGATAGACCAGCGGCTTTCCTATAGCGCGGTATCGCATACGAGCTACACGACGGATCCGCAAATGACCAGCCTTGCCAAGTCCTGGTATTCACGCCTGCCGGAAAGTCGCAATCTGCAATCCATAGCACTTGCTCGCGAAATGCGCGCTGCAGCCGGTAGTGATCAGAAGTTCATAGAGTCCGTGTTAAGGCGATTTCACGAAGAGGATTTCTATTACACCTTGCAACCCCCGCCGCTCGGACGTGATCCGGTCGATCAGTTCCTGTTCGAGACCCGGCGCGGCTTCTGCGAGCATTACGCATCGGCTTTTGCCGTCATGATGCGCGCAGCGGGCATACCCTCGCGCATAGTCCTCGGCTACCAGGGCGGCGAACTGAATCCGCTGGGCAACTACATGATCGTGCGCCAGTCGGACGCCCATGCGTGGACCGAGGTGTGGCTTCCTGGCCGCGGCTGGCATCGTGTCGACCCGACCGCCGCTGTCGCACCGGAAAGAATCGAATCGGGTATGTCGGGAGCCCGATACGAAGCAATCGGCGCAAGCTGGGGACTCGAAGCGCCCGCTCAATGGCTGCACCAGCTGACCCTCACATGGGATGCGCTGAATGCCCGGTGGAATGATTGGATTCTGGGTTACGGCCCGGAGAACCAGCAACTGTTCATGCAGTGGCTGGGAATGAAAAAACCGGACTGGCAAAAAATGCTGTTCACTTTGCTGGGTCTGGTCACGCTTGGCATCGTTGCCGTCAGCATCATCCTGCTCCGGCGAAATCGTCCGCCGCCGAAAGATGCCGCCGCCAGGTTGTATGCGCAGTTCACGCGCAAGACCGGTTTGCCACCGCACACCGGCGAAACGCCGCAAAACTACGCGCGACGATTACACGAACGTCCCGGCCAGAACCCGCAAAGCGTCGACAGGGTAACCACACGCTACCTGGCGGCTCGCTATGGCACACCCGATCAACAGGCACTGCAGGAACTGAAATCAGCCGTCGTGGAATTTCGCCGCAGCGCCTGACTTATGCACGCGGTACAGTCCTTACCCGCGTAAGTGCGATAGCACCCAACACGAACATTGGCAGGATCGCCAGCAGTATGAAGCGCGGGTTGGCGAAGAAGATTCCGACGATGCCTATCAGGACCGGTCCGAGTACGTGCGCGAATTTCGTCAGCATATTGTAGAAACCGAAAAACTCGCCGGCCTGTTCTGCGGGAATCAATGACGCATACAACGATCGACTCATGCCCTGCACGCCGCCCTGGACGAGTCCAATGGTAATGGCCATGGCGTAGAACTGGCTCACGTCTTTGAGAAGTGAGGCGTACACCGCAACGCCGATATAAACCGCAAGCCCGAGGTAGATCGCTTTTTTCGGCCCGATGTAATGCCCGAGAAAACCGTAGGCCAGGGTCGCGGGAA
>JAHKKM010000301.1 GCA_020027645.1 Pseudomonadota bacterium
AGGTCACTGTCACCAAATCCGCCATCGTCCTCCCTGGCGGCAGCGCCGAATCCTAGCGACCGGATGCGTTACAATGCCCTCATGGGCAGGGCAATCATCCTCGTACTCGACTCCTTCGGCATCGGCGCGACTGCTGACGCCGATCGCTTTGGTGATGTCGGCGCCAATACGCTGGGTCATATAGCCAAACAAAGAGCATCAATCAAACCGCTGCAGCTGCCTAACCTGGCCAGGCTCGGCCTGTTGCGCGCGGCCGAGGACAGCAGCGGGGAGTATCCGGCAGGTTGCTCCCGGGACGCAGAAATTATCGGCGCCTACGGTTATGCGCGCGAACTCAGCAGCGGCAAGGATACCCCCAGCGGTCATTGGGAGATTGCCGGTGTGCCGGTGCTTTTCGATTGGGGATATTTCACGGCAGCGACCAATACATTTCCAAAAGAGCTGCTTGAAAAACTGATAGCCCGTGCAGGACTGCCAGGCGTATTGGGCAATTGCCATGCTTCGGGAACAACGATCATTGCCGAGCTTGGCAAAGAGCACATGCGAACCGGCAAACCGATCGTGTACACGTCAGCCGACAGCGTTTTTCAGATCGCCTGCCACGAGGAAACTTTCGGCCTGGATCGACTTTACAAGCTTTGCGAGATCGCTCGCGAACTGGTGAACGACTACAACATCGGGCGGGTAATCGCACGACCTTTTGTCGGCAGTAACGCAAAGAACTTTTCGCGAACCGGCAATCGGCGTGACCTTACGGTGTCGCCACCGTCACCGACATTGCTGGACCGGCTGGTCGCCAGCGGCGGCGAGGTGATCAGCGTCGGCAAGATCGCCGATATTTTTGCGCACAGAGGCATCACGCGAAAAATCAAGGCCACCGGCAATGCCGCACTGTTTGACGCAACCCTGGACGCTCTTCGTGCCGCTCCGGACCGTTCGATCGTTTTCACAAACTTCGTTGACTTCGACATGTTGTATGGCCATCGGCGTGACGTAGACGGCTATGCCACCGCTCTGGAGTATTTTGACAATCGCCTGCCGGAATTGCAGAAGGCAATGTCGAAGGATGACCTGTTGATCATCTGCGCAGACCACGGTTGCGATCCTACCTGGCCGGGGAGCGACCACACGCGGGAACATATACCTGTGCTTGCTTACGGCGCGGGCGTCAAACCTGGTTCGATCGGCGAACGGGATACATTTGCCGATATCGGCCAGAGTCTCGCAAGCCATTTTGGCCTTGGTGCGTTGGACTACGGCCGGAGCTTCCTCAACTGACGGATACGGCTGCAAATACCGTCGAAATCAAATCATGCCAGTCAGGGAATGCTTTTGCCGCCGTCCCAGAAATGGTACTGCTCGTCCGGGCCCTCGGTTCTGCTTTGTATCCATTCGCGGGCATCCTCGACATTGGAAAAAAAAGCCAGTGGCATGCCCCTGTTGACCGAGACTGATTCGACGAAGTCGCCCATTTCACCCATCGCCTCATCGACGTAAGCAATTGCCTCGAACCGGCCCAGCACGCGCATGGCACCTTCCGACGCGAGGTTATAAACATCCATCGCTTCCAGCCTGGGACCGGTCAATCGTTCGTTGATCAGGACGCGGAAACAATCATGCTTCTCGGCCGCTGTCAGAACGTCCTGCATGTAGTTGAGGACGGTCTCGCGCGAATTCTCGCCCGTCACTTCAACGTAAAGGTAATCCCCCCGGTCCTCGACACTGAGCTTATACGACATGCCACAATGCCCCTGTTTGAGCCGCGATTTCTATTTCTTGTTGCCTTAACAATAGAGCAGCGCATCGGCTGCGGCAAGCAGCGACATGTTTAGCCATGACTTTCAGCGATTTGCCATCGTTGCATGCGGCCATGAAACGGCTGTGTTCACTCAGCTGGCTGGGCCGCGCCACATGACCGTATAGCGGGCACCGGTGTTGGGTTCGAAAAATCTTGCACGATTGACGTACCCGAGCCGCACGATTGACGTACCCGAGCCGCTCATAAAATGGCTCGTTTCTCGGGGTGAAGGTCTCGAGAAAAGTCGCGATTCCTGCGCGGTCGGTTTGTTCCAGTACGGTCTTCATCAATTCGCCGCCAATGCCGTGGCCCTGTATGTCCGGTGAAATGCCGATGATCGACAGATACCAGCATTCTGCTCCCACCACAGTCATGGTGTGCGAGTGCATGAACTCGGTTATTGCCACATAAACTTTGCAACAACGTTCGCCCATGTGTTCCGCGATGAAAGCCCTCTTCTGCGCCGACAGCGATTGTTGAGCGGCGGGATCGAGTGGCTTGTTCCAGATGGCGGCACCGGCGGATCGATCCGCCGGGAAGCACAACTGTCCGTATTCCTCCGCTTCGATCATGGAGTAATCGAGGTATCGAATCATCGCCTGCTGTGCCGTTTCGGCATCGGCCGATGCCGCAGACTCAAGCGTCCGATAGAAATCGTCTTCAACCAGCGCATCGTAGAGAACCCGGGCCACGGCCGGATAGCGGCAGGTATAGTTCATTGTGCTGTCAGCTCGCAGCGTACCGGTGCCGCCCGCGGTAAATTCCAGCGGGGATTCGATTCACTGTTGAACTGGTCCTCGTTCAAATTGACATCCCTGGCTCTCATCCAGTCGACAATAAGGTCGCGAAGCAATGGTCCTTCGTACTCGATGCTGAAGCCGCCTGCCGGCATGACCGGTGTCAGGACGCCATCACCGCCGCTGGCCAGGAAATCATTGGTAACGATAAGAACCCGCTCGTGATCGAGTATCTCCTTGCCGGAACTCTTGCGCACCGTGATGTCGAGCTCGCCATCGTCACAATCAGCATCGACACTGATTCCGCTGATGTGACCACGCCGCACCGGGCCTTCGATCTGGTTCGCCAGTACCGCCTTGAGTTCGGCGCCTGAGAGGCTCAAATGCACGACACGGTTATCGAATGGAAACATTTCGTAGACGCTGCCGTAAGTCAGGTCGCCGGCCGGCAGGTCCGCACGAATACCGCCCAGCGTGTTGTGAATTGCCATGTCGGCCTGCGGTGCCGAGGCCAGCAGGATGTCCGTCAGCAGATTGCCGATGGGCGATTCCGGGCTGGGTCGGCGCCTGAATGCTGTATCGAGATGCGGACCGAGTTTTTCGCTCTTGAGTTCTTCGGCCGCAGCAATGGCAGGCGCGATCGCCCGGGCGATGGCCGGGTCCGGATGCACCGGCTTGCCCTCATAGGTTGCTGGAATCGCGACGTGTGCATTGTCGTGCGCATCGCCGCCCGAATCGGCCGCAGCTCGGCATTCCCCGGAGGTCGCGTCGATATACCGGCATATCCTGTGCGGTGGAAAAATGCGGCGTCCGGTGAGCTTGCCGTCAACTACCTGGAAATCAACCCGGCCGAAGTAACGGCCTTCGGCCCACGAGGAGATTATGGCGATGCCGTTGACCTCATGCGCCATGGCCTTGTGCACATGCCCGGCCACGATCAGGTCGACGAGGCCGGCAGGCAATGCGCGGGCAACTCTGAAGATTTCGGAGTCCGTGTTGCAACTGCCAAGGTCGGTCGGGTCATCGAATTGGTCGCATCGGCCGCCGGCATGCGCGGTGACAATGATCAGATGCACTCCGGCGGCCCTTAGCGCTTCCGCCTCCCGCCGAATGGTCGGGGCCAGCTCGGCAATTCGCAGGCCCTTGACATGCGCGGCCAGGGTTGATTCCGGCGTGTCCAAACTGGTGATGCCGATGATGCCAACGGCGATGCCGGCAATCTCGATCCGGTAGGACGATTGCACGTTCGGCCAATTGACCGGTGCATCGATGTTCTCGTCGATCAGGTTCGCG
>JAHKKM010000152.1 GCA_020027645.1 Pseudomonadota bacterium
GACAGTGCACATGACCGCAACGCGGCCCGGCCACATTGGCGCTGCGAGTGTTAACGGCACTGTGACACCGGAACTGAAATACCGCACGCCACTAGCGCCATCGCTCGACGGCAACACGGTCGACGTGCAGCTGGAGCAGGCGGCCTTCGCCGAAAACACGGTGCGCTACCAGGCGACCTTGAGTTTTCTGAGCGGCAAATTTCGCAGTCTGATGACTGCCATTACAGGACAGTGAGTCTGAACATGGCAAACCGGCGACCGGCGACCGGCTACAGCAGTCAGAGCAGCAGAGATTTGGTTTCTCTTTCTGGCTGCGGTCCGTAACCCGTCGCCCGTAGCCCATTGCGGAGTAATCGAATGTCCAGTTTCAAAATCTTCGAAGTTGCCGGCACCGGCATGAGCGCGCAGTCGGTGCGGCTCAATACGACGGCCAGCAATCTCGCGAATGCGGACAGCATCAGTGGCGACCCGACCAAGGTCTACAAGGCAAAGCATCCGCTGTTCGAAGCAGTGCGTAACGGACTCGGTGCGAACTCGGCAACCAGCGGCGTAGCCGTCACGGGCATCGTCGAATCACAGGGTGCGCCTACGGCCCGTTACGAGCCAGGCAACCCTCTCGCCGATGCCAACGGCTTTGTCTACGCGTCGAACGTCAATACGGTCGAGGAAATGGTCGACATGATATCCGCGTCGCGTTCGTATCAGAACAATGTCGAGGTCATGAATACGGCCAAGGACATGATGCTCGCGACGCTGCGTCTCGGCCAATAGCAAAACTGACCAGTAACGATCAAGCAGGAAACTCTCATGTCCATCGCCGACATTATCAATAGCACTTCCAGCAGCAACACGGCCAGCAGTGCTAGCAATACCAGCAGTACCAGCAAGACCAACAAGACCAAGACCGACACGTCACAGCTGCTGAGTAGTGAAGACTTTCTCAAGCTCATGCTCGCACAGCTGAAGAACCAGGACCCAATGAATGCCATGGATCCGAGCGAGTACGTCAGCCAGCTCGCGCAATTCACCACTGCGTCGGGTACCCAGGAAATGAATACCTCGATTGCCACGCTGAGCGAATCGATGCGTTCGTCGCAGATGCTCGAAGGCTCGACCATGATCGGTCGCGACATTCTGGTTGCAGGCGAGAATGCGACACTGAGCACGACCGGATCGGTGCGTGGCGCCGTCAACATTCCGAGCGGCGCGGTCAGTGCGCAGATGAATATCCGCGATGCGTCGGGCCAGTTGGTTCGCAGTATGCCGGTGTCGACCACGGAAGGCCTGCAGGACTTCACCTGGGACGGCGCAACCAGTGCCGGCGAGCGCGCACCTGCCGGCGAATACAACGTTGAAGTCGTCGCCAATGTAGGTGGCGCCAATGAATCGCTGGAGACATTGCTGTCGGATCGCGTCACCAGCGTGACGATCGATGCGACAAATGGATTGACGCTCAACACTGCTTCATTGGGCCCGCGTGCGCTCGACGATGTACGTCGGGTGATGTAATCCGCCGCCATAGATAAAGCCGTCATAGATCAATCAGGTCAGGAGTTCTTAGTATGACATTCCGTCTCGCCTTGAGTGGATTGAACGCAGCGCAGGCTGACCTCAATGTCACTGCCAACAATATTGCCAATACCGCAACCACCGGTTTCAAGGGCTCGCGCGCAGAGTTCTCCGAGCTGTTCTCGGTCTCGCCACAAGGCGTGAGCAATGTGGCGATCGGCAATGGCGTCCGCGTAGCGAACGTCGCGCAGCAGTTCTCGCAAGGAAACATCGATTTCACCGACAACAATCTGGACCTCGCTGTCAGTGGCCAGGGATTCTTCGTGCTGAATGACGGCGGCGCGCTTGCCTACACCCGTGCCGGCGCGTTTCAGGTCGACAACAATGGCTACATCGTCAACAGCCAGAATCAACGTCTGCAGGCTTATCCCACGACCGGCAACGGAGGCTTCAACACCGGTGCGCTGTCCGATATTCAGCTAGTCACCAGTGAAAGCGCCCCGGCCGCGACGACGGAAGCGGAAGTGGTGCTCAACCTTCCCGCCAATGCCACGCAACCGACAACGTCGCCATTCGATCCTGCGGACATCAAGTCGTATAACCACGCGACATCGCTGACAACGTACGATTCGCTCGGTGCGGCACACACCTCGACCCTGTACTTCACCAAAACGGCGAATACGAACGAGTGGAACACCCGCCTATATGTTGATGGTACGGCGGTCGGCACGCCGCAGACATTGCAGTACTCCAATACCGGCGTGCTGACCTCGCCAACCGGTGGTCAGGTGACGTTCCCAGGCTACACGCCTGCGACCGGCGCGGCGGCGATGAACATGACGTTCGCCTTCGATCGTTCTACGCAGTTCGGCAACACCTTCAGCCCGACCTCGGTGACGCAGAACGGATATACGACAGGTCGTCTGATCGGCATGGATATCGACTCGACGGGTGTCGTGCAAGCTCGTTTCACCAATGGCCGTTCGTTGGCGCTGGGTCAGGTCGCACTCGCAAACTTTGCGAATCCGCAGGGATTGCAACAGCTCGGCAATACCAACTGGGCGGAAACGTTTGGTTCAGGTCAGGCGCTGAAGGGACAGGCCGGCAACTCCGGCTTCGGCCTGGTGCAGTCGGGCGCGTTGGAATCTTCCAACGTCGACATCACGGAGCAACTGGTCAACATGATCACTGCGCAGCGCAATTTCCAGGCGAACGCGCAGATGATTTCAACGTCCGACGAGATCACGCAGACGATTATCAACATTAGATAAGGCGGTAGGCTGTCGACAGTAGGCTGTAGGTAAAGTGAAACCTCAGCTTTCCGGCTACAGCCCACAGCCTACACCCCACGGACTCACACATGGATCGCTTTCTCTACGTTTCGATGTCCGGCGCCAAGGAGACCCTGCGCGCGCAGACCGCGAATAACCACAATCTCGCGAATGCCAGTACAACTGGTTTTCGTGCCGATCTGAGCGCGTTCCAAACTCGTGCGGTGGAAGGTTCGGGATACGCTTCGCGAGCCTATGCCACCAATGCGACGACTGGCTGGGACCCGTCGCAGGGTACGTTGCAGACGACGGGACGCGATCTCGACGTGGGCATCAACGGCGAAGGCTGGATTGCCGTGCAAGGAGCCGATGGCCGCGAGGCTTACACGCGCGCCGGCGATTTGCGCATCGACCCGAGCGGCTTGCTGAAGACCGGCACCGGCCTGCAGGTGTTGGGCGATGGTGGTCCTCTAAGTGTGCCGCCGAACGCCTCAGTACAGATTGCTACAGATGGCAGCGTTTCGATCGTGCCGCTGGGGCAGGGGCCGGAAACGACGGCCACGGTCGGACGAATCAAGCTGGTGAATCCGCCGGCTACGGGGTTGGTGCGCGGTGAGGACGGACTGTTTCGCAACGTTGACGGCAGCGATGCACCCGCCGACGCCAGCGTGAAGGTTGCCGCGGGAATGCTCGAAGGCAGCAATGTGAATGTTGCCGATGCCATGGTGAACATGATCGAACTGTCGCGACAGTTCGATCTTCAGGTGAAAGCGATGCGCACTGCCGAAGAAAATGGTGCGGCCTCCGCGCAGTTGCTGCGCTCCACCTGAGCGTGCCTTCGACTGATCTTCCACAAGACTGTTTTTAGCTGAGGTTTCAATGAATCCTGCACTGTGGGCTGCCAAGACCGGACTCGATGCGCAACAGACGCGCATGACCGTGACGTCTAACAATCTCGCGAACGTCAACACCAATGGTTACAAGAAGAGCCGCGCGGTGTTCGAAGACCTGCTGTATCAGAACGTCCGGCAGGTGGGTGCATCGACTTCGCAAGATACGCAGCAGCCCGTAGGACTGTCGCTCGGCACGGGCGTGCGCGTGGTCGCCACCGAGAAGAGTTACACCCAGGGCAACCTGACTCAGACGGGAAATTCACTCGACGTCGCCATCAATGGGCGAGGCTTTCTGCAGGTGTCGCTACCCGACGGCACGATGGGTTACACGCGCGACGGTAGCTTCAAGCTGAGCGCACAGGGTCAGCTGGTGACATCCAGCGGCTACATCGTGCAGCCTGGTATCAATATCCCGAATGGCACACAAAGCGTAACGATCGGCAAGGACGGCGTGGTGAGCGTCCAGTTGGCCGGCGAATCGACGCCCTCGCAGGTCGGCTCGCTGCAATTGTTCGACTTCATCAATCCAGCCGGCCTGCAGCCACGCGGCGAGAATCTGCTGGTGGAATCTGCGGCAAGCGGAGCTGCGCAGTCCGGCACGCCCGGACAGAACGGCCTGGGCTTCGTCGAGCAGGGTTCGCTGGAAAGTTCCAACGTCAACGTGGTGGAAGAACTCGTCAACATGATCGAAACGCAGCGCGCCTACGAGATGAACTCGAAGGCCATCTCGACCACCGATCAGATGCTCGAATACGTGACCAATCAGCTCTGAACGAACTTGACGAACTGATACATGCGGCGGAACGAGCAATGATCACTGCGGTTACCTATTTTATGGACGACATCCAGGCCGCCAGCCGACGTTGGTTGGCGATGCCGGTATTGCTGTCGCTGTGCGCGATCTTTACTGGCTGCGTCACCGCGCCGCCGGAACCGGATTACGCGGCGACGTGGCCGGAGCCGCCACCGCCGGCAACGGCGGGTAACGGCGCCATCTATCAGTCAGGGCATGATGTGGCGTTGTTCGAGAATTCAACGGCACGCCGCGTAGGCGACACGCTGACGATTCGTCTCAACGAGCGTACCAATGCGTCGAAGAGCTCCAGTACGTCGACCAGTAAAGAATCTTCCGCCGACCTGAAAGGGCCAACGATCGCGGGTCGCCCAGTCACGGTGAATGGCACCGAAGTGCTGCAGATGGGCATCGACAACAATTCGAGTTTCGATGGCAAAGGCGACAGCAGCCAGAGCAACCGGCTCGAAGGCCAAGTCACTGTGACGGTTGCGCAGCGGCTGCCAAACGGCAATCTGCTGGTTCGCGGACAAAAGTGGATCGCGATCAATCAAGGCAAGGAATACGTGCGCATTCAGGGCATCGTCCGGCCGATCGATATCGACCCCGACAACTCCGTGTCCTCGCTCAAAGTTGCGGACGCGATGATTTCCTACGGCGGCAAGGGGACGCTCGCGGACGCCAATGCACCTGGGCTGCTGGCGCGTTTCTTCAACTTCTCCTGGTTGCCGTTTTGAAGAAGGCCGTGGGCTGTAGGCAGATCGAGATTCAGACAGGAACTATCGTGAAGATCAAAGAATCAAATTGCGTCACGTCACCCCTGGTGCAGCGCGCGTCCGTTCTGTCTACAGCCTACCGACTACAGCCCACAGTCAATGTGCGCCGTGCTGTGACCACGTTGGCGACCCTCGTGTTGACCTTGATGTGTGTGACGGTCGCTCACGCCGAGCGCGTCAAGGATCTGGCATCAGTCGCCGGCGTACGCGGCAACCAGCTCATCGGCTACGGACTTGTCGTTGGCCTGGATGGAACCGGCGATCAGACCAGCCAGGCACCGTTCACGATTCAAAGCATTCGTAACATGCTTGCGAAGTTCGGCGTGCCGATTCCCGCGAACGTCAACCCACAGCTCAAGAACGTTGCTGCCGTCACGGTTCGCGCTGATCTGCCGGCGTTCTCCAAGCCCGGTCAGACGATCGATGTCACTGTCGATTCGATCGGTAATGCCAGTAGCTTGCGCGGTGGCAGCCTGTTGATGGCGCCCTTGCGGGGTATCGATGGCGAGGTTTACGCGATCGCCCAGGGCAGCCTGGTGGTCAGCGGCTTTGGCGCGTCGGGCAAGGATGGATCGCGCATCGCAATCAACATTCCCAGCTCGGGCCGCATTCCCAATGGCGCCAGTGTCGAGCGTGAGGTGGCGACGAATTTCGCCACCGAGCCCTACGTCGTATTGAACCTCAATACACCGGATTTCACGACAGCAGCGCGGTTAACCGACGGTATCAACAACCTGCTCGGGCCGGATACGGCACGTGCCATGGACGCGGTATCGGTGCGCGTGCAGGCGCCGGTGGATGCGAGCCAGCGTATTGCCTATCTT
>JAHKKM010000153.1 GCA_020027645.1 Pseudomonadota bacterium
AATCGTGAATGGCGAAGCGCAGCTGGAAGAGACGTACAAAAAGGGGAATGAAGCATTCGACTACGCGATTTTCGCCAGCACGACCGGCCGGGGAAATGACGAAGTGCTGCGACACACGGTGTTTGGAATCGAAATGTCCCGGGTCGTACTGTATCCAAACGGCACCATCGACTTCCGCATCACGCGAAACAGAATCGGCCTGGATGCGGCGATTCGTTCTGGACTGCAGGGCTGTGTACCGTCGCCGTCCGACGCGCTGAAGGCTTTTCTGCAGAAGGCGGCCTCGGGCAAACGCAACAAACAGTTGGAGGGAGCCATAAAAATCGATAAGGACGGGATGGTGGCTCATCCTAGTGTAATCTCAAAGAGGTTTCCGCTGATCGAGCACGGTGCACTTGATGCCGTGCACGCCATCGTGGTCCATCAAACCGATTCAAGCACTGAAGAAGCCACGCTCAATTCCTATCGACTTAAGAAACCGGACCTAGCAGGCGCGCACTTCTTGATTGCAAAGGATGGAACGATCTACCAAACAGCTAGTGTGAACAAACGTTGCTATCACGTCGGTCGCCTTCTCAAGTCAAAGTGTTTGGAAATCAGCAAGGACCAATGTCAGGACCCGGCGGCAGTGAAAGCGCTGACCCTCGGTTGGGCCGCGCAGGTGGAAGCCCTCAACAAGCTGGAGCGTGCGAAGCAATACCCTGATCGCTACCCCGTCAACGGCGATTCCATAGGTATAGAGGTCGTTGGAAAATCGACGTCGAAGACGACTTATGAGAGTCTGACAGGATTGCAGCTTACGTCTGCACAGTGGCTCATATCCGCGTTAAACACCGCATTCAGCTTAACTGCTGCTGATGTATATAAGCATCCCCAGGTGTCGTACAAAAATGAAGGCGAGGCAGCGAGCATCTCATGGAAGTAAGAATGGTTACCATCCTTTGCTGCGGACTGCTTTGCGCATGTCATCCGAGTGATCGCTTCGACGTTCGGAAGACGGACATTTTCTACGTTAAAGATTACAACGTCAGCGCGGAGAAGGACTGTCGGACTGAGGATGTCAACCTGAACAACACTCGAGCCAAGCAGTTCTTTACTCGTGCACGGGCCATCGACTACGAGACGATGAATGCCAACTATCCGGTCGCACCGTGCGATGTAGTGGGGACAGTTTCGTATGACAAGCATGCGTGTGATTGGGAGGTGTCCGCGGCTGGTACGGCATGGGTCGCATGTGATGAGAAGAGGGAGCAACGGTGGTATTTCGCTTGTGACGACTGCTCGGACCTTCTGACGCATGCTGACTGAGCGACGCAAGGTATAGGAATGTCGATGAATCGAATCGCAGGAATCGATTCCCGTCCCCGGGAGACCGGGCATTCTTAAAGGATCTCGGAGCTCAAGGGGTTACGACGAGGACGTTCCTCCTTGGGAGCGACGGCGCAATTCGAGATTTCTCTGGACCGAATGATTCCAAGGGAACGGAACTCCCAGGATTCGGTCCGGGCACGTTGCCGTTCTGACGATAGAGCGCCCCTTCGGAAGGAGAATGTATCTGTGAAGCTCCAGAGAACAATTGGCTTCTTCGTGTCGGTGTTGAGCCTTCTATGCAGTCTGCCCTTTGACGCCGCATGGTCGTCCCGAGTCGCCAGCGCGTTCGTGGACTCGGTGCGGCTGCAGGCGAGAGTACCCGGCGGAGCGACAGTGTGGTAGAGGCCCGCTCAGATGAGCTCGGAGAGACGATTACTGCTCTGAACGTGACCATAGGCGGGAAGAAGGTCGAGGTGCCCAGGAAGGCCTATGCGGACATTCGTAAACCTATTCTCGAGTCGATGGAGATTGCCTACGTCATCGGAGATCCCTCGAAGATTGAGGTTCATCTAGACTTCGGTACCCCATGGGCTCCTCCCGAATGTCCGGATTCCATAGAGAACAACGAGCTGGCAATCGTCTTCAAAGGTCGAAAGATTCAGATGCGCACGGTCACGAACGCTGGACCCGACGGCAAAGTAAGCCTGGATGAGTACTGAATGGGCTTCGTTGCGGACAACCGCGTAGAGGCCAAGTAGTGTGGCCATCACATACATCAAAGGCGACGCAACCGCCCCGACGGGCACGGGGCCCAAGATTCTGGTGCATGTATGCAACGACATCGGGAAGTGGGGCAAAGGCTTTGTACTCGCAATCAGCAAACGCTGGCCCGAGCCGGAATCTGCTTACCGCGCCGCGGCGGAAGCCGGGAAGCTGAAGCTGGGAAATGTTCAATTCGTACCGGTTGGATCCGGCATCACGGTCGCCAATCTCGTCGGTCAGCGTGGAGTAGCGCGGTCTGGTCGGAACGACGTGCCTATCCGTTATGACGCAGTCCGTCACGGGCTCGAGCACGTAGCTGAACACGCGAAGGCGCTCGGCGCCTCGGTGCACATGCCACGCATTGGAACTGGGCTAGCCGGCAGAAAATGGCAGGAAATCGAGACCATAGTGAACGACACCCTGAGCGCTGCCGACATCGCGGTAACCGTCTACGATTTCTGAATCAGACTTCCGAGATCGAGGATCTCAGGTACCGGTTCAACAAGCGGACCAACCCCTCTGCCTACAGCCTACAGCCTACAGCCTACAGCCTACAGCTTTCCCCGCAGCCATTCCTTCCATCAGCCAGCCCCATTGCGCTTTCCCGAACACGGTGGGCGGCAGTTGCGCCGAAATTTTTTCCAGAGAGCGTCGCAATCGTTGTAACACGCGCTGCTCCCAGTCACCGGGTTCGCGAATGCGCCCGCGATCGAAATCCAACACGAACACCTGATCTGCGGCGCTCGTGCCCAGCAGGATATTGTGCGCATTGAGATCGGCATGCTGCACGCCATGCAAATGAAAGGCTGCGAGGGTCCGCCCGATCGATTGCCACTGTTGCGATGACAATGCCGCCCGGCCGAGCGACTGCGCCAGCGTGAGCGAGGGCGGCAACTCAGCCGTCAGCAGATCGGCGGTATAGGTCAACCCCGAGCGCAGAAACCGGGCCGCAATCGGCTCCGGCACCGGCAATCCGCAATCGATCAGGCGCGCCAGC
The DNA here is from genome assembly GCA_020027645.1 of Pseudomonadota bacterium. GTDB lineage: Bacteria > Pseudomonadota > Gammaproteobacteria > Steroidobacterales > Woeseiaceae > JAKEGN01. The sequence continues at coordinate 3,071 of JAHKKM010000153.1, forward strand.
AGGCGCCATTCACGAAAACATCGCGTACGCTCCGCGCCGGTAAACAGATAACGATCCTGCAGTAGCCTGGCAACCAGGCCGCCGCGGCGATAGTGTCGCCACACCCACGCATCGTCGGTGCGGGTCGACTCGTTACCCGGTGCAATGAAACTGACTGAGCCGCGACCGCCACTGACCTCCCGTACTGCATTGTGTGCCACCCAGTGCCCATGCTGGAACAACTGGGCTCCCGGATGACGAACGCGCGCAGCGTCGTATAGGATGCCGCCACCGGGCAGCGACCGGAACTGCGCTTCAATCGCTGGCATGGCCGGCATGGATATTCGAGGTCAAGGCCGTTCGACTCACAAGTTTCGACTCACAATGAACGCCTGAAAATGAATGCCAGCGCAGTGGCCGTAACAACAACAGTCGCCTTATCAATGCGAACGCGCACGAGATTCGACATGCATTATCGCCGAATGAGTCATTCGCCGCGCCATTTTACGGCTTGGTGTGCCACCTGTACCGCTTCGAACAGCACGCAGCGTCGCTGACTTGCCCGCCCTTGACATGCAAACGCCCTTCGAGAGCGTTCCTGAGTCCGTCTGCATACTGCGCCTGTCCGCCATCGGCGATACCTGCCATGTGCTGCCGGTGATCCGCACGCTGCAAGCCGCGTGGCCGCAGACCCGCTTCACCTGGATCATCGGCAAGGTCGAAGCCAAGCTGCTCGGACATCTGCCGGATATCGAATTCATCGTCGTCGACAAGGGCAACGCACGCGCCGCGTGGCGGACGGTCCGCCAGGCCATGCGCGGCCGCCGGTTCGACGTGTTGATGCATATGCAACTGGCACTGCGCGCCAGTGTGCTGTCGACGCTGGTCCCGGCAAGAATCAAGCTCGGCTTTGACCGCAAACGTGCGCGCGAACTGCAATGGCTGTTCACGACCAATCGCATACGTCCGGCCACCAATCAGCATGTCATGGACGCGTTGTTCGGTTTCGCCGAGAAGTTTCATGTCTATGAGAAAGTACTGCGCTGGAACATCCCGCTGCCCGATGCCGCGCGCGAGTACGCACGACGGGTAGTGCCGGATGGCGAACAAACACTGATCATCAGTCCCTGTTCCAGTCATCCGCTGCGCAACTGGCGTAACGATCACTATGCCCAGGTGGCGGATTACGCCGCGAGCGCTCTCGGGATGCGTGTCGTGCTGTGCGGCGGACGCAGCGACATCGAGCGGCGCACCGGTGAGGCCATCATGAATCGCATGAAACTGCCATGCGAAAATACCATCGGCAAGGATACGCTGCTGGAGTTCCTCGCCACCCTGGAACGCGCGACGATTCTGCTGTCCCCGGACTCCGGACCGGCGCATATGGCCTCGGCCGTCGGCACGCCGGTGATCGGCCTGTACGCGGCAACCAACCCGGCGCGCAGCGGCCCCTACTTGAGCCGGCAATGGTGTGTCGACAAATACGATGCCGCGGCCCGGTTGGTCTACGGCCAGCCCGCGAGCGCGCTGCCATGGACGACGAAGATCGAACGTCCCGGTGTCATGGACCTGATCACCGTCGATGAAGTCATCCGCAAACTGCACAGCGTCCTCCTGGCGCTGGCTCGGCGCCGTTAGCAGGTTGCGGAAAAAATCCTCGTTGCCGGCAATGCCGGGCAACGACCCACGGGCCGCTCGCCGGCGTGTAAACTCACACGATGCCTGTTGCCAAGCCCCTCCCGCTAACGCTGCTGATCATCACTCGCGACGAGGCAGCGCATATCGGCCGGTGCCTGGACAGCGTGCCGTTCGCCGCTGAGAAAATCATCATCGACTCCGGCAGCACGGACGGCACGCCCGAGATCGCAGCCCGGCACGGCGCACGCGTCGTGCATCAAGATTGGCTGGGCTTCGGCCCACAGCGCAATTTCGCTACCACGCAAGCAAGTCACGACTGGATCCTGGCGCTCGATGCCGACGAGACCTTGTCGCCGCAGCTCAATGACGAACTGATGCGGCGATTGCCGGAACTCATGCAGTCGAGTGCAGCCGGTGCAATTCTGCGGCGTCAAACCTGGTATATGGGCGCGCCGATGCGCTGGTACCGGCCAATGGTCGGCGAGCGGCTGGGGCGACTCTATCATCGCCAGCGGGCATGCTGGACCGATGCCCGCGTGCACGAGTCGCTGCGCTTCGATGGTCCGACGGTGACGTTCAAACACCCTTTCATTCACATCAACAATCCGACGCTTGTGCATCGACAGCTCAAAGTATTGCGTTACGCGGAACTCAAGGCCCGCGACTGGCTTGAGCGGGACAAGCCGGTGCAAATGTGGCTGGCACCCTTCGTGTTCATGGCAGCCTTCTTCAAGGACTACCTGCTGCGGCTGGCCTTTCTGGACGGCTGGCGTGGCTATATCGTCGCGCAGGTAGCGGCCACTTACGCGGTCTACAAACGCATGCGCTACTACGAAATGCGCCGTAACCCGGAATCGCGACAGCTGGCAGCCGACCTGTTGCATCGCTACGGACTCGATCCCTAATACTCGATCCCTAATAAGTGAGTGGTGAATAGTGAGTAGTGAATGGTCAGAAAGACTCCTGTCACGCGGTCGTGGCGTTGAGCAAAAGCTAGGTTTTGCTCAACTCTCGCCGCATTCGCGGGCTGGGTACATTGCGCTACGCTGTCGTGCTGCCCGCAAGCCCGGGGTGTCACTCCCTGGACACCCGAGCCCAAGTAGGTAGATGTAGGAAGTGCCGAGCTGCGTCGGGAACTCAGCCGGCCGACCTACAAGGACGTAGGAAGTGGCGCTCGCTGTCGGGAACAGCGGGGCGGCCGACCCCGAGGGATGAAAGCAACCTTCTGACCACTCACTACACCCGAATGGCACTAAGTTAAGCGGAAATGCAGCGGAATATTGCGGTGTTCATCTTTTCCGTCATTCCCGCGCAGGCGGGAACCCAGGACAAAAATGCTGCC
>JAHKKM010000154.1 GCA_020027645.1 Pseudomonadota bacterium
CAGGCCATTGCCGAGGCCTTGCCGTCATCGGACCGGCGTCGTGCAGCGCTGCTCGCCGCTGCAGCGACGCACAGCAATTCCGGGCTCGCAGCCGTCAGCAGCGAACATTACGATGGCGGCCATTGGCTTGCGAGCTTTGCAACCTACCTGACCAGTCGCCGCTGGGCACTTGATTCCACGCCGCATTAGTACAGCAATACATTGATTTATAAGTATTTTAGTGTCGCAATTTGCTGACATTACAACCCTGGATCGATCCTGCTAGAACTGCGATAGTCCTTTAGCGGTGCTTCTGCGGCATGCCGCCGGCGGTGCCGCCCCATACGCGGAGCCATTCATGAAAATCCATACGCAGATCGCAATTTTCCTGTTGTTGTGTGCCGGCACCGCTGAACGCGCCTGGCCGGATGTCGTGGTGCCGATCGAATCCGTCGACAGTTTCGTCAATATCCGTCTTGCACCGGATGCGGCATCTGAAATAGTCGGTCGCCTGCAACAAGGCTCGCCGTTGCGCTACGTGCGTACGGTGGATGGATGGTATGAAGTGGAACTCGAAGGCGGAGGAACGGGATTCGTAAGCGTTGATTGGGCACGGTTGGTCGCGGATGACGAGGGTCACGTTGCTGCTGAGGCCGGCGATACGGCAGCACCGATTGCTGCGACTACAGATCAAAGTGCAGCTACCGATGCTGCTGTCGAACCTGCGCCGCTGGCTGAATCGGCTGCGGAATCAGAGCCTGTTGCGAAGCCCGAAGCTGAAATCGTGCCGGTCGCGGAGGTCCCGCCGGAAAGTGAGTCGGCGGTGGAAGCCGTGCCGGATGTCGTCGTGCCGGTCGATTCGCCAGCTGGAGTCGAAACCGAGCCGTTGTTACCGCAGCCTGCCGAGACGCTGGCACCACCGGCCGTCAAGGGAGGTTCGGTTGATTACCTCGCGAAATTCAGCACGCCGACCGAGATAGGAGACTCGCAGGTCTTTGATAACGGCCGAAACGTAGGGATAGGTACCACCGAACCGCAGCAACGGCTCGAGGTCAACGGCAACATCCAGATTCACGAACGCGGCAGTAACTTCGCCGGTCTGATGATTACACAGTCGTCCGGCGACACAGGCTACATCATGCACAATGGCGCGAACACGCTTACCATTGGTGCCGGGTCCATCGACCGCGTGACCATCACAAGCGAAGGCAACGTCGGTTTCACTGTCAACAGACCCGTGCACCCGATCGAGATGGCAAGCGGAGCACATGTCAGTGCCGGCGGCGTCTGGACAGACAGCTCGTCGATCGAGAAAAAGGAAAATGTCCGCGAGTTGACGCCCGAAGAAGCGCTGGAGGCACTGGCTCAACTCGAGCCGGTACGCTTCAACTACAAGACAGATGACAGCGAGGAATACGTCGGATTCATTGCCGAAGACGTCCCGGAGCTGGTGGCGACCGCGGACCGCAGTGGGCTCAGTCCCATGGATATTGTCGCAGTGCTTACCAGCGTAGTGCAGCAGCAACAGGAAAAAATTGAAGCACTTGAGGCGCGCCTGGACCGGCAATTTCCGGCGAACTGAACTCACACACCGGCCGTCGATTGGACTTTTCCTGATCCATCGGCTTTACTGTTCAATACAAACAGTCCGTACACGGAGCAAATACTATGGGCGTAGCAAAAATTAGCGAGATCAGTGCGTCATCAAAGAAAAGTTTCGAGGATGCTGTACGGCAAGGCATCAAACGTTTTGCCAGTACCGTCAACAATGTTGAAGGCGCGTGGGTGAAAGAGCAAAAAGTCGTCGTCACCGACGGCAAGATCAGCCAATACCGCGTGAACATGATGGTGACCTTCGTCCTGAACGATCCGAAACCTGCGAAGAAGAAGAGTAAGTAACGGCTCGGCATTGACAGCGGGGCGGCACTTGGCCTTCGAAGGGGCAGGATGATGATTTCGTTGACCGACCTTGAATCCCTTGCGGTGGGATTGTTCGCGCTCGTGGTTGCGTCCGCAATCGCCCGCCGCGTCCCGCTTCTCGCACGTCTCAATTTGCCGATACCCGTGGTTGGCGGGGTGCTGGTCGCAATCATTGTAGCTTTGTGCCATCAGTTCGGCGGGATGTCGATCCAGTTTGCGAAGGGGCTCACGGATTTTTTCCTGCTGGTGTTCTTCACGACGGTCGGGTTGTCCGCCAAATTCTCGGCACTGAAAGCGGGCGGGCGGCCGCTCGTAATTCTGTGCATCGTTACCGTGATCCTCCTGGTAGTTCAGAACTTCGTGGGCATTGCGGTGGCCTCGGTCGCTGGCGCTCATCCGTTCTATGGTCTGCTCATCGGCAGCGTCTCTTTCGTCGGCGGGCCCGGGACCGCTGCTGCGTGGGCCAGGGAAGCGGAGGCGGTGGGCCTGGTGCATGCACCCGAGGTCGCGGTGGGCGCAGCGACCCTCGCCGTCATAGTAGGTGCCATCGTGTCGGGGCCTATCACCGGTTGGCTCATCAGCCGACGGAATCTGCACGGGCCAACCGGCAAAATGTCGGCGAGCTGGGTGGCGCCAGAGGCTGCCAGGCCCGTGTCGGCAGCGCCAATCGCCACCATCATGCTGGTGTTGCTGCTCATCGTGGTCGCGGTGCTCGCGGGAGCTGCAGCCAATCAATGGGCGAGTGATGCCGGCTTCGTCTTGCCCGGTTTCCTCACAGCCATGCTCGCCGGCGTGGCGATCACCAACCTGGCCGACATTGTCGGCGCCAAGATCGATTTGGTGCCGATCGAACGTGGTGGAGAAATCGCGTTGCAGGCGTTTCTCGTGATGTACCTCATGAGCCTGAAGCTGTGGACGTTGGGGGCCGCGATCGGACCGCTAGTGGCCAATGTCGCCATTCAGGTCGCCGTGACGGTGTTGATCGGCGTCCTGCTGTTGTTTCGTTGGCTCGGCCGGGACTACGATGCCGCTGTTACAGTCGGTGGATTTCTCGGATTCGGTTTGAGTTCGATGCCCGTCGCGATGGCCACGATGGATAGTGTTGCGTCGCGTTACGGGCCGTCGCCAAAGGCATTTCTGCTTATTGCGTTAGCGGGATCGTTTTTCGTCGACCTGGCCAACGCCTTCATTGTGAAAGCCTTTCTCACGCTCCCCTGGTTTCAGGGATAAGCTTCCGTCTCTGCCTGGGTTACGCTTTGAGCTGGACGTTGCCGAATTGTCGCGGGTTCAAGTCCGCGGGTGCACTTGCGGCCGCGGATCGTGCGTCGCGCGGTGCAGTGCCGCCCGTGCCAGCAGCCGCGTGGAGTCGAGCGTGGGCAGCGGGGAATTGGCATCGCTCATGATCAGCGGAATCTCTGTGCAGCCCAGAATTGCAGCGTCGCAACCCTTGTTTTTCATTCTTGCGTATAACTGCTGGAAGTAGGCAATGCTCTCTGGTCTGAAATCGCCGTAGACCAGTTCGTCCATGATGATGCGGTTGATCTCATCCCTTTCGGCAATTTCGGGGCGCATGCATTCGATGCCCTGTGCGGCGAGTTTTTCCGGGTAGACCTCGCTGTCGACCAGCCAGCGCGTTCCACTGAGCGCCAGGCGGCGGTATCCGCGACTGGCCGCCTCGGCGGCGGCGACTTCGGCGATGTGCAACCAGGGCAATGGCGATCGCGACAAAATCCCCGGCAGCGCCTGGTGAACAGTGTTGTCCGGACAGATGAGGAAATCAGCCCCGACGCTTTCGAGTTTGGCAGCGGATGCAAGCATCAGGTCGCCAACGCCGTTCCAGTCGCCACGGTAGATGCTCGACATGTAATCGCCGAGTGAAAACGTGTGCATGGAAACTTCCGGGTGCGCGTGCGAACCGAGGAGTCTGCCGCCCTCGGTACAGATGGTTCGATAGCAGAGGGCCGCGCCTTCTGCGGAACAGGCAACGATGCCGATGTGTTGTGACACGTTGTGCTTACCTCTTGTCAATGCAATTCGCATCCAGAACGGAGCGGATGCCGTCCATGCCTCGTGTGAGGCATGCGTTGATACCCATGGCACCCGCCACTTCGATATTGAGCGGATTGTCGTCCAGGAACAGGACCTCGTTTGCCGCGCAGTCATAATGCCTCATGACCTGCTCGAAGGAACTGTTGTCGGGTTTCAGCAGGCCGGTGCGAAACGAGAGAAAAATGCTATCAAATAATGGTTCGAGTACACCGGCGATATCGTCGCGACCCCAGTGCACGGCATTGGTGTTGGACAATAAGGCAACGTGGTATTTAACCGAGAGGTTTGTGAGGAGCTCCGGTGCACCCGGATAGATGCTTTCCGGCCAGCGGTCGAAGCGCTGCAGAAATTCCTGCCAGTCATAGGGCAGCCGCAATTCGCTGACGATGCGCCGGCCGAATTCCTCGGCGGCGATGGCACCGCGCTCGAAGTCACGCACGGCCGGCGACATCAGCCATGAGCGGTGGAACTGGCGTTCGTCACCGTTCAAACCGAAATTGCTACCGATGTCACGCAGATGCAGCAGCACACCGCCCAGGTCGAACAGGATTACTGAAATACCGCTGGTCGAGCCTTCGTCAGTCACGAACCCTGGTATTCCACAATGAGGCTGCAAGCAGCATCGACAGCACCGAGGTACTGATCCAGAAAATGATTGCCGTGTCGAAGTCGTAGTGACGAACGCCGTCGACGATTGTCGTGCCCCTGGAGATCAGGCCGGCACTGACCGTTTCCTGCATGGCAGCACCGAGATAACTGAAGACCCCGACCAGGCCCATGGCGGCGCCAGTCGCCTGCCGCGGTGCGATATCGACAGCGAACAGGCCGCCGACCGAGGCAATCAAGCCGCTCAGTGCCGCGCCATAGAACGCAAAGGCGATAACCATCACCAGCCGGTTCTCCGGTCCGTAGAAAATCATTAACAATGCGAGCACTTCAACGACGGCGAAGATCAGGTTGGCAGGAGGACGTCGGGCATCGAACAATTTGTCGGACACGAAGCCGTAAGCTATCGAACCCGCTATCCCTGCGATGGTATTGACGCTCATGAAAAAACCGGCGTCGAGCAGCGACATGCCGCGGACCTCCTGCAGGTACAGAACGCCCCAGCTGTTGATGGCGTAGCGTGTGACGTACATCAGTGCGCTGGCGACAGCGATGACCCAGATGGCTCCAATACCGAATATGGCTTTTTGCGACTGCCAGGTTTTTTGCTCGACCGGTGGCTCGGTGGCTTCGCCGCGCCAGACATTGACCGGCGGCAAGCCCATGGTTTGGGGTGCGTCGCGCAAAAACGAATAAACCCAGGCAGCGACGGCGATGCAGATGATTCCCGGCGCAATGAAGCCGAAGCGCCAGCCGAAGCCGGCAACGATTGCTGCTATGACGTAGAAGGTCAGGCCCTCGCCAATGGAATGAGAAGCGCTCCAGATCCCGTAGCAGCGGCCGCGTTCATGAATGGTGAACCAGTTGCGTATGGAGATGACCGCGGAGGGCGCTGCCATGCCCTGGAACCATCCGTTGAGCGCCCACAACACCATCGAGACCCAGAGCAGGGTGGACCAGCCCATGAACAGGTTGAGCAGTGCGGACAACAGGATGCTGGCGGAGAAAAAAATGCGCGGCCGAAAGTGGTCCGAGGCAAAGCCGTTCAGGAACTTGCCGCAAGCATAGCCATAGAACAGCGCCGAGCCGATCATGCCGAGCTGCTCGACCGTGAATATGCCTTCGTCGATCAGCGGTTTCTTGACGATCGACAGGCCGAGCCGGCAGGTATAGATGAAGCCGTAGCCCAGCGTAATGGCCAGCATGACGCGCAGCCGGTGGCGCCGGTACAGGGCGTCGATACCGTTACTGCTGAGGGTCTCGGCCAGGGCCATGGACGGTCTCGCAAGGGCAAAGCTCGCGAGCTTGCCAGATACCGCGCCGGCTGGCGAACGGGGCCGGACTTGACAATAAATTCCGCGTTGATAGCAGCGAGGTCAACCGGGCCGCTGCCGCTGCGTTGAGTGTCGTAACAAGTCACACAACCGCAGGGAGCAGGACCATGAAAAACAGGACGATTCTGACTTTTGCCGC
>JAHKKM010000155.1 GCA_020027645.1 Pseudomonadota bacterium
CAGCGGGTGCGGGAATTCATCAGGTTGCGAAACGACACGACGCTGTTGCGTCAGGAGCGCTACCGGCATGGCAAGTTGCACACCAACACCGACCGGCGGGACATCGAGTGGCTGCGGCCGGATGGCAATCCGATGCAGGACGAGGATTGGTCGCAATCCGCGGCGCTGACCCTGCTACTGGCATCGGAACAGATCGACATGCGGGTGCTCGCGATCGCGGTGATGATCAATGCATCGACGACCCCGCGCCCTTTCCGATTGCCTGACGCCGGTGGTGACTGGCGATTGGCGACGACCACGGCCAGCACCCTGCCCGCGCTGGCGGCTCCGCACCAATGGGAAATGCCCGGGCGTTCGATTACCTGTGCGGTACTCGAGGCTTGTAGAGCAGTGCAACGCGCAACGCGCTAGGCGGATCGATGAACGCTGCCGTTTCCGGCAATACCCCGGGTTACAATCTTCGGCTGCGGTTCAGGGTTCAATAAGGCGTTCGGCATCAGTCCCGGTGGCGGATCGAATGCCAGGTCGAGCTCATCGAGTTCTGCCGCGGATGCCACCGTCATCGACGCAAAGTCGTACAAGTCCGTATCCAGCAGGTGACTGCGCGTGACACGCTGCATCGACTTGAAAATACTGACCACGCGGTTGGGTGACTGCTTTTCCCATTCCGCCAGCATGTTCTTGATCACGACCCGTTGCAGATTGTTTTGCGAACCGCAGAGATTGCAGGGAATGATCGGATAGTTTTTGGCACGTGCGAAGCGCGCGATTTCCTTTTCGCGGCAATACACGAGCGGACGAATCACGATGTTCTTGCGGTCGTCGCTGACCAGTTTCGGCGGCATGGTCTTCAGACGCGAGCCGTGAAACATGTTGAGGAAAAGTGTTTCGACCAGGTCGTCCATGTGGTGCCCAAGCGCGATCTTGTTGGCACCCAGCTCGCCGGCCGTGCGATACAGAATGCCGCGCCGAAGCCGGGAACACAGCGAGCACATGGTCTTTCCCGGCTTGATCTTGTCCATGACTACGCTGTACGTGTCTTCCGTCACAATCTTGTATTCGATACCCAGTTTGTCCAGGTACTCCGGCAATACGTGCTCGGGAAAGCCGGGTTGTTTCTGGTCGAGGTTGACCGCGACCAGCTCGAATCGCACCGGTGCGCTGCGCTGCAAGCCCAGAAGCATGTCCAGCAAAGTATAGGAGTCCTTGCCGCCGGACAGGCACACCATGATGCGATCGCCCTCGTCGATCATGTGATAGTCGGAGATCGCCTCGCCCGTCTTGCGGCGCAGCCGTTTTTGCAATCGGTTCAGTTGTTCGGTTTTCATGGGGCCGAATGGTACAGGGGCACTGAAGTCAATAGCCAGAGCCACGGTGTGGGCTGGAACCCGTCCGCGCCTGGCCGATCAAACAACCTTGAAACCCTATGGTTCCGGCCCAAGATCGTCGGCTGGTTTGCAAGCACTGACGGAGTCTACGAATGTTCAAGCGCATCGCCCTTTTCCTCGTAACGAACCTGGCCGTAATCCTGGTTCTCAGCATCGTGTTGCGCCTGCTGGGCGTCGACAGGATTCTCGACGAGGCAGGCACGGGCCTGAATTACCAAGCGCTCCTGATCATGTCCGCCGTTGTTGGCTTCGGCGGCTCGTTCATCTCGCTTGCCATGTCCAAGTGGATGGCGAAACGCGCAACCGGTGCCCGTGTCATCGTGAGCCCCGCCAACAGCACCGAATCCTGGCTGCTGAACACGGTGCAGCGTCTGGCACAGAATGCCGGCATCGACATGCCCGAAGTTGCCGTTTACGACGCTCCCGACATGAATGCGTTTGCCACCGGCGCAAGGCGCAACAGCGCACTGGTCGCGGTGAGCAGTGGACTCCTGCGCGGTATGAAACAGGACGAAGTGGAAGCTGTATTGGCGCACGAGATCTCGCATGTCGCCAATGGCGACATGGTAACCCTGACTCTTATACAAGGAGTCGTGAACACTTTTGTCATCTTCCTGTCGCGCATCGTCGGGCACATTATTGACCGCGTGATACTGAAAAACGACAGGGGCTATGGCATCGGCTATTTCCTGTCGGTCCTGGTTGCGCAGATGCTGCTCGGCATTCTGGCCAGCATCATCGTCATGTGGGTTTCTCGCCATCGCGAGTTTCGTGCTGACGCGGGATCGGCAAGCCTGGTTGGCAAGCAACCAATGATCAATGCCCTGGCCAGACTCGATCGAAGTCAGCCTGCAGCTTTGCCGCAAGCGCTTCAGGCGTTCGGCATTTCGGGCAAGCGCGCGGGCTCCGGACTGACACGACTGTTCCTGAGCCACCCGCCAATTGCAGAGCGGATCGCCGCGCTGCAGGCGCTGTAATGAAAACCGGGCCATCGCTGCAATAAGGGTTTTTACCTGCGGGCTGCAGGAATTGCGCATAGGTGCAAGGCCTGCAGCCTGTTAGAATTCAATCTGCGAATCCCGAGGGAGTATTGAATTGGGCAGGCCCATAACATTTTCATGCATGAACCCGCTCACGCTCCCTGCCCTGTTTGCAGTTCTGTCATTCGCTGCCTGCGGAAACCTTCCGCCGATTTCAACCAATGTCGATTACTGTTGCCAGGCGCCAATGCCGGGGTTGAGGACGTTTCGGGTCGAGTTCAAAGACATGCCGGAATTCCTGAAACCGATGTTGCGAGACGAGGCCGCCATTGTGCTTCACGACAAAGGTCTCGAATACACAGAGGGGGATGCCCACGCTGTACTCACTATGGCGTATGTGCACAACCTGATCCCGCCCGAGCCGCCAGCAAAAGTAAACGACGGGTTCGCGGAATCCCTGACGCCGGGCGGTGAAACGCGCTTCGTGGCTGAAGTGAAAATCGAACTGCGCGACGCGATCAGCAATGAACTCGTGTGGTCGGGCAATATGGCGCGCGCTCACTCTGTACAAATGGGCTCCTACATGCATGACACGGTGGCGCGATCAGCCATGCGTGACGCATTTATTGTGTTGTTTGCTGACTATCCGGTTGCGCTTGCTGACTACCCGGTTGAGGATTGAAATACATGCGCTGGATCATTGTGGCCGACGAATCGACAGCCGAGTTCTATGAACAGGACAAGAAGTATTCCGCTGTGCGAAAAAGCTTTGAAATGCACAACGACTCCGCCAGGAAAAAGGTCGACGACATCATCACCGACCACGGCGGTCGCAGTTATGACAGCTTCGGCATGGGCCGCCATACGATGGCGAAGGAAAAGCAGGGCCCCAAAATGCAGGGCGCCGTGGTCTTTGCCAAATCAATCGCAGGCAAAATCACGGCGGCTTTGAACAGAGGTGACATTACCGATTTCGGGCTGATTGCGGCCCCGAAGTTTCTCGGTATCCTGCGCAAATCACTTGCCGGCGCACACGGCTCCGAACCCTGCCTCACGATCTCGAAGGAAGTCGTCGGTCAGGGCACTGCAGTTGTCGATCGCCTGCTCGGTGAGCTGTAGCACGCCGCATATTTCGAGCAGCACCTCGCTGCACTGCATGTATTCAATCCATAGGGCGTCGCAAGGCGGCTACACTCCGTGCAGATGAAAATCATCTGTGCACCCGACAGTTTCAAGGACTGCCTGCCCGCAAGTCGTGTTGCAGCAGCCATGCGACTTGGCATCCGTCGTGTCGCTCCGCAGGCTCACGTAGACTGCTGCCCGATTGCCGATGGCGGCGAAGGGACTGCCGCTATCCTTGCCGCCGCCAGGTCCGCCTTGGCGCAATCCGTTTCCGTTGCCGGGCCACTGGGGGTGAAGGTCAATGCAACTTTCTTCCTTGCGGATGAAGAATCACTTGCGATCATCGATATGGCCTCCGCCGCGGGGCTCACGCTCGTCGATCGCTCGCAGCGCGATGTCATGCGATCGACTACTTACGGTGTCGGCGAATTATTTCTGGCCGCCTGCGAATCGGGCGCAAGTCAGGTCATCGTCGGTGTGGGCGGCAGTGCGAGTAACGACGGCGGTTGCGGCATGGCGCAAGCCATCGGCGTGCGATTCATGGACGCGATGGGCGCAATCATTCCCGCACCCATGGGCGGCATCGATCTGCTGGCGGTCGCCAGCATCGACATGCGCGGGATCAATCCGGCAATTTTCGAAGTGGAAATTATCGTGGCCTGCGATGTCGACAACCCGCTGGCAGGCGCCCAGGGTGCAGCGAAGATATATGCCGCACAGAAGGGTGCGACCGGGGAACAGATTGAATTGCTCGATCGCGGCCTCGTCAATCTCGCTGCCGTGGTTCAGAGAACTCTCGGAATCGACATCACGGTTGCGCGTGCCGGTGCTGCCGGAGGCCTGGCCGCAGGGCTGGTCGCATTTACCGGCGCGTCGCTCGCCAGCGGCATCGATATCGTCCTCGATGCCGTGCATTTCGATGACCGTGTCAGGAATTGTGACCTTTGCCTGACTGGCGAAGGCAGGCTCGATGGCCAGTCACTTGCAGGCAAGGCTTGCCTGGGTGTCGCGCGTCGCGCAGCGAGAGCAGGAGTGCCGACCATTGCCCTGGTCGGATCGGCCGCCGTTGATGCCTCCAAGACACTGCCCGCCGGCTTATCGGCCTATGAACTTATTGGAGAGGGCCTGTCAGCCGCGGAATCGATAAGACGTGCAGAGGAACTTATCGCGAATGCAGCGGAACGCGTTGTGACACGCTTCCTGCAACGGAAATCATAACGTCGCAAGTACTCGCTCGAGTTTGGCCCTGACATTCTTTGCAAGCGGCACAATATCGGCGCGATCGACCAGTCCCAGAACGCTGGCCGGGTCCATGAAACTCACGTTGACGTCGCCAGCGCTGTCCTCGCGCACCAGCACATTGCACGGCAGCAATAATCCAATCTCGGGCACAGCCGTAATGGCCTGATGCGCCAGCACCGGGTTGCAGGCACCAAGAATCCGATAGGGTGGCATCGTCTCACCCAGCTTCTTCTTCATCGTCGCAGCAACATCGATGTCCGACAACACACCGAATCCCTCGTTTGCGAGTGCGGTGGTCACTCTTGCAATGGCCTCGTCAAAGGCATAGCCAACCTTCTTGCCGAATCCGAATTTTGTTTTCATTAGCAGAGTCCTCTTGCCGAACCAGTGGCGGGTGCCGGGCAATAAATGTCATGTAACAGCCGAATCACCTGGTCAGTGGGACCGGCACAAAGAGAATAGAAAATGGTTTGCGACTCGCGGCGCGTTTGCACCAGGCCCTGCTCGCGCAAACGCGCCAGTTGCTGCGACAGCGCAGACTGGCTGAGCGGCACTATCGCATTGAGCTCACCCACGGACCGCTCGCCGTCGGCCAGCGCACACAGGATCAACAGCCGGCTTTCGTTGCCGAGCGCCTTCATCAAGCCGGCGGCTTCCCCGGCGTGCGCCCGCATTTGCGCCACCGCATTTTCCGCAACTGATTGTTTTGTAGCCATATTCTCTGTCCCTGCCGGGTCCGGTCTCAGGCCGGCCCGGATATGGTGGATTTCCGCAATTGCGGCAACGGACAAATATAGATGATACTAATTTAGATGTCTATAAATTAGTATTTACTATATTAGTGTGTAATAATATAGTACCGGAATGGCAAAGAGCGATCCGGCTCGGGAGTAATCGACATGGCAAGAATCGTGGTAATGGGTGCGGGCATCGGCGGCGTCTCGCAGGTCTATGAGTTGCAGAAAGGCCTCGGCAAATCACACCAGATTGTGCTGGTTGGTGATTCTGACCGGTTCGAATTCACTCCGTCCAACCCCTGGGTCGCCGTCGGCTGGCGCAGGCCCTCGCAAATGACCATTGACCTGCGCAAACTGATGCAGAAGCACCAAATCGAATTTCACTCGCAGGGCGTGCGGCGCCTGCACCCTGCTGAAAACAGGATCGAACTGAAAGACGGCTCGGACATCAAGTACGACTA
>JAHKKM010000035.1 GCA_020027645.1 Pseudomonadota bacterium
CACGCCGTTTTTCAAGGGTTACCGGCCGCAGTTTTATTTTCGTACCACGGACGTGACCGGGGCGTGCGAGCTGCCGGAGGGCACCGAGATGGTGATGCCAGGCGACAACGTGCAGATGGTGGTGGACCTGATTGCACCGATCGCCATGGAAGACGGGCTGCGCTTTGCCATCCGCGAGGGTGGCCGCACCGTGGGTGCCGGCGTGGTAGCAAAGATTCTGCAATAACAAACCGGGGTCAGACCACGATTTACGAAGAGGCTGCCAGGTACGGGCAATTTCGCAAACGTGGTCTGACCCCGATTTTCCCGCATGGCGGGCGACCGGAAGAGACGAAATAACTGTAGGAAACACACGTGGCAACTAACCAGAACATCCGCATTCGCCTGAAGGCTTTTGACCACCGGCTGATCGACAACTCGGCCCGGGAAATCGTCGAGACGGCGAAGCGTACCGGCGCGACAGTCAAGGGTCCGATCCCGCTTCCCATGAAAATGGAGCGGTACACGATCCTGATCTCCCCACATGCCAACAAGGATGCCCGGGACCAGTACGAGATCCGCACCCACAAGCGGTTGATGGATATCGTAAATCCTACCGACAAGACGGTAGACGCCCTGATGAAACTGGAGCTGCCCGCCGGCGTTGACGTGCAGATCAAGTTGAACTAGAGAAAAAAGACCGGTTCAAGCCATTTTTGGCTTGAACTGGAGGGTTTCCGCCGTATAATGGCGGGCTCGCAGAGTCTGGCCGGTCGGGAGTCGGCCAGGATCTTGAAGGGCGTAACAGGGCTGCAAGCCCGGTGGCGCTTAAATGTTAGGTACACCAGCAAACCCAAAGGTGTACTCGGCAAATCCCGAAAAGCCGGTCAACGAGCCGGATCAGGGTCAGCTTCAAGCGGTGGAACATAAGTGACTTGTTTCGCTGGATGGCTGGCCCTTTCGCGTGTCTGAAGGGACCACGAAAATATGGATACCGTTTGGTAGGAGCCTGCATTGCAGGCGACAGCGGTGCCAAAGATTCAAACAGCGCCAGCCAACCGTAGTTGGCGCATAGAGCGAACACATACATAGAAACCGTTTTGGATTGACGTCGACCAATCGCAGTCGACGCGAGGTTTATGAGATGACAATGGGTCTTGTTGGCCGCAAGTGCGGCATGACGCGTGTCTTCACGGAAGAGGGTGATTCGATCCCCGTAACCGTGATTGAGGCACAACCAAACCGTGTTACCCAGGTCAAGACCGTGGAGAACGACGGCTATCGTGCGCTGCAGGTTACTGCGGGCAGCAAGAAGGCCTCCCATGTATCCAAGCCGCGTGCAGGGCAATTTGCCGCAGCCAAGGTTGACGCCGGCGATCTGGCTATGGAGTTTCGCCTGGATGAAAGGGACAAGGGCGAATTTGCTCCCGGCTCGGAAATTCGTGTCGACCAGTTCAAGGTCGGCCAGCGCGTCGATGTAATCGGCACATCCATCGGCAAGGGCTACGCGGGAACCATAAAGCGCCACCATTTTGCGGCGCAGGATGCAACCCACGGCAACTCGCTGTCGCATCGCGCGCCCGGCTCGATCGGACAAAACCAGTCTCCTGGCCGCGTGTTCAAAGGCAAGCGGATGTCCGGTCACCTGGGTAACGTACGGCGAACGGTGCAAAACCTCGAAGTCGTACGCATCGATACAGACAAGAACCTGATCCTCGTAAAGGGTGCGGTTCCGGGGCACAGTGGCGGCGCCGTGTATGTCCGCCCGTCGATCAAGGCGAGGAATGCATCGTGAAGATCAAGATGCAGGGTAGCGGCACCGTAGACGTCGCAGAGACCTCGTTCGGCGCAGAGTTCAATGAGCCGCTGGTGCACCAGGTAGTCACGGCGTTTCTGGCAGGCGGTCGCGCTGGTACCAAAGGACAAAAGAATCGTGCTGCTGTCAGGGGCGGCGGCACCAAACCGTGGAACCAGAAAGGCACTGGTCGCGCGCGCGCCGGCACGATTCGTAGTCCGCTCTGGGTAGGCGGTGGCCGTACGTTTGCTGCCAAAAACCGCGATTTCGGTCAGAAGGTCAACAAGAAGATGTACCGCGCAGCGATGCGGTCGGTTTTTTCCGAGCTGGTGCGGCAGGATCGGCTGGTCGTTACCGAGTCAATCACCATGAAGGCTCCGAAGACCAAAGAACTTGCGACGCTCCTGAAGAAGCTCGGACTCAACAATGTGTTGATCGTCAATGAGGCGTTCGACGAGAAGGTATTTCTGTCGGCTCGCAATCTGCCGAATGTCGGCATCTGCGAGGCGTCATCTATCGATCCGGTGGTGCTGATGCGTTTCGAAAAGGTTTTGATTTCGCTGCCAGCGCTGAAGCTGATCGAGGAGCGATTGTCATGAGCGCGAATGTCCACCAGGAAAAACTGATGACGGTCATTTACGGACCGCACCTGTCGGAAAAGGCGCACGAAGCAGCGACGCACAACCACATTGTCTTCAAGGTTCGCACCGATGCGACCAAGAAAGACATTAAACAGGCGGTTGAGTTGATGTTCGAAGTCAAGGTCGACGACGTAACCGTCGTGAACTATGCCGGCAAACAGAAACGACATGGCGCGACAAGTGGACGTCGCGTTGCATGGAAGAAGGCATATGTGCGACTCGCCGAAGGCAGTCATATCGACTTCCTGGGCGGCGAATAGGATCAAGGGTCAGAATCATGCCATTGCAAAAATCCAAACCGACTTCGCCGGGACGCCGATTCCAGGTTCACGTCAAGACGCCGGGCCTGCATAAGGGCAAGCCGCACAGCAAACTGGTTTCGACCAAGAAACGCACGGGCGGCCGCAACCATAACGGACACATTACAGTTCGTCACCAGGGTGGCGGTCACAAGAAACTTTATCGCGCCATAGATTTCAAGCGCGACAAGGACGGTATCGCCGGTGTTGTCGAACGGCTCGAGTACGATCCGAACCGCAGCGCGCACATCGCGTTGATCAAGTATGCCGATGGAGACCGACGCTACATTCTTGCAGCAAAGGGCCTCGAGGCTGGAACAGAGGTGATGAGCGGTGATGATGCGCCGATCAAGCCGGGTAACTCGATGTCCCTGCGCAGCGTGCCTGTCGGTACTACGGTGCACAACATCGAGATGAAACCCGGCAAGGGCGGTCAGTTGATTCGTTCTGCCGGCGGCGGCGCACAACTGGCAGCGCGCGAAGGTGGCTATGCAACGCTTCGCCTGCGCTCCGGTGAAATGCGTCGCGTGCATGTCGATTGCCGCGCAACGATTGGCGAAGTCGGACATGGCGAACACAACCTGCGCAAGTACGGCAAGGCAGGAGTGATGCGCTGGCGCGGAATTCGCCCGACGGTGCGTGGTGTGGCGATGAACCCGGTCGACCACCCGCACGGCGGTGGCGAAGGCAAGACCTCGGGTGGACGCCATCCGGTCAGCCCCTGGGGCACGCCAACCAAGGGCAAGAAGACACGCCGGAACAAGCGCACGGACGGCATGATCGTTCGCCGCAGGAAGAAGAAGTAGCACCAATAGCATTAGACCCTTCGGTCGACTAAAGCGAACTTTTAACGCACAGAAGTTGAGCTGACCGCAGATACGATAAACATAGGAGTTGGTAGTGCCACGTTCAGTTAGAAAAGGTCCATTCATCGATACGCATCTGGCGAAGAAAGTGTCGGAAGCGGCGGCGAAGAATGACCGTCGCCCGATCAAGACCTGGTCGCGGCGTTCGATGGTGTTGCCCGACATGGTCGGACTGACGATAGCCGTGCATAACGGCCGCCAGCACGTCCCGGTTCTGATTTCAGAGAACATGGTGGGCCACAAGCTGGGTGAATTTGCGGCGACGCGGACTTTCAGGGGTCACTCCGGTGATCGGAAGACCGTGAAAACGGAAGAGTAAGGAGCAGGATCCATGAAGGTTGCAGCAATACTTCGGTATGCCCGCGTTTCCCCGCAGAAATGCCGGCTGGTGGCCGACGAGATTCGCGGCAAGAACGTCGATGATGCGCTCAAGACTCTGACTTTCACGACCAAGAAGAGCGCGCACATCGTCAAGAAGGTTCTTGAATCTGCGATTGCCAATGCCGAGCACAACCATGGCGCAGACATTGACGAGCTCAAGGTAATGAACATTGAAGTGACGTCGGCGCCGATGTTCAAGCGCTACATGGCAAGAGCAAAGGGACGCGGTGCACGCATTCTCAAACGGAATAGCCACATAACGATTCGCGTTGGCGACGAGTAAAGAGACAGATAATGGGACAGAAAGTACATCCAACAGGAATTCGTCTTGGGATCGTCAAGGACTGGTCGTCCAGATGGTATGCCGATTCGAAGATGTTCCCGAAATACATTTTGATGGACCACAAGCTTCGGGCGTACATCCGGGAGAAGCTGAAGGAAGCATCGGTCAGTCGCATTACGATCGAGCGGCAGGCCAAGAAAGCCAACATCACGATATTTACTGCGAGACCGGGCATCGTGATCGGCAAGAAGGGCGAGGACATCGAAAAGCTTCGCGCTGATGTCGCGAAAATGATCGGCATGAATGTCAATGATGTCCGCATCAATATTTCGGAAGTCAGGAAGCCGGAGCTCGATGCACAGCTGGTTGCGGAAGGTATTGCTCAGCAGCTTGAACGTCGCGTCATGTTCCGACGTGCGATGAAGCGTGCGGTGACCAACACGATGCGTGTCGGCGCCGAGGGCATCAAGGTAAAGGTCGGCGGTCGCCTGAATGGCGCCGAGATCGCGCGTTCGGAGTGGTATCGCGAAGGCCGCGTGCCACTGCATACCTTTCGTGCGGACATCGACTACGGTTTTTCCGAGGCGTTTACGACTTACGGTGTTATCGGCGTCAAGGTCTGGATTTTCAAAGGCGAGGTCTTCGACAAGCAGGAACTCGCGGCAGTGGAAGTGCAGGAAGCTGCGGCTGCAGCCGGACGCTAACAGGAAAGCAGGAACATGTTACAGCCAAAACGTACAAAGTTTCGTAAACAGTTCAAGGGACGGAACCGCGGCCTGGCACAGCGCGGCAATTCGGTTGCGTTCGGCGAATACGGGCTGAAGGCAACGGAACGCGGTCGTTTGACAGCCCGTCAGCTCGAAGCGGCACGTCGTGCGATGACGCGCCACATCAAGCGCGGCGGCAAGATCTGGATTCGCGTGTTCCCGGACAAGCCGATTACCAAGAAGCCGCTGGAAGTCCGGCAAGGCAAGGGAAAAGGCAACGTTGAGTACTGGGTATGCCAGATTCAGCCGGGTCGCGTGCTGTATGAAATGGAAGGCGTAACCGAGGAAATAGCTCGCGAAGCATTTCGTCTGGCGGCGGCAAAACTGCCGTTCCCGACGACGTTTGTTACACGACAGGTGATGTGATGAAAGCCGTTGAGCTGAGAAACAAAACGCGGGATGAACTGGATACCGAGCTGCTGAGCCTGCGCCGGGAGCAATTCAATCTGCGCATGCAGCAGGCAACCGGCCAGCTGAATCGCCCGCACGAGTATGCGCGGGTAAGAAAGGATATTGCACGTCTCAAGACCGTCATGAACGAGCTTGAGCGAAAAGGTGAAGGCAAATGAGCGAAGACATCAAGGCTGCCGGAAAGAAATCGAAGCGCACCCTGGTCGGACGCGTCGTCAGCAACAAGATGGACAAGACCGTATCGGTATCGATCGAGCGCCTGATCAAGCACCCGGAGTACGGAAAGTACATCCGGCGCAGCAACAAGATGATGGCGCACGACGAAAAGAACGAGTGCAACATGGGTGACCGCGTTGCGATAAGCGAATGCCGGCCGATTTCGAAGAACAAGGCCTGGCAGGTAGTGGAAATTCTGGAGCGGGCGCCGGAGCAGCAGTAAGCCGCTGCCCTTTGACGCACGCCAAAAAAGTTTTGACTGACGGATTACAGCCATGATTCAGATGCAGACAGTTCTTGATGCGGCCGATAACTCGGGCGCAAGACGCATACAGTGCATCAAGGTGCTCGGCGGATCGAAGCGTCGTTACGCGGGTGTCGGCGACGTGATCAAAGTGAGCATCAAGGACGCGATACCGCGTGGCAAGGTAAAGAAAGGCGAGGTGTACAACGCGGTTGTCGTGCGTACCCGCAAGGGTGTGCGCCGCAAGGACGGATCGCTGATCCGTTTCGACGGAAATGCGGCCGTATTGCTGAATGCCAAGCTTGAGCCGATCGGTACGCGTATTTTCGGGCCGGTGACACGCGAGCTCAGAACCAACCAGTTTATGAAGATTATTTCGCTGGCGCCGGAAGTCCTTTAGGACCTCGCCAGGAACGGAAAGTGAAATGAACAAGATCAGGAAAGGCGACGAAGTCATCGTAACGACGGGCAGGGACAAGGGCCGCCGCGGCACCGTATTGCGTGTTTTCGAGGACGGCCGCTTGCTTATCGAAGGCATTAACGTGTCGAAGAAACACCAGAAAGCAAACCCGAACCAGGGCGTGCAAGGTGGCATCGTCGACAAGGAAATGCCGATTGCGGGATCGAACGTGCTGGTGTTCAACCCGAAGACCAAGAAAGGCGACCGGGTCGGAATCAAGGTTTCTGACAAAGGCAAGGACGGCAAGGCCAAGAGGGTCAGGATTTTCAAGTCGAGCGGCGAGACCGTCGACATCTAGTGTAGGAGCCCGCACTGCGGGCGACATCAAATTATCGAGGCCTGGATAACCAGGATCAGGAAATGGCAAGACTACAGAAACAGTACCGCGAAGAACTGCACGGGCAGATCCAGAAGAAGCTGGGCATGAAAAACCCGATGCGTGTACCGCGCATTACCAAGATCACGCTGAACATGGGCGTTGGCGAGGCTGTGGCCGACAAGAAAGTGCTGGACAACGCCGTTGCCGACATGGAGAAGATCAGCGGCCAGAAAGCCGTGCGCACACTGGCGCGCAAATCGGTTGCAGGCTTCAAGATCCGTGACGGTTACCCGATCGGCTGCAAGGTGACTCTGCGACGTGCGCGCATGTACGAGTTCCTGGATCGACTGGTGAACATCGCGATTCCGCGAATTCGCGACTTTCGTGGTCTGAACCCGAAATCTTTCGATCGCCAGGGCAATTACAGCCTCGGCGTGCAGGAACAGATTATTTTCCCGGAAATCAATTACGACCAGATCGACGTCATCCGTGGCCTGGATATCACGATTTCCACCACGGCGCGCAACGCCGAAGAAGGTCGGGCGCTGCTCGAGGCGTTCAACTTTCCGTTCAAGAAATAAGCGTTTTTGGATAACCACCACAGTTTTTGATATTGCTTAATTTAAAGAGTAATTCCAGATATGGCCAAAACGTCGGTATTGATTCGTCAATTGAAGCGCGAAAAGCTGCAGAAGCGATTCGCGAAGAAACGTGCTGCGCTGAAAGCGATAGTGCGCGATCTGAATTCCACTGACGACCAGAAAATGACCGCGCAGGCAAAGCTGAATGCCATGCCGCGTGATTCCAGCAAGTCGCGCCAGCGTAATCGCTGTGCAATTACCGGCCGGCCGCGCGGCGTTTACCGAAAGTTTGGCCTGGGCCGCAACAAGCTGCGTGAAGCCGCGATGAGTGGCGAGATCCCCGGCCTGACCAAGGCCAGCTGGTAAGCACTGGTTTAACAGAGACAACGAATATGAGTATGACCGATCCGATTTCCGACATGCTGACCCGCATCCGCAACGGGCAGAAAGCACGCAAAGTGAGTGTGACCATGCCCTCATCGAATGCGAAGCTGGCTGTTGCCCGGGTGCTCAAGGACGAAGGCTATGTCACCGATGTCACCGAAGCCAAAGATGGCGTGAAGACTGAACTCACGATCGCGCTCAAGTATTACGAGGGCAAGGCTGTCATCGAGCACGTCAAGCGGGTAAGCAAGCCGGGCTTGCGTATCTATCGCCCGAAGGGCGAGCTGCCGAAAGTGCTGGGCGGACTTGGCATAGCGATCGTCTCGACATCGGCTGGTGTCATGAGTGACCGCCAGGCTCGTGAAAAAGGAATTGGCGGCGAGGTGCTGTGCATCGTTTCCTGATGCATCAGGCCTTGCGCGGTAAAACAGAGATACGAATATGTCCAGAGTTGCAAAATACCCGGTCGAGATTCCGAAGGGCGTCGAATTCAGCCGCAGCGGATCGACGGTCACGATGAAAGGCAGCAAGGGATCGCTGTCGCTGGTGCTGAGCCAGGAGGTCGAGCTGTCGCAGGATGGAAATCAGCTGATGGTCACGCGGCGTTCGAACTCGCAGTTTTCGAATGCAATGTCGGGCACGACCCGGGCCTTGCTGGCGAATATGGTCAAGGGCGTTATCCAGGGATACGAGAAAAAGCTGGAACTCGTGGGCGTCGGTTATCGCGCGGCGGCTCAGGGCAACAAACTGAACCTGACGCTCGGCTTTTCGCACCCGCTGGTCTATGAATTGCCGAAAGGCATTACGGTGGATACACCCAGCCAGACAGAGATCGTCATTCGTGGCGCGGACAAGCAGGTCGTTGGCCAGGTGGCTGCGGAAATTCGCCGCTACCGCAAGCCCGAGCCGTACAAGGGCAAGGGCGTGCGCTATGCCAACGAGCACGTAGTAATCAAGGAAGCCAAGAAGAAATAGGTACGGGTGGCGTTGGCCGCCGGTCTTAACTGAACGAGAAATGTATGAAACTGGACAAGAAACAAAATCGATTGCGACGCGCGACCAAAGGCCGGGCGAAGATTCGCGAGCTGGGTGCTACCCGACTGAGCGTGCATCGCACGCCGCGGCACATCTACGCACAGATCATCGCTGGCGATGGTGGCACGGTGCTGGCGGCAGCATCGACGCTCGAGGCTGACGTACGCAAGAACACCAAGAGCACGGGCAACTCGGCGGCAGCCGCGATTGTCGGTGCGCGCATCGCGGAGAAAGCAAAGGCGGCCGGTATCGATACGGTGGCATTCGATCGCTCCGGTTTTCGTTATCACGGACGCGTGAAAGCGCTCGCCGATGCGGCGCGCGAAGCGGGTTTGAAGTTTTAACAGCTTAAGGACACAGGGCGGCGTCATATCGCTGCCGGGAAAAAACATGGCAAGAAATGAGCAATCACAGAGCGCCGACGACCTTCTCGAGAAGCTGGTCGCCGTCAATCGCGTAGCCAAGGTTGTGAAGGGCGGACGTCAGTTCGGCTTCACCGCACTGACTGTAGTTGGCGATGGCAAGGGCCGTGTCGGATTTGGTTATGGCAAGGCGCGTGAAGTGCCGATCGCGATCCAGAAAGCGATGCAGGCAGCGCGCAAGAACATGATCAAGGTGAACCTGAATAACGACACCTTGCAGTACGCGAAGAAGGGCCGTCACGGCGCCACCTACGTTTACATGCAGCCGGCATCGGAAGGTACCGGTCTCATCGCCGGTGGTGCGATGCGCGCTGTGTTCGAATGCGCCGGCGTGCGAAACGTTCTGGCCAAGAGCTACGGCTCGCGCAATCCGATCAACGTCGTAAGGGCAACCATCGGCGCGTTGGACCAGATTCATTCGCCAAAACACATTGCGGCGAAACGCGGCAAGAAAATCAAGGAAATTCTGGCCTGATTCCGCTCGCGGAACCCGGACCGGACGAACTAAAGAGACAAGATCATGGCGGAGCCAAAACAGTTGAAAGTAACGCTGACCAAGAGTCGCTTCGGGCGGCTGAAGAGCCACCGCGACTGCATCGCGGGCCTGGGCCTGTCAAGGATTCGCCAGAGCGTCACGGTGCTCGATACGCCGCAGTCACGCGGCCTGATCGGCAAGGTTTCGTACATGGTTTCGGTAGAGGAAGTTTGAGATGCGTCTGAATTCACTGTCGCCGGCAAACGGCTCGAAGAAGAATGCCAAGCGCCTCGGGCGTGGCCATTCCGCGGGCCAGGGCAAGACCTGCGGACGCGGCGTAAAAGGCCAGCGCGCGCGAGCCGGCGGTTACCACAAGGTTGGATTCGAAGGCGGACAGATGCCGCTGCAACGCCGGTTGCCGAAGTGGGGATTCGTGTCGCACATGGCGGCCGCGACTGCCGAACTGCGCCTGCACGAGCTGGCGATACCGAAGGACGCCGTGATCGACATGGAATGCCTGAAGAAGGCCAACCTGGTACCGGCGACGGTCACCAAGGTCAAGGTCATCCTTTCCGGCAAACTCGACAAGGCCGTCAGGATCAAAGGACTGGCGGTAACCAAGGGCGCGCGCGCTGCGATCGAGGCAGCGGGCGGCAGCATTGAAGACTGATTTTGAAGTACACCTGGATAGCAAACGGTAATTAAAGTGGCAAAGAAGCCAACACAAAATCCGGCGGAAGTTGCGAAAGCGGCGGGAAAACTGGGCGAACTCCGCGCCCGGTTCCTGTTTCTTATTGGCGCGCTGATCGTATTCCGTGCGGGTACCTTTATTCCGGTGCCGGGTGTGGATCCAGCGGCGCTCGCCAATTTCTTTGACCAGCAGGCTGGCAACATGCTGGCGTTGTTCAACCTGTTCTCCGGCGGTGCCTTGTCACGCTTTGGCATCTTTGCGCTGGGCATCATGCCGTACATTTCCTCGTCCATCATTGTGCAGATGGCCAGCCACATCCTGCCGAGCCTTCAACAGCTCCGGAAAGAGGGCGAGTCCGGCCGGCGCAAGATCATTCAGTACACGCGATTCGGCACGGTGGTCCTGTCGATGGTGCAGTCGGTTGCGGCAGCGACCTGGCTGCAGAGCCAGCCCGGCGTGGTTGTCAATACCGGTCCGGCATTCCTCGTTACAGCGTGCATTACGCTGGTGACCGGCACCATGTTCCTGATGTGGCTCGGCGAGCAGATCACCGAGCGCGGCATAGGCAACGGCATTTCCATGATCATCCTGGCCGGTATCGTTGCTGGTCTGCCGGCCGGGGTTGCAGGCACGGCAGAACTGGTGCGCAACGGCGAAATGTCTCCGGCAACAGCCATTTTCCTGATGCTCGGCGCTATTGGCGCAACGACTTTCGTGGTTTACATGGAGCGCGCGCAGCGACGTATCACCGTAAACTATGCGCGACGCCAGCAGGGCCGGAAAATGTACGCGGCGCAGAGCACGCACCTGCCGTTCAAAATCAACATGTCGGGCGTTATCCCGCCGATCTTCGCCTCGAGCATCCTGATGTTCCCGGCGACCGTAGCGCAGTTCTTCGGCCAGTCCCCGGATCCGAACGTGTTTCATCGCACCCTGCAGACCATCGGCGCGAACCTCGGTCCCGGGCAGCCGATCTACGTGATCCTGTACGCTGCGATGATTATTTTCTTCTGCTTCTTCTATACCGCGCTCATGTTCAATTCCGCGGAAACCGCGGACAACCTGAAGCGCTCGGGCGCGTTCGTCCCGGGAATCCGGCCGGGCGCCCATACGGCGGAATACATCGACCGGGTGCTGACGCGGCTGACGTTGTGGGGCGCGCTGTACATCGCAGGCGTTTGCCTGCTGCCGGAAATCTTCCGCATGTTTTATCCGAGCGTGCCGTTCAACTTCGGTGGAACGTCACTGCTCATTCTGGTTGTCGTAACGATGGACTTCATGTCTCAGATGCAGGCGCATGCCATGAGTCATCAGTACGAAGGCATGATGCAAAAGGCCAATCTGCGTAACTACGGACGCAGTGGCTCGATTCGCTGATTCAGTCGGCGATATTTGGAGAACGGACATGAAAGTCAGGGCATCGGTCAGAAAAATGTGCAGAAACTGCAAGGTCATTCGCCGCAACCGTGTGGTGCGCGTGATCTGCACTGACGCGCGGCACAAGCAGCGTCAGGGCTAACACAAGAAAGGTATCCTCAAGTGGCACGTATAGCAGGCATAAATATTCCGTTGAACAAGCACGTCGTGATTGCACTGACGTCGATCTTCGGTATCGGGCGCAGCCGCGCAAAGCAGATTTGCAGCGCCGCAGGCGTTGCTCCGCACACCCAGGTGAAGGACCTGGCTGAGCCGGAAGTGGCAAACATCCGCGCCGCGGTCGCACGCTTCGTGGTCGAAGGCGATCTGCGGCGCGAAACGTCGATGAACATCAAACGCTTGATGGACCTCGGCTGCTACCGTGGCATTCGTCATCGCCGCGGCCTGCCGCTGCGTGGACAACGCACCCGTACCAATGCGCGTACCCGCAAGGGCCCGCGGCGTCCGATCAAGCGCTAACAGGGAATCGCGGCCGGTGGCCGCTCCTGCATAACCGGTTTTTAACAGACTACTCAGAAGCTAAATATGGTTGAAGTCGTAAAAAAGAAGAAGGTCAAAAAGCACGTGGTGGACGCGGTTGCGCACATCAATGCTTCCTTCAATAACACGATCATCACGATCACCGACAGGCAGGGCAACGCCATTTCCTGGGCGACCGCCGGCGGCTGTGGCTTTCGCGGATCGCGTAAGTCCACGCCTTTCGCTGCGCAGGTTGCATCGGAAAAGGCGGGCCGTGCTGCACTGGAGTTCGGTGTGAAAAACGTGGATGTACGTGTTCGCGGGCCAGGCCCGGGTCGCGAATCGGCCGTTCGCGCACTCAACGCGCTCGGTTTTCGCATTCAGCATATCGAAGACGTGACGCCTATCCCGCACAACGGGTGCCGTCCGCCTAAAAAACGCCGTGTATAGAGATTAAGCAATGGCAAGATACCTAGGACCAAAATGTAAACTGTCCCGCCGCGAAGGCACGGACCTGTTTTTGAAGAGTGGCGTTCGGCCGCTCGAATCGAAGTGCAAACTGGAGGTACCGCCAGGTGGCGCCGCGCAGCGACGTCCGCGCCTGTCCGACTACGGCACGCAGCTTCGTGAAAAACAGAAGTTGCGCCGCATGTACGGCCTTCTGGAACGGCAGTTTCGCAATTATTACAAGAAGGCTTCCGCACTGAAGGGCTCGACAGGTGAGAACCTGCTGAGACTGCTGGAAGGTCGTCTGGACAATGTTGTGTATCGCATGGGCTTCGCCTCGACGCGAGCCGAAGCACGCCAGCTCGTCAGCCACAAGGGCATCGAGGTCAATGGCAAGATCGTCAACATTCCGTCAGCACAGGTGAGCGCCGGCGATTCGGTCGGTGTCCGCGAAAGAGCAAGAAAACAACTGCGCATCCAGAGCGCCCTCGAAATTGCCAGCCAGGTCGGCTTGCCGGAGTGGGTCGATGTGGATGCGAAGAAGATGGCCGGTGTTTTGAAGTCGTTGCCGGATCGTCAGGACATACTGCCTGACATCAACGAAAACCTTGTCGTCGAGTTGTACTCGAAATAGCCAGGAGGGATTATTCCCATGCAGGAATCTGTTAATGAGTTTCTGAAACCGCGTGTCGTCAAGGTTGCGCCGGTCAGTGAATTGCACGCCAAGGTGACGATCGAGCCGTTCGAACGCGGTTACGGTCACACGCTGGGCAATGCGCTGCGTCGCATTCTGTTGTCATCGATGCCGGGCGCGGCGATTGTCGAGGCCGAAATCGATGGCGTACTGCACGAGTACACCAGCATCGAGGGCGTGCAGGAAGACGTCGTCGACATCCTGCTGAACCTGAAGCAGGTCGCTGTGCGCATGCACACGCGCGACACCGCCGAGCTGCGCATTTCGAAGAAAGGTCCGGGCGCCGTTACCGGTGCCGACATCCAGCTGGATCACGACGTCGAAATCATGAACCCGGGGATCGTGATCGCCAACCTGACCAAGGATGGCGAACTGAACATGATCCTCAAAGTCGAGCGTGGCCGCGGTTATCGTCCGGCGACTCAGAAACCGGCGTTTGACGAACAGGCCGGCCCGATCGGCCGCCTGCAACTCGATGCCTCGTTCAGCCCGGTGCACCGGGTCACTTACGACGTCGAAGCAGCTCGCGTCGAGCAGCGCACCGACCTCGACAAGCTGATCATCGACATCGAGACCAACGGGACGATCGATCCGGAAGAAGCAATTCGTCGCGCTGGCAGCATCCTGAAGGATCAGCTGTCTGTGTTCGTCGATCTGCAGGGCCAGGAAGACGGCGTCGGCGCAATGGCCGAGAGCCAGGTCGACCCGATCCTGCTGCGCCCGGTCGATGAGCTCGAACTGACCGTACGCTCAGCGAACTGCCTGAAAGCCGAGAACATCATGTACATCGGCGACCTGGTTCAGCGCACGGAAGTCGAACTTCTGCGCACACCGAACCTCGGCAAGAAGTCGCTGACGGAAATAAAGGAAGTGCTCGAAGGGCATGGCCTCGGACTCGGCATGCGCCTCGACAACTGGCCGCCGGCAAGCCTGCGCCCGGAGCACGAGCTTCCTCTTTAAGAACAGTTTGATCTGGATGGCACACCATGCGTCACAATAAATCCGGTCGTCGACTCGGCCGCAACAGCTCACACCGCAAAGCTATGTATCGCAACATGGCGGCGTCGCTGGTGCACCACGAAACGATCAAAACCACCGTACCCAAAGCCAAGGAGTTGCGCAGGGTGATCGAGCCTTTGATCACGCTCGCCAAAGTGGACGGTGTTGCCAATCGCCGGCTCGCTTTCAACCGCCTGCGGGACAAGGTTGCGGTCGGCAAGCTGTTCACCGATCTCGGTCCGCGATTCAAGGCGCGGCCGGGCGGCTACCTGCGTATCCTGAAAATGGGTCCGCGTCCGGGTGATTCGGCGGAGATGGCAATTGTGCAGCTGGTCGACAAAGCTCCGGTGAGCGAGGCCGCCGCAGCCGGCAAGTAACAGCTACCTGCAGCAGTAAAAAAGAACGGGCCGTAAGGCCCGTTTTCTTTTTGACTGTATGCCCTCGTTACATAATACCTGGTTTCAACAAGTCATAAATTATTGTTTTTATAAGAGAAAGAGCAGCGCTGGCCGTCTTGCGAGGAGCATCACAGCAATTGCGGCCGGGGAAACTTAAAGTGCGCAAAGTCGAAAAGCAGGGAGCTCGCCATTAAGAAGGAATCTGCATTCACCGAATGCGTCATTCTCTCGAAAGATGCATTCGATCCCGACGCGGTGTTCCTCGACGACATCGTCGATGACTATGTATTGCCGAGACTGAGCCTTGCCGTGGACGGGCTGAACACCTCGGGCGAACGCAAGCACGGCCGGCTGGAGTTGCGACCCGAAGATGTCGCCAACGAAGAAATCCCGCCCTCGACCCGCATGCCCATTTCCGACTTCGATCCGGACCAGCTCGAGGTATACGGCTGGGAAAGTTCGTGGTGGAAGAAGATCCGGGGCTACATCGGCTTCTGAAGTCCACATCGGCCGAATTGTTCTCACCCGTCTTCTGATCGAGCCCCTGCACGCGACCATCGACAGGTTTCACAAGGGCCACCCATCGTCTAGACTGCCGCGATGGACAGAAACTTCAAAGGCAAGACCGTCGTTATCACCGGCGGTTCGGAAGGCGTCGGTGCAGCGACGGCACGCAAATTCGCGACGCTCGGCGCAAACCTGGTACTGGTTGCGCGCAGCAAGAAAAATCTCGATCTGATCGCCGCGGAACTGCGTCCGCAGACCAAGGTCATGACGGTGCCGATGGACGTCAACGATGCCGTTGCCGCCATGAATCTTTTCAAAAAAGCGCAGTTCGAGTTCGGCGGCGTCCACGTGCTGGTGAATAACGCCGGCTATCACAAGCGTGGCAAGGTCGAGACCGTTCCACCCGAGGAACTCGGACGCATCATCGACGTCAACCTTCGCGCGCCGATCCTGCTGTGCCGGTACGCATTGCCGTATCTGCGCGAAGCAGGTTCCGCGGCCATCATCAACGTGGCATCGCTCGCCGGACGCCTCCCGGTCGCGGGTGCGGCGACTTACTCAGCCAGCAAATTCGGCCTGCGCGCGTTCACCTTTGCACTGGCCGATGAACTGGCGGGCTCAGGCATCAAGCTCGCGGCGGTATCGCCCGGCCCGATCGACACCGGCTTCATCATGTCCAATATTGACGACGTTGCCGACGTGACGTTTTCGCAGCCGCTCTCGACTGCTGACGAGGTGGCCGACGTGATCATCGAGCTCTGTTGCAATGACAAGCGCGAACGCTCCATGCCGCCGGTGAGCGGCCTGCTGACCACTACAGGGTATCTGCTGCCGAAGTTCATGAAGTTGCTGCGGCCGCTGATGATAAAGAAGGGCCAGCGGGTCAAAGCGAAACTGAAAGCGCAGCTGCGCGCCCAGGGGTCCAACAAGGTCCAATGAACCGCGCGCCGCGATTCAGATCGCAGCGAACGCGTCCCGGGTCAGGTTTTCGCAGCCGTTCGCAGTGACACGCACGTTGTCCTCGATGCGCATGCCACCGAAAGGGCGCAGCCAGTCGACCCGGCTGCGATTGATCATCTTCTCCCCCGGTGTACCGGCAAGGTCCGCGAGCAGCAGGTCGATGACGTACAGGCCGGGTTCGATGGTCAGCACCTGGTTTTCCTCGAGGTTTCTTGTAAGGCGCAAGTACGGGTGACCGCTCGGCGGATCGATGATGGTGCCCTCGTCATCGGCCATGAAGCCGCCCATGTCGTGCACCTGCAGGCCGAGCAGGTGACCGAGTCCATGCGGATAGAAAGCATTGGTCACGCCGGACTCTATCAGTGCCTCCGGGCTGCCCTTGGCCAGGTCGATCTCGACCAGCAGTTCGGCAATCTTCCGGTGCGTGGTCAGGTGCAGCTCGGGGAAATTGACCCCGGCACGCACTTCACTGACCAGCGAGAGCTGCAGTGCATCGAAGCGCCGGATCAGCGCCGCAAACTCGGCGTTATCGAAGGAATGTGTGCGCGTGATATCGCAGGCGTAGCCGTTGGTTCTCGCGCCAGCGTCGATCAGGAACGAAAGCTGCGCATCCGGCCGCTGCGTTGATTGGTGCTGGTAGTGCAGAACCGCCGCATGCTCGTTCAGCGCAATGATGTTGCTGTAGGGCAGGTCACGCTCGGTGTGCTGCGTGGCACGGCAATACGCGAGATGGATATCGAACTCGGTGGCCCGCGCACGAAACGCCGCTTCCGCCGCGGCATGCCCGCGCGCACCACGCCGCGAGGCGGCGCGCATGCAGGCCACTTCGTACTCGGTCTTGATGCCGCGCGCACGGTGCAGGATATTCAGTGCCGACTTCGGGTTGATGCGCTCGATGCCGAAAGCCTGCGTATCGTTTTGCACTTCGCCGATCAGGATGCACTTGTCCTTTTCCGCTGGCAGCTGCTCTGCGATGTCCTCGACCGTGTGCACGATGCGAATGTCGAACTCCCCGGTCCAGAAACCGGTCGGGTCCGAGGGCGGCGAGTGCCAGTAGTCCTTCTCCTGGAAGTACACCAGCAGCGGCCTTTTGCCCGGAGTGCAAACGACCAGCGACCACGGGTTGGCACGCAACGGCACCCAGGACAGGAAATGCGGGTTGGCCTTGAAGGGGTAGTTGTAATCGTCGAGGAACACCGTTCGCGGCGCACCGGCAAAGATCACGGCGTGCGAGGCGCCGGCCCGCTCCAGCGCCCGTTCGTGGCGGGTCTGGATCTCGCGAAGATGGTCGGGGTACAGGCGGCCGAGCGCGGCGCTGTCGGTTTCGGTGCTCATGGGCGGCATCATAACCTCAGGCCGCGGATGGCGGCGAGCCTGTCAATGAAAGGCCACGCCTGTCTGGCAATTGTTCCCTGCTATGATTCCACGCTTTCGGGGGCCAGTGCGGAGTGAACAATGAAAGCAGGCATCGTTTTGCTGGGCACGTTGATGGCGAGCGCGATTAGCCACGGATACGACCGGACGACCGGTGCACCGTTTGCTTCGCGCTCGGAAGTGATCGCCACCCAGGGCATGGTAGCGACCAGCCACCCGCTCGCAACCCAGGTGGCACTCGATATTCTGAAAGCCGGCGGCAGCGCAGTGGATGCAGCGATCGCGGCGAACGCAACCCTGGGTCTCATGGAACCTACGGGCTGCGGCATTGGTGGCGACCTGTTTGCCATCGTCTGGGATGCCGAAGGCAAGGAGCTGACCGGGCTGAATGCCTCCGGTCGCTCGCCGATGTCGCTGAGTCTCGCGCAGGTGCGTAAGGCCGCGCCGAATGGCATTCCCTATCTCGGTCCGTTGACG
>JAHKKM010000156.1 GCA_020027645.1 Pseudomonadota bacterium
CGTGGTCACACGGCATCCGTAACGGCTTGCGGCATGGAGCGCAAAGCCACCCCAGCCCGTGCCGATCTCCAGTACGTGGTCTTGCGGCGACAACTGCAATTTCCGGCAAATGCGTTCGAGCTTCGCTACCGACGCCTCGTGCAGGCTCATATCGGGCTGCTCGAAAACCGCGGATGAGTACATCATCGTCTCGTCGAGCCACAGGCGGAAAAAATCGTTCCCGAGGTCGTAGTGGGCGGCTATGTTCCTGCGGCTGCCGCGGCGTGTATTGCGATTGATACGGTGCAGCATCTCTCGCAACGGCGAGACCAGTCGTGCCGGGCCGCTACTCATGTTGTCCAGTACGTTGCGATTGCGCAGCAGCAGACGGACCAGCGTCGTCAGGTCATCACAGGTCCAGAAACCCTGCATGTAAGCTTCGCCAGCGCCGATTGCGCCGCCCAGAGCAACTTCGCTGTAGAAACGCGGGTCGATGACATCGACCCTGACCTTCAGGTCAGTGATGTCCCGGGTTTTACCGAGCAGATGTTCGCCGTGTTCATCATGCAACGTCAGCTGTCCGGCCTCCATGCTCGCAAGGCGGCGCAGCACGATTTTGCGCGCGACTCGTTCGAGCACTCGCGGCTTTTCCGTGCCAAGAGCCTCGTCGGATTGCAAAAAAGTGGTTTCGTAGTCGCTCATTGACTTGCCTGCACGGGTGACTGTTTTGCCGGGTGAGTCCTGAAGCGGCAGCCCTTCAGCCAAAGCCTCAGCGCCTGCCAATGGATAGCCGTAATCACTTTCAGGGTCATGAACGGGTATGAAAGCAGCGTCAACGTCAGCGAGCGCGCGGTGATTTCCTGTCGCCGCAGAATCAGTGTCGCAGCGAAGATCCGCTCGCGGTTTGCGTAATTGCTGATGCGCACAACAAGATTGTCTGTGGGTGACGTCAGCAACCAACTGTAGTCGATATCCATGTCCATGAACGGGGAAACATGCAGTTCCTTGGCGGATTCGAAACGGCGGATATGGTCATCCCCGAGATTCGCCGAATCCGTCAGCACGTAACAGTGGCGTTCGCCCCAGGGCGTATTGCTGACTTCCGCAATAATGGTTTCGACGCGTGTACCGGGCGTATCGAAGCAGTAGTAGATGCTGATCGGGTTGAAGCAATAGCCGAAATAGCTCAGGTTGGTCAGCACGCGTACAGGGCCGGTCGGTCGCCGGCCGGTGCGCTGCATGACGAGGTCCCGCACCGACTTGTCCAGCAGTTCGCGCGGGTCGCCGAGATAGTTCTCGCGACGAAAGCGGGCCAGTGCCATGCGCGTCGTGGACCAGAACCAGCGGCCGCGAAAAACCTGCGGGAGTTCAGCCAGGTCCAGGTACATCATGAAAAGACGATACTGGAACGTGTGTCCGACCGGTGCACTGCGGCTGTGTTTAACTTGCCCGCTGAAAATGCAGCTGTGCATTGCTGTTCCTCCGCTCGAAATCCGCCAGTGCGTTCAGCGCACTGACCACGCCGTCCTCGTGAAAGCCGTTGCGCCAGTAGGCGCCGCAGAAATACGTCTGCCTGACGCCGTTGATTTCGCTTTGACGACCCTGTGCCGCAACGCTTTCGATGTTGAACACCGGGTGCTCATAGGAAATCCTCGTGATGACCGACTCCGGGCGGATGCGCTGCTCGCTGTTCAGCGTCACGAAATACTGCTGTCGGGATGTCAGGCCCTGCAGCCGGTTGAGGTGATAGGTAACCGACACCGGCCCACCGCCGTGTCGCGGAACGTGATAGTTCCAGGCTGCCCAGGCACGTTTTCGCTTCGGCATCACCGTAGTGTCGGTGTGCAGGACCGCTTCGTTGGACTGGTAGGGAATTGCACCCAGCACTTCGCGTTCGGACCGGGTCAAATCGGACAGCATGCGCGATGCCTGGTCGCTGTGACTTGCGATAAAGATGCAATCGAACGACTCTGCCAAGTTGCCAGCCGATCGGACGATGACCTTGCCACCGCTGCGTGTCACGGAATGCACCGGGCAATTGAGGCGAATGCGCCGCCTGTGACCCGCAACGAGTTTCTCCACGTAGGCCTTGGAGCCGCCCCGAATAACCCGCCACATAGGGCGGTCTTTCAGGCTCAGCAATCCATGGTTATGGAAGAAACGAATGAAAAACTGTGCCGGTATTTTCTGCAGCATGCGGGGCTCGGCAGACCAGATCGCCGAACCCATGGGAACCAGGTACTGCTGCACGAACTCCCGTGAATAGCCGTTCCTGGCGAGGTACTCAGCGAGCGTCACATGCGGCATCTCCTGCTGCAGCAACGCGAGAGACTCACGGTTGAAGCGCAGGATGTCCCGGATCATGCGGTGAAACGAAGGTCGAACCAGGTTCAGCCGCTGTGCGAACAACGCATTCAGGGTCGACCCGTTGTACTCGACGCCATTCTGTTCACTTTGCACGCTGAAGCTCATCGAGCTCGGCTGCGACTCCACGCCGAGCTTGTCGAGTAGCCTGATGAAATTCGGATAGGTGCGATCGTTGAAGACAATGAACCCGGTATCCAGATTCAGCTCGCCGTCATCAGTCTGTATAAGCTGTGTATTCGAATGACCGCCGATGTGGTCATTTGCTTCGAAAACGATGATGTCATGGCGGCCATGCAAATGGTGTGCAATCACGTTGCCGGCGATTCCTGTACCGACAATGGCAATCTTCAGGCGCGGCCCCGGCGCGCCGTCAACTCGCACGCCTACCATTGCTGCGGTACCTTGCGAAGTTTGGAAATGTCGTATCCCAAAGATTCGATCAGATCGACGAGTTCGGCGTAGTCGCTGTCGCTGATGGTCGGTGTGCGCGCCATCAACCACACGAAATCGCGCTTGTTCCGTGCAATCACGGTGCGGCCATAGTCATCGTCGAGATACACGATGCGATAATCGGCCTTGATCGGCCAGATGAAGCGCATGCCCCAAATGGCATTGCTTTCCGTATCCATGACGAATCCCCTGGGGTTGTAGGTCTTCCGCTCGCCGTCGAAGGAATCCTTGCGAAACACGAAGGTCGTGGCGATGGTTCCGTCATCATTCATTGCGTAACTCTCGACGGCGTTGTGCGCGCCTTTTTCGAGGAACGTGGGGATGTTCGCGATGACGTACCAGTCACCCATAAAGCGTTCGAGATCGACGTAGGGTACGGGCTCAAGAGGCGGCTGATTGCCCGCGCAGCCGGCGACGGCCAACAGCATTGCCAGGAGAGGACTCCGCAGATTTATTCTTGCAGGATTTGCCATGATTCAGATCAACTCGTAGCGCAAGGTACGACCGTCTTTGGTGGTCGACTCAAGAGCCAGCCATTCGCTGTCGCTGGAGTACCAAACATCCAGCGCCAGGTCGCGGGTCTGCAACCGGTACCTTCGCGCTGGCACCTCACGGCCCTGCACCCGCAACGTTTCTTCGGCTTGCAGCTGGACATCAATATCCGTCAGCTCACCGGTTTGCGGATTCAGCAGCACATCTTCTTCGAGGATGTCCGGATTCCAGTACGCAAATGACTTGATGCAGCCTTGAACAGGCTCCTGCATCTCGGGCTTCCTGATGCGAAAACCGGCGGGCTCCTGAGTACCTTGAACATTGAGGATGCGGCCGTTCGCATCCGTATGTGATTCGATTCTGTGCAGGCAATCGCCCCGCCAGATTTCGGTATTGACGTGCTGGTACCGGTAAGCGGTAAAGAAAAAAAGCCGTACCTTGAAGTCGGCTTCGGTGACCAGCGTCACCTGGTTATCCTCCTCGATCAGGCGAAAGCGATGGTGACCAATTGCAGAATCCCCGAGATATACCTGGAAGTTCCATTCCCGGGTTGCAGGAAGGCTGCTGGCCAGACCGGATTGTGTGGCCGATGCGAAGAGCAGCATCAGCAGGATGCCTGGAACTGACTTGGTAGTAATGGCATGAACTCGTTGCATGGCATCAGACCTTCTTTCGTGGTCCCGGGAAAAACGCGTTCGTTTGCGCCATGTATTGCGCATACTTTGGCCGCCTGTCGGTGATGTCACGCTCCAGCAGGGCAACACCCGAAACCTTAAGCAGCAGGAAACTCATGAGCAGCGGCGAGACGATTGACCACCAGGCGCCGGATGACAGCGCGAACAGGTAGAAACCCCACCACACGCAGAAATCGCCGAAATAGTTGGGGTGCCGTGTGTAGCGCCACAGACCGGTGTCCAGTACCTTGCCGCGGTTGCCCGAAGTCGCCCTGAAACGGGTCAGCTGGCAATCGCCGACGCTTTCGAAGAAGAAGCCGAGCAACCAGAGCGCAGTTGCCGCGACATCGAGCAGGCCCAGGTCTGCATTTCCGGTGATGGCGGGCAACAGCGGCAAGGAAATTATCCATGCCAGCAGCGCCTGCAGGCCGAAAACGATATACAGGCTCTTGAGCGCAAAATTAGGCGAATGGTTTTCGCGAATCCGCTGGTAACGGTAATCTTCGTCCTTGCCGCGATTGCGCCAAAAGATGTGCGCCGACAGGCGTATCGACCAGACAAACACGAGCGTCATGAGCAGAATGCTGCGTGCAGTCTGCAGATCGAGCGAGCTCGCGTAAATCAGCGACGCGATGAGGAACATCAATGGCCACATGCCATCGACGATGCTTACATCATGGCGAAACAGGCTGCTAATCCAGCCGCCGATGCCGAAGGCAAGCAATACAGCCAGTGCCAGCGCCCATGTCCCGAGGTCAATCATGTCACTCACCCCGGACCTTGTACGCAGCCGGTGCAAACCGCAGCGAAGCACCGTCCAGGCGCTTTGCCAGCAACAGCAAGCCGGGCATCAATGCGCCCCAGCCGACGGCCAGCGCGATCATTGCATTGGTGAAATCATTCAGTGTTACGGCGCCGAATTTGGCGCCAAAGTAGTAACTCAGCGGACCCGACAAAGCTCCAAGCACGGCGGCAAGAAACATTCGCTCTTTCAACCAACCGAAGGAGACATTGAACGTGGTCGCAAAAAGCATCCACATGGCAATGATCCAGTACGGCGAGAAGCCGGCGATCAACATTCCCGAGGGATAACTGAGCCAGCCGGCCGAGATCATTATGCTGTCGATGCCGGCGCCGATAGCGCCGGTCAGGAAAATCAGCAGCAACTCGTTGGCAGGCCGACGCACGGCCGCGAGATGAATGCCGATGGCCAACAGGATCACTGCCGGTCCCAGCAACGGCAAGTTATTGGCAACGCCGACCACGCTGGAAACCCAGCCGATCTTGAAGGCGATGATGTTGACTAACATGTTCATGCAGTGGTCCTTTCGATCGCCACTTTCGGCTGAAACAGGTAGTGGCCGATCAGCCATTCCTTGCCATTGTGCGAGCCGAACATCTCGCTGACCGCGAGAAAGAACATGCGCCAGCGCATCCACCAGCGTTGGCTGTCCTTCGCCCCGTACACACCTTGCAGGATCGGCATGATGTTTTCCTTTCTTGCGTCCATGTTCGCGAGCCATGCCTCTGCTGTCTTCCGGTATTGTGTACCGTCCCAGGTCCATTGATCCCTGATCGAAAGATGCTCATCGAAGCGTGACGGCAGATCCCGGCTCGGCATCATCCCGCCCG
The DNA here is from genome assembly GCA_020027645.1 of Pseudomonadota bacterium. Taxonomy (GTDB): domain Bacteria; phylum Pseudomonadota; class Gammaproteobacteria; order Steroidobacterales; family Woeseiaceae; genus JAKEGN01. The sequence goes on from JAHKKM010000156.1 coordinate 5,595, forward strand.
AGAAGAAGTTTCGGCTCATCCAGTCCGCAGGACCGGCATCGACGAATTCGTAAGCCGCCGTCCGGTGGCAAAAAATGTGCATGAAGAATCTGCCATCGCTTTTCAGCCAGCCGGAGATTCGCTCGAAGAGTGCACGATAGTTGCGCATGTGCTCAAACATCTCGATCGAGACGATTCGATCGAAGGTCTGATTGCTTGCAAAGCAGTTCATGTCCGCGGTAATAACATGCAGGTTCGAGAGACCGCGCAGCTTTGCCGCTGCTTCGATAAATCGAGAGTTGTCGCACCATCGCCCCAATAACAACAGCTGTACTTGCGATACTTCCCCAGAACTTCACCGAAAAACTCCGCTGGAACCTCATAATGCTGCTCGTTGGCGAGTTCGGGCATCAACGCTATCTCGGAGCGGTTCATCATTGCGACAAAATCATCGATGGCCGCTTGCTGGTCCCGGCCGGAGGGCAATACCTGTCGCCGGCGCTGCTCGACCAGGCGACGGATGCCAAAGCGGATGGCCGGATCCGGAACAAATCCGGATTCGGCAAGCTCTTCTGCGCTTCTCGTGAGTATTGACATCCGAACCGTCGCCCTGCCTGTGAAATCCGAGGCGCTATTCTGC
>JAHKKM010000157.1 GCA_020027645.1 Pseudomonadota bacterium
TCCTCGTGCGTGAACGTGAAGGTGAACGTCAAAGGACCGGTTTGGACGCCGTCCACCTCGAAGTCGAGGATGATATCGAGCTGAACCGAAGTCAGGGACGGATTGGAAACCGGGAAGTTCCTGTGCGCGAATACTACGACTGGAAACATCTGCGGGTCCGGGATCGTTACGGTGACGTCATAGCCGCTCTGCGGACCGGAAGTCGTGCCCCAACTGATGCTCGAGGTCGGTACCCCGTTCGTAATGACGGGATCACCCGGCTGACTTCCGGGGGTATCGTCCAACGCGTCATGCCAGTTTGCCGACGCGGACGTGAACGTGATCTGAGACTGAGCCGACGCGGTCCGGGTCAGGACCGGAAGGAACAGTGCATGAACCAACGCGCACAGGAGCAAGAGCCGGATGCTGGACATCCCGCTGCGTGACTTCGCAGTGTTTCGAGGCCGTCGGATCAATCCGCCCCCTGGCCACAGTCTGGGGCGATCGCACTCGTCAAAGGGGGCCGCGGAAGTCCGAAGGTCGGACTCGATTCCGGCGGTCCCGCTGTCCTGGGGTCGGCTCAACCCTGTAGACCGGTGACTTTGCGTCGCCACCTTTCGGTGGGTTTGCCTTTGTCTGATTCGAGCTGAAACTATGACGAACCGATATGCCAAAAGGGGTGATCTGCATCACATGTTTCAGGTACTGTCGAATGCAATCGCCAAAGACGTCAGTCGCATTTATGCGACGCTGGAGGCCGCGTCAACGCTTGCGTCCGCGTGAGACTGTGTCAGCGGACCCGATGCGGGAAATGGATTCTCGAGTTCTGAATCGATCCGGGGTCGCCCGCACGCATCTCGCCCAGCTTATGTTGAGTAATTCGCGTACTCAGGCGGCTGGCAGGAAGTCGATCGGGTAGATGATCGTCATGGCGACGATGTCATCCTTCGCGCCAAAATCGAATCCGCGAACCCGGTCTACGACCTGCTCTGCGAGTGTCGGTGCCTGCATATCGGAAGACTGCAACTGGCAAAATGACACGCTGCCGTCGGGTTCGATCGTCAATCGCAAAACCAGTTGACCACGCAAGGTCGGATCCTTGCGCAATTCACGATTGTAGAGTCGGTACAAAGCCGCCTTGTATCGATCGAATACGATCTGAATCTCTTCATCGGTGCGGCCGGCGGACTGGCCGCCGCTCAGCGGGCGGTCGGGGCCCTCACCGCCGCCGATGGAGCTTGCAACGCGGCTGACGGCGACGCCTCCCATTTCGGGTCCACCGCCACCGCCGATACCACGACTGATGTCGGCGAGGTTGATGCCGCCACTCGAGCCTGACGCGCTTGTTGTAACCATGGAACGTTCAGGGCGCCCGATGGCATCCTGACCGGCAGAGTTAACCGAAGCCTGGGATCCGAGCCGGGCCGTCGGCCCGCTCGACGCGCGCTCCGCGAAGCTGTCGCGGAACGCAAGTATGCCTTTCGATTTGACTTGTTCGCGTGTATCCGGCTTTGGCACATCCGCAACCGCTGGTGTGTCGGTGATCTCCGGCAACTCGTCAAGCGGCTGTTCCTCCGCCAGGACCGGTTCGGGCTCAGGTATTTCCTCCGGAACTTTCTGCTCCTGCACTTCGACCGGCGGCGGCGGAGGCGTTCGCACCTCACGGATCAGTTTGGCAACCCGCTCCGGCACCTCGATCAATTGCTCGCGCAAGGGTATCGGCAAGTCGACCATCGGTAACAACAGACCGATGAGCAGACTGTATAGAAGAGCGACGGCGACAGTCCGGCGTGAGAACCGATCTTCCTCACCGCGCCGGGCCCATGGCATCATCTGGAGCCGATACGGTAACGGCTCGGGTTCGCGTTCGACCGCCCATTCGGACTTGCGAATTTCCTCACGTTCCATCGCATCGCGAAGATCCGCGTCGAGGTGATCCAGAACGTCGCTTTGCTCGCCAATCTCCCGGAGAATGGCCTGACGCCGCTCGTCTACCTGAGATAATTCGTTTGCATAGGCCTCGAGGTTTTGCCGGGCTTCGCCGATGTGACGCGTCTCTCCCTCGAAATCGCCCCGGTCACCCCAGAATAACTGCTTCGCACCGAGGTCATCGAGTTCTTGCAGCGAGTCGCAGACGAGTCGCAGCAATTCATACTGATCGCTTTTCTGCCCCAGTGTGGCGAGCTCTTCGTCCGCAGCGCGGAGCCTGCTCTGGAGATCGCCAAGCAGGCGCTCGGCGCGCTCAATGTTCTCACGCGCAAGTATTTCCTCTTCCGAGATCGCCGAATTGTCGTCGTCGCGCGCGTCCATGGGAATCTAGCCCGCTGCTGCTGTTGCCGGCACTTTCTGGATTACCGCAAGCGAAACATTCTCGTATCCCTCGCCGGTGCATGTGGACATGATCTTCTTGATAACTGCAAACGGTACGGACTTGTCGGCCAGAATTGTGACTTCCTGACTGGCTGCCACGGCCAGCGTATTCGGGCCGAGTATGTTTTCCTTGATTTCCGCGAGCCGCGTCGTAATCGAATCAACGGTCGCCGACGGGTCTTCGAGAATATCGGCCACCCTGGCGACCAGCACTCCTTGTACCAGAACCTCATCCTTGCTCACGAAGATCACGACCGTCTCCCGAGGTTTGGACTCGACCCTCGACTCGGGCAAAGTCACGGTCTTTGGGGCTTCCAGTATCTCTACCGATCCCGTGTTCACCAGCAGGAAGAAGACCAGGATCGTGAACACATCCATCATCGACGTCAGATCCATCTTGCCAATTTTCCCGCGGTTCCTGGACATCCGGCCAATTCGTCGGGTGCTTCTCATGGCGCATCTCCGACGGAAATCTCCGTGAACAGCGCATACAACTGAAGTCCATCAGGATCTTGAAGTCCGTCAGGATCTTGAGGCCCGTCAGGATTTTCCTCGACAATCTCGACACTCCTGACGACATCCATTACCTGGATCAGATAGTCGTAGGGAATTTGGCGCTCCATGAGTACCGATGCGGCATCCTGCTCGGGATACTGCTGTTTCAGTTCGACCATGAAGTTCGAAAGCGTCTTCAGGTCGTATTCGTCATCCACCTTCGGGATAGTTGCAATGATGGCGGCGCCATTGCTTATCTCGATCCCCGCGTCCCGAACGATTACCTCCGGGCGGAAGCCCAGTTCGTTGGGGGTCGGCCCACCGGCAGTGCTCGGCAGATTGAGTTCTACAATCGACAGCCGCGAAAACACCGCCGTTATCAGCAGGAACGGCAGCAGAACCACCATCAGGTTGAGAAACGTGGTTACGTCGATCTCGTGCGCGTCTTTCTCGCGCCGCTTGTAGTGGTGACGTCTCGCCATGTTCGTTATGCCGCGAGAGGCCGCTGAGTCCTTCTCGAGAAGACATTGAGGGCCTTGACCGTGGCCATCTCCAGACTGTCGACGATGTCGCCCGTCTTGTTGGTCAGGACTGCGTGCACGATGAGCAACGGGATGGCTACAATCAGCCCAAATGCCGTAGTGTTCATTGCGACCGAGATACTCGCCGACAACAGGTCGGCTTTCTCCGCGGGATTTGCGTTCGCCACTGCCGTGAATGCCTGTATGAGACCCATGATCGTGCCGAGCAGGCCGAGCAGAGTTGCAATACTGGCACCCAATGCTACATATGCCGTTCGTTTCTCGAGCCGCGGAACGATTTCCATCATGCTCTCCTCCATCGCGATCTCGATGTCTTCGCGACGGCGGACGGCGCCCTGCAGCGACAATCCCATGTTAAGAACCTGAGAGATCGTGGACTGGTCCTTGCTTGTAACCGCCCGTGCTTCGTCGAATTCACCTTTCGCGAGCAGCGGCTGGACCTTTTCCCACATGACCTGGTTCTTGTTGGTTACCAGGGTAAGAGTTATGTAGCGTTCGATCGCAATCCCGACCCCGACGGCGAATACCAGCAAAATCGGATACATGAACAGGCCGCCTGATACGAAGAAGCCGACTATCGAATAGAACGTATCCATCACCAAATCCTCATTAAACTGAATGTCTCGAGTGAGTCCTGCCGTAAGAATAAATCCGTATCACGAAGGTAAATGTGACCCAGTGCACGTTCGCGACTTGTGCTCATGCCTGCTGCTGCAATCCAGGGCCCTGAATCGCCTTGAAATGCCCTCACGGCAATCCAGCCACGCGCGACAGCGCAAGTGCTACTCCCCGGAGCGAATCTGGTAATAGCTAAGCTCGCGCAGGAAGACCTCCTTGTCGACCGGCTGGGCGCGATCATCCAGTGTGTTGCTGAGGCCGAGGTCGTTCCCCAGCTCGGAGGATTTCCACGGAATGATTACGAGCGCCTTCGGTGTTTCCTCGTTGCCCAGAATGGACATTCCGGACATGGTCTTCGGCCCCTCCGGCACCTTCTCCTCCGCTTCGATCTCTTGCGCTTCAGTCGTCTCAGCCGCTACCGCCTTGTCCGGTTCCGGATCCTGGGCATTCACCACAGGAACCCAAGTGATCAGCACGGCGAGTAATCCAGGAAATTTCATCATGGTTGCACCTGGCTGCCGATCCGATTGCGAAGGTCCGAAATCCACATCGTGGCCTCGTCGTCACTCGGTACCGTTGCCATATAGGCCTCGTAATTCTCGAGCGCACAGTCCAGGTCCGCGAGATACAGATCACAGACAATCGCCAGGTTACGCCTGGCAAAGTGATAGTCGGGATAAACTGCCAGTGCCGCTTCGTAGCTCGCCCTGGCATCGGCAAACCGGCCGGTTTTCCTGTAGATGATCCCCAGTTCGTTGTGCGCAACGGGATGTTGCGAATTCAGCTCCAGCGATTGCAGCAGATTTTTTTCCGCAGCTGCCAGGTTGCCAGCTCGATGCTGGGCGATAGCGAGATCTATGCGTGGCGCAGTCAACAACGGCGCCGCATCGGCGACGACCTCGAGCAATCTGATTCCCTCTTCGAGCCGCCCCTGCTCGAGGAGGGCCAGGGCTTCCTCGTATTCGGTACGCACATCGCCACTGATTGGCGCCTCTTCGGTTATCGTGAATCCCACATCTTCCTGTATCTCGATGCGCGCCGGGGGCCGCGATGGCCCGGGTGCGGAGCATGCGCCCAGCAGGAGTACCGACGCGAGCAGTACTGCTGAGTATCTGAAGCACCGCCTGTCGTTGTATGCGTGCATGTCGGCCTCGTGTGCGCGCCTCATGGTCGCTGGCCTGGCGGTGGTATGACCTGCGCCGTGGTGCTCAGCGCCGCGGCCGACTCGGCTGCACCCTGCGCCTCGGCATTCTCCTGTCCATCAATGCCGATATCTGGTGCGTTGGGTTTGCGGTACGCATAAGTGTCGATGGAACCGACGAAGCCGCCGCTGATTTCGTTCTTCGCATATCGGCCCGGCATCAGAACAGTCAATCTGTCGAGACTCTTCTGGACCCATTCGTTGTAGACGCCGACGGTCACAAGCTCGAAATTCTGCTCATGAACTTCCAGCGCCCGTTCCTCGAACGGGTATGCTTCCTCCTCGATGACCAATTCATAATCATTGAGTTCTGCGTCAGTCAATCCAGATGGACGTTCTGACGTCAGAAGAGCATTACTGAATTCGGTGTACGTCTCGGCGATGTAGTAGGTCGCTGCCGCCGTGACTTCAGCCACCTGATAGGTTACGAGCTTCTCGAGCGCCGCCATTGTCTCGTCCATGCGTCGCTGCTTTTCCGTCAGGCTTTCCTCGAAAGGCTGTACCAGCCGGAGCTCGGCGAACGCGTGATAGCTACGCTCCGCGAGCACCAGCGCTGCTGTAGCGGCAAGGTATCTGCTGCGATCGGTGCGATCGGCGCCTGCACTTTCATCGATTGCGACGATCTCGCTCAACTCTTCGTTGTACCGGTCGATGCTCTCCCGCAGATCGCTCGACCTGTCCGTCTTCACGATAGATGTAGGCGAGTTGCTTTGTAGCCTCTGAATTGAGCTTATGTTCGGGAAATTCGGCGCGGAATTCCTCGAGCACACCGGCGGCCATGTCCCAGTCCTGCAGTTTGATAAGGGCCGCCGCCGCGTCGTACTCGGCTGAGGTTCTGATGGCGGAGGTTGGCGCAACATCCCTGATTCGCAGGAAGTGATCGGCCGCCGTGCGATAGTCTTCGAGCAGCAAGGCCTGCTCTCCCTGCTTGTAAACCGATGCCGCCAGGCCGTCGATAATTGCTGCCCGTGATTCGTCCTCCGCAGGCGTCAGTTCAAGAACGCGGAGGTAGGCGTACTCGGCGTCCGGGTATGCGGCTATGTCAATGGAGGAGTTTGCGATGACCGCCCAGGCCGAGCGCCGGAGCGCCTGGTCCGCTGACGGATAACGATCGATCAGCTTGTGCGCGGACGCGATTGCCACCGGGAAATCTTTCATTTCGTAGAGATCGTCCACGGCCGCGCCTAGAACCACTGGCGCCTGCTCGTGTTCCTGGAATGTATCGGCAAACACCAGCGAGCTCTTGACCGTCGCCTGCTTCACCTCCAGTTGTGCAGCACCGCTCGCGACCTTCAGTTCCTCCCGATAGGCATAGATTGCGGCATAACCGGCCGCAGAGGATTGCTTGTGGGCCGGATACTCGTAAGCGGTACGCTCATATTCTCGTGCTGCCTCAATGTAGTTCTGGTTTTCCAGCAACAGGTCAGCGAGTTGATAGTTGACCGGAGGCGAGTCGGCGTCGTTCGGGAACGAACCGAGGAACTGCCGGTAGTAGCGCTGCGCCTCCCCGAAGTTGGCCGGTCGCTCGTCGACCAACTCGTCGACCTGATACAAAGCATGGTAGTGATTGGCAAGATCCGTCAGGTTCGTCTTGAGAAAACCCAAGACTTCCGGCGACTGGCTGACATCGACGTAATTCCAGTACTCCGAATCCAGCGCGTAGTCCGCAGCGAACTCTTTCTTGGCCTCTACTACAAGCTGCGGAAATGCTGCTTCGTCGTAAATCTCGATTACGCGCATGCTGAATTTCGGCGCAACCCGATGGAACGGATTCAGATCGACAAACGACCGGTAAACGGATGCGGCGTCCTCGTAGCGCAGTTTGATGAAATAGAATTCAGCGAGATTGCTGTAGATCTTGTCAGCATAGTCGCGGTGACCATTGGCGGCGAAGTACTGGTCGACAACTTCCGCCCCACCCAGGTTGGAAAAACTCAAGCTGATCACGCGGAACGTGTCTGCTACACGATATTCATCGTCCTCTTCGTATGTCTGGTCGAAGTCGAAGCCGATCGACTGGCGATAGTCGAGCATCGCAATGTACCTGTCGAGTGCTTCGTCATACATGTCCTGCTTGTACAAAGCCCACCCGAGTTTGTACAAAGCCAGTTCGTAGTAGGACGACGTAGAGCCCATTCCTACAATCGATGCGTATTCCCCTTCTGCATCGAGGAATTTCCTGCGAACGAAATAGTACTCGCCGCGCCGAAAGCGCACTTCGTCGAGATACTTGGAGTGTGGATAGCTGGCCACGAGCCTCTCCATCACTTCCATGGCGACATCGGGTTCGGCTATTTCGTCGTAGGCTCGCGACATCTGGTAGAGCACCTGATCATTGCGCTCGTAGTTCGGGTACTTATCGAGGATGGTGCGATAGATTTCGATCGCTTCGCGCGGCCCCGAGGGAGCGCTTTGCTGCATATCACCCGGTGGCAGCACATCGAATTCGGTGTGGGACGACAGCAACTCGTCTCTTGCGGTGGCCCGCCGTTCGAAATCCTGATCGGATTCCGAGGGTTCACTCCGTGTCGCGGAATCGCCCGGCGATGCAGACCGTTGCGCAACCTCGGCCGCCTCCGGCACCGCCATCTCAACAACCTGTCCGCTGCCAATGGTCCCGTACTCGCGTTCCAGCTGGAGGTCCGCGAGTCGCCGCATGGCCTCGGGTGTCTGCTCGGTCTCCGGAGTTTCCTCCAGGTAGCGCCGGTAGCTATCCGCGGCACGGTCCAGGCTGTCGTCCAGATATACGTCGGAAGTATCGGGCGGCATCCGTTCAAGTTCGGCGAGCGTGCCGCCTGCCTGATCACGCGTCGACGCGCATGCCGCAAGACCGAGCGATGCGAGAACGAAAATGGCTGAATTCTTTTTCATTGCCCGTCATCGCTCCTGGCCTGCGCCTGCGTGGCGCGGTCATAGCTGTCGGCCAGCGCAAATCTAGCCTTGTCGCGGTAGTTCTCGAGGTGTTCCCGGCGAGCCACCAGCTCGTCGACTGCCACAACCTCCAGCAAATGACCTTGCCGTGTCATCAGTCGCTCGACCGTGGCGACCGATTCGCGAACGTGGTTGCGTAGCCGGTCGATCGGTTTGCTGTAACCGACGTAGCTGTGTGTTGCTGCCTGCCGGGCGCGGATGTATTGCTCGTTCTGCTGATGCGCAACCTGCATGGCTTCGTTCAGGCCACGCAGATGCTTGTCGAAGGCCGTCAGTCGTTCGTGGTATTCGGTCTCCAGAGTCCAGATCAGGACTCCCTTGAGCCGCCGTATCCGCACCCCCTGACCAGTCGCAGACGGGTCCTGCAGGCCTTCCAGTTGTGACTCGACGCGCTCGATGCGCTGCAGCAACGCCTGTTCCTCGCGGGTCGCGAGGAACTCAGGCTGCGGCGTGGTAAGCAGATCATCCCGGCGCTTGACGAGTTGCTTGTGTTGCTCGATGCGCAGGCGAAGCTTCGAATCGAGTTCCCGGAACTCCTGATCGACGTCGGGCAACAACGGCTCATAGTGGTCACGCCGGATGTCCACCATCTCGTCAAATGAATCGAAACTGGATTGCCAGGTCTGCAGCTTGCGCCGCAGATCGGCCAGATCCAGGTAGTTCTGCAATCCGGTCTGGAACTCGTGAGTGGCCAGCAACTCGCTCAGATAGTATGTTTCCGGTGTCTCTGGAAGTGACCTGAGCCTTATGACCCAGTCCTTATCCTGTCGAATTTCCTCGCGTATCAGCGCCTCCAGAAAACGGCCATTCCTGATGCTGTCAATCGAGTCATTCAGCTTGCTCACTTCCTCGCCGAATGAATCCAGCGCATGCCCATAGAAAACGGCCGCGCGGCCATGTACGTTCAGTTTGGCGTAGGCGTAGGGCAAAGCGAGCAGGGCTTCCTGAGTAGCAGCATCCGTAACCTCGCGCTGGGCAAGCAAACCCCATGGAACTACAGCTCGTTCGAAGTTTTCTGTTGAGACGTTTGCCCAGCCGGCGCTGAGCAGAGCCTGGTTGGCGAACGGACCTTCCAGCCGCACCCGATTGAAGTATGGCTTGGCCCTCTCGTACTCGCCCTGTTCGAGCAACAGCGTGCCGAGGACCAGGTTGGATTTGTCCCGGATCGCCATCATCTCCGGATCCACGGCGTTGCCTTGCCCTGCTTTATCCAGCTGAATCACCGCCTCTTGCGGTTGGCCAGCCTGCAGATATGCGATACCGAGATTGTAAGCAGCAAATCCCCCGAAGCCGTCGGAGTCCTGCAAGTCCGCAAGAATCGAAATTGCGTCTGCAGGTCGGCCTTGTGCGAGACAGATGTTTGCTTTCAGGAATTCGATGTCATCGCGAATTCCGGCCGGCACTTTGCCCTCAATTCGGGCGAGGGCAAGCATTGCATCATCCAGCTGATTTTTTTGAAAATGAATTCGCGCCAGCCTGAATGCGGCATCGTTGCGCACCTGTTCATCGACCGCTCCCTCCAGTACGGCCCTGATCGCGCGCCCCGCGCGGTGGTGCATTCGATAACGCAGTTCGAAATCACCGAGGGAGAATTCGGCATTGTCGATGTATAGATAAAGTGTATCGAGCTCCGGTTCATCGAGCGCGTCATGTTGTTTCATTTCGGAGTCGAGCCTTTCAAGGGCCTCGAAAAAATGTCCTTGGTGCGCGTAGTAGAGCGCTTCTCCGAAGTAAAGATCTTTCAATGGTTCCGCACGAACGGGACCGGTCGCCAGACTGGCGAGCAGCATGAGCCCGATCGCCGCGAGCGGTGCCCGGCACATGATCTACCAATCCCCGACTTGGATTCCGTCTTTGCCGAACCCTGGTCCTGCCAGCGTGATGCCGAGAAGCTTTGGCTCGACTCCCTTGACGAAATCGAAGCTGGCCGCGTCGGAGAAATCGTCACCGCCTTTCTGTTTGCCAAGAACAGAGACGCCGATTTCATGGCCGCCAGTCGTTACGTTGCCGGTATAGATGCGCTGCACACCGCCCTTCTGCAGCGCCTCGAGTTCCTTGAAACTGTAAATGTGGTGCGCGGCCAGCTCGCCGTCGATCGTGATCTGCACGGCGTCGAGGCGGAACGTGTCGCCTTCCTCGATAGCCACGAACACTGCAATTTGCGTATCTGTCGGATACAGCAATCGCTCTTCGAGATTGCTGAGCTCCGAGGCGATACCAAGTACGTCCGACTTGATTTCCTGGACTTGCTCGTCGAGGCTCTGCATCTGTTCCTGCGACAGCTCGGACGCGCCAGTCAGCATGGCTGGAAACGTCATCCACAGCACAACCATTAATGTCCTGATGAATATCGCCATCGGGTTCTTCCGTTAACTGTTACATCATGTAAATGCGGGTATGCGCGACGAACGCGCTAGCGCTGTGATTGCGGACCACTGCAAGTGTTGAGGAATTCACACGCCCAATCTGTGATCTGCGCCTCAAATCGCGTGCGGATGTCGGCGGCATCCGATGTGACAAAATCCATAACCGAACATTACGACCCGTTCACATGCGAGAGTGTGACGTGATTCACGGTTCGTTCACGGTGTCCTGGTTTCTGATAGATGAACCTGGAGTTTTAATGTTGTGACGCCGACCGGCCTGCGCAATATGGCTGGGGACGGCGCGTCATGGCGGATCAGCATGGTGATTGAAGACTGGCAGTCGGCCTTCCGAGATCTCGCCGCAGCGGCGCAAGACGCGTTTCTGTTGCCCGGTGATCTGATG
>JAHKKM010000158.1 GCA_020027645.1 Pseudomonadota bacterium
TGTACCCGACACTTTGTTATCAAGTGCGATCGCTCGTTACAAATAAGCGCGCCTCTCAGGCGCTTATTCCCGCTCTGCTTCAGGAAACCGTTGTAAACCCCGGTTTTCAAAGGAACTTAGCACAATCTCTGGTCCGGCAGCCAGCCTGGCGGAGCGGCAACTACGGCGTCGATGCAACGGCATACCCTACGAGCGAATTAAGACTTCTGAGTGAGTAGGGTATGCCGTTGCATCGACGCCTCCTGTTCTTCCTGCGCGCCAACGCCGCCACACCGCCATGCCTTTCTCACTCGGAAGTCTTAACTCGTTCGAAAGGCATGGCGGCGCGTCGCCGTTTCCGATCCTCGTAGTTGACCACCGTCAGTCGGCTTCGAGCCAGTCTCTTGGCCGCAAGTATTGGTCGTAAAGCACCGCTTCGGCAGATCCAGGCGCCGGCCGCCAGTCGTATTCCCAGCGCACTCTCGGTGGCAGGGACATCAGGATGGATTCGGTTCGGCCGCCGGACTGCAGGCCGAACAATGTGCCGCGGTCGTAGAGCAAATTGAACTCGACATAGCGGCCGCGACGATAGAGCTGAAACTCGCGTTCACGCTCGCCGTACGCGTGATCTTTTCGTGCCTCGACTATCGGCAGGTAGGCCGTCAGGAACTGGTCGCCGGCTGCTTTTACGAAAGCAAATGAACGAGCGAAGCCGGGTTCATTCAGATCGTCGAAAAAAAGACCGCCGACGCCACGCGTTTCATTGCGATGCTTCAGGTAGAAATATTCATCGCACCACTTTTTGTATTTGCTGTACCAGTCCTCGCCGAATGGCAAGCAAACCTCGCGTGCCTTGCGATGCCAGTGTATGACGTCGTCGTGGAAGGCGTAGTAGGGTGTCAGGTCAAAACCGCCGCCGAACCACCACACGGCATCGCCGCCTTTTTTTTCATCGGTGGAAAAGAAACGGAAATTGGCGTGTGTAGTGGGCACATAGGGATTCAGCGGATGTAACACCAGGGAAACGCCGAGAGCCTGGAAGCCGCGGCCTGCAAGTTCCGGCCGGGTTTTGGTTGCGGATGCCGGCATGCTGTCACCGAACACATGCGAGTAGCTGACGCCCGCCTGTTCGAATACCGCTCCGCCCGACAATACCCGGCTCCTGCCACCGCCACCGCCCGGCCGCTGCCACTCATCGACGCGAAATTTCGCCCGCCCATCGGTCCGTTCCAATGCGCCGACAATGCGGTCCTGCAGGCTGTTGAGGTAATGCTTTACCGGTTCGATTGTTTGCTGCTGTTCGCTCATGCTTTTGCCGGTCTGATGATTCTTCCGCTGTCCCATTCCCGAATTTCCGAAGCACCGCTCGCGGGTCCGCAGCGTCCGGCCACGATACAGTCTACCAAGGGACCGAACACACGTCGCAGCACGAAAGCATTTCTTGCAGGCGGCCGCCCGGAAACATTAGCGCTGGTCGATACGATGGCCGAAGCGGCGGCGCGGCACAACGCTGCGGCGACCGGGTGTTGTGTAATCCGGACGGCGATACCGGCGTTACGCCCGCGCACGAGGAAAGGGATCGATGGCGCTGATGGCACGATCCAGGTCACCGGTTGTCCGGGCGTCGAGTGCAGCTCTTTGATGTGTACGCGAGCATCGACCCATTCCACAAGCTGGTCCGGATCTGCCGCGATCAGGATCAGGCCCATGGCCGGGTCACGTCGTTTGATGGCGAGAATGCGCAGTACCGCGTCTTCGTCTCGTGGCAGGCAGCCCAGTCCGTATACGCCTTCGGTTGGATACGCTACAACACCACCCGAACGCACAATACGTCCGGCACGATGCAATGGTATCGACAAGGCCATGATCAGCGGTCGCTGGTCTCAGGAGTCCTGCAGTTCCGCCTCGACCTTCGCGGCGGTTTTCTTCTTCGCCTTCTTCCTTTTCGCCGCCTTCTTGCGGACAGGTTTTTCCGTTGTCACTTCAGTCTCGGGAGCTTGCTTTGCCGCCACTTTCTTCTTTTGCCCGCGTTTGCCACGTAAAGGTGCTGACGCCAGCAACTCCCTGCATTGCTCGAGAGTCAGTGACTTCGGGTCCGTATCCTTCGGCACGCGTGCATTGCGGGACTTGTCGGTGATGTAGGGCCCGTAGCGGCCGTTCAGCACCTGGATGTTATCGACTTCGAAATCCCGAATGATGCGGTTTGCATCTGCAATCTTCTTTTCCTCGATCAGTTCGAGCGCGCGTGGCAGTTCGATCGTGTAAGGATCATCGTCGCCGCGAATGGATACATACTTGTCGCCATAGCGAATATAAGGCCCGAAGCGGCCGACGCTTGCTGATACCGACTGGCCGTCCGCTGTATTGCCGAGATTGCGTGGCAACTTGAAGAGTTCGAGTGCATCGGCGAGCGAGATGTCATTCATCTTCTGGCCTGGCCGGAGTCCCGCGAACTTCGGTTTCTCTTCGTCATCCTTCGTGCCGATCTGCACGAACGGCCCGTAACGGCCCATGCGGACGGTTACCGGTTTGCCGCTTTTCGGATCTATGCCCAGGTCGCGTGCCTGCGCGACCTGTTCGCGGGTCACACTTTGCTCTTTGTCGTTGACCAGTTTCGAGAAAGGTTTCCAGAAGCGCTCGAGCAGCGGAATGAGTTCCTTCTCCCCCAGAGATACCGCGTCGAGGTCGTCCTCCATGCGCGCAGTGAAATCGTAGTCCACGTATTGCGGGAAATGTTCCGTCAGGAATCCGTTCACGATGCGACCGATATCTGTCGGAGTGAAACGCTTGCCATCCATATCGACGTATTCGCGAGCTTTCAGTGTGGCAATGATGCTGGCGTAGGTCGATGGCCGGCCGATGCCGTACTCTTCCAGGGTCTTGACCAGGCTTGCTTCGGTGAATCTCGGTGGCGGTTCGGTGAAGTGCTGCTCGGGGCGCAGCAGGTCGAGTTTGATGATGTCGCCCTCGCTGATTTCCGGCAGCAGGCGGTCGCTGTCTTCATCCTCGTTGTCGTCGCGGCCTTCCTGGTACACCGCCATGAATCCCGGCTCGACAAGGATTGATCCGTTGGCGCGGAAACGGTGACCGTCTTCGGAATCGGGGCCCGCCGCGAGCTCTGCGGTTACCGTATCGAATACGGCTGGCGTCATCTGGCAAGCCATGGTTCGTTGCCAGATCAGCGTATAGAGCTTGTGCTGGTCGCTGTCGAGCTTTCCGGTCAGGGACTCCGGCGTGCGCGCGGCCGACGTGGGGCGTATGGCCTCGTGGGCTTCCTGCGCATTCTTGGATTTGTTCTTGAACTGAGGCGCTTCCGGCGGGAGGCTTGCCGCGCCGTACCGCTCGGCTATGACTTCGCGAATTTCCTCGACCGCTATGCTGGCCAGCGTTACCGAATCCGTGCGCATGTAGCTGATGAGCCCGACATTGTCCTCACCGGGTAGCTCGATGCCCTCATAGAGTTTTTGTGCGACGCGCATGGTCCGCTGTGTGTTGAACCCGAGCTTGCGTGAGGCCTCCTGCTGCAACGTCGATGTGGTAAACGGCGCAGCCGGGTTCCGCTTGCGTTGTTTCTTGTCGACACTGACCGTGGTCAGCTCACCCCTGGCTGCCGCGAGCAGCGTTCTCTCAACCTCGCGGGCCGCCGGTTCGTTCTCGAAGCTGAACTGTTCGACCTTTTCACCGCGATATCGCACCAGGCGCGACACGAAAGGCTGACCGTCCTTGCTGACATCGGCCTCGATCGACCAGTACTCGCGGGCCTTGAACGCTTCGATCTCGAGTTCACGCTCGACGATCATGCGCAGCGCCGGGCTCTGTACCCGGCCGGCCGACAAGCCGCGCTGAACCTTTTTCCAAAGCAGCGGCGACAGGTTGAATCCGACCAGGTAATCCAGTGCGCGCCGCGCCTGCTGGGCACTGACAAGATCGGCGGAAATGCTGCGCGGGTTCTCGATTGCCTCGCGAATCGCGTTCTTCGTTATCTCGTGGAAAACCACGCGGTGCACGGGTTTCCCGTTCAGCGCCTTTTTCTCCTTGAGCAATTCAGTGAGGTGCCAGGATATTGCTTCCCCTTCGCGGTCAGGGTCCGTTGCCAGGTACAGTGCCTCGCACTTTTTCAGCGCTCGAACAATCGCATTAACATGTTTTTCGTTTCGCTCGATGATCTGGTATTTCATCGCGAATCCATCGTCAGGGTCGACTGCGCCTTCCTTCGGCACCAGGTCACGCACATGGCCGTACGACGCCATGACATCGAAGTCGTCGCCAAGATACTTGCCGATGGTCTTCGCTTTCGCGGGCGATTCAACTATGACGAGATTTTTTGCCATTGATCCGAGCTGTTCCTGACTATTTGTCTGACACCAGAAATGCAAAACCGCGATCTGGGCCGCGGTTGAATTACATGCTCGTCAACAGCATGTCAAGCAAATTACTTTAAATGACGGAATGGTACCGAGAAATTTCTCAGTTAATGGACTGCGCTTGCGTCCTCGTCAAAAACCAGATCTTCCATGCGTGCGTAGGCCTGCTCCTGGCCTGGCTGACTGAAGAGCACCATCAAAACGACCCACTTGACCTGTTCGACATCGATATCCGGCGTGTCGAGTGCAAGCAGCCGGTCAATGAGAATTTCGCGCTGCGTTGGCGACAGTATTCCGATCTGTTCGAGATAGGTAATGAATCCGCGACAGGCGACATCCAGGCGGCCCTGTTCGATGCTGTTGTAAATGCGTGTGCCGTGCACGGTTTGCGTGCTGTGAGGACGGGCTTTGTGGTGCTCGGTAAGGCCGTCGAGCCAGTCGAGAGCCCGATCGATTTCCAGATCGCCGAAACCTGCGCGGGAGAGCTCGTCGCGCAAGATTTTCTGGTCGGGCTCCGGCTCTTCCTCAGCGTCGATGTAGGTCTCGAACAGATACATCAGCACGTCGAGTACATTTTCTTTCATTCCTGGAGCCGCTCCTCAGTCATTATTTCTTGAGCTGTGAGTATCTGCCGCCGGATTGGGTTTCGATTTTTCCCTCAAGCTCCAGGATCAGAAGCATGGAGGAAACCTGCGCGATCGTCAATCCGGATCGCTGCGCGAGTTCATCGGCGGTTGCAGGATCAAAGCCAAGAGCATCCAGCAGTGCTGCGTACTCGGGATCGACCGGCGCAGGTGCCTCAGAGGCTTTTTCTGACTCGGCATTTTGCATAAGGTGGCCGACGAGCGATCCGAGTTCGTTAACTATGTCCTCGGCGCTTTCGACAAGCTTGGCGCCTTGCCGAATCAGCTTATGACAACCACGCGACATGGGATTGTGAATCGAGCCGGGGATAGCGAAGACCTCACGACCCTGCTCCGATGCGAGCCGGGCCGTGATCAGTGAGCCGCTTTGCCGTGCTGCCTCGACCACCAGCGTGCCCAGCGACAATGCGCTGATCAGGCGGTTGCGCTGCGGGAAATGTTCCTTGAGAGGCGGGCTGCCGAGCGGGTATTCGGAGACCAGTGCTCCCTGGGCGGCGATGCGATGAGCAAGGTCGCGGTTCGCGGCCGGGTAAACACGGTCGATGCCGTTACCGAGTACCGCAATCGTTTTCGCATTGCCGTCCAGTGCGCCACTGTGTGCGGCGCTGTCGATGCCTTGCGCAAGGCCGCTCACGATGCAGAAACCGCAACCGCCAAGGTGCTTCGCGAATTCATAGGCGTTCTGTACACCGCCTCGTGTGGGGTTGCGACTGCCCACAATGGCAAGTGACGGCAGGTTCAGTGCGCTGCAGTTTCCGACAACATATAAAAGGGTCGGTGCATCGGGAATCTGCCGCATGAGTTCCGGGTAGTCGGGCGATTCCGGATGAATGAGATAATGCGTATCCGCGC
>JAHKKM010000159.1 GCA_020027645.1 Pseudomonadota bacterium
GACCACCACGACTTCAAGAATGTCGTTGACATCGACCGACTTTTCCGCGGCGACGCTCGCAATCAGCTCATTGACCCCTTGCTGCACGACCTCCGTGAGTGCGGTGACACTCTCCGGATGCATCATGATGTGCGATACCCGGCTCATCAGGTCTTCGCCAAAACGAATCTGCGGATTCATGACGCCGCCGGACCCCAGGAGTTCACCGCTTATGAGGTCACAAAGGTGCACGGCGATCGTGGTGGAACCGATGTCGACGGCGGCTCCGTAAATCTGTTCCCTGAAGCCCGGCCACACAGCCGCAATTTCCCTGTGGCCTCGAATCGCAACCGTGACGCTCCAGTTCTCCTTGCGAAGCGCAGCCTGCAGATACGGCAGCACCGAACTGTCGATTGCGAGATTGTCCAGTTTCCATTGGGCGGAAAGCGCATCGCGCAATCGTTCCAGGTCGCCTTTCTGGTTGTACAGGTCCGCCGGCAGAACCTCGACGAAGTACAGGCGCGTGTTGGTATCGAGGGTGATGACCCTATGCTCGGCCTTCTTGCGCACCAGTTGCCGGTGGACCTGGCTCTCGGCAGGCACGTCGACGACAACATCACCGAGGAGGCGCGCCTGGCAGCTCAACCGCCTGCCGACCGCGAGCGGCTTTCGGCGCCGCGCCTCGTATGCTTGCTCCGTTTCTGAAAACGGCGACAGGTGGCCGGGTTCCGAAACGATGTTGTGCTTCGGGAAGGAGCCTTCGACGCAGAGTACCTGGCAGCGTCCACACAGCGCCCGCCCGCCGCACACGGAATCGATATCGACGCCCAGTTGGCGTGCCGCATCGAGCAGAGCCGTGCCGATCGCAAACGAGCCTCTCTTGCCCGATGGCAAAAAGACCACTCTTGCGTCGCGTGACATCAACGTCTGCTTCAGACTTGCCGGCGTCGCCGTGCGCGGCCGCCGCGCGCCGAGGGCGTTGCTTCAGCCGATTGTTCCCGGTACGCACGGATCCACCTCGTGCAATCCGGGTCGTGGCCCATCATGACGTCCGCGGCGCGCACCGCCTGAATTACTTCGGCATGCAGCGGGCTGGTAATTGCCGACGTCAGTCCGGCGGCGATCGCCATGGTGAGAAACGCGCTGTTGATGCCGTTGCGATTGGGCAGGCCGAAACTGACG
Source organism: Pseudomonadota bacterium (assembly GCA_020027645.1). Taxonomy (GTDB): domain Bacteria; phylum Pseudomonadota; class Gammaproteobacteria; order Steroidobacterales; family Woeseiaceae; genus JAKEGN01. The sequence continues at coordinate 1,162 of JAHKKM010000159.1, forward strand.
TTGGACGCACCGCAGGTGGTATTGACTTTGAGCTCGTTGCGCAATCGCCGCACCAGGTGCATGACCTGTTGGCCCGTGGAGTTGATGGCGCCGATTGGCATGACCAGTGGATCCACCACAATATCGGCCGCTGAGATTCCGTAATCCGCAGCACGCTCGACGATTTTCTTGGCTACCGTACCGTCTCGAGCCGGTCCTCTTCGCCGGTAACCGAATTGACCAGCGCCTTGCCCTGGTAAACGGCGAGCCCCGCTTCCAGCGCCGCGACGATCGATGAATCGATGGACAAGGGCACATCCGTTACTGACTGAACAATCTGTATGGCCCTGGCCAGTATCGCGGGTTCGTCCGCCAGCGGAATGCCAGCGTTGACGTCAAGCATGTGAGCGCCTGCGGCTACTTGCGCCAGGGCGTCACTGACGACCCGGTCGAAGTTGCCGGCTTTCATCTCCTCTGCGAGGATCTTGCGCCCGGTGGGATTGATGCGCTCGCCGATGACTACGAATCGTTCGTCGAAACCGATGCGCACTTCCCTGCTGGCCGAACTAACGAGAGTAACAGTCATCCATTTTCCTCGGTTGATGATTTCAGCGACAATGCCCGACAGGCTGTCGCCACACGACTATTCTTCTGGCTTGCCGTACCGGCCATTTCCGCAGGCGCTACTCGTTCAATCGGCCCCGTGATTGCGGATCATCGTTGCCAGCCTTTCGTCTGAGTATTCTGACTCCAGGCGTTCGACTTCCGATGCAACGAAACCTCCCAGGTCATCGACGCGGTCCAACGGCTCGGTGACCCGGCGCCACTCGCTTAAGTAGGCATCACTGCTGCCCTTTCCGGCACGCATCGCCGCGCGGTCGATAGCTTCCTGGAACCGCGCGCTCAATTGCGCCTTCTCGCGTTGACGGCCCCGCTGCACAATCACTTGCGAGGGGATGTCACGCCAGTATATGAGAGTCTTTTTCGTGCTCATCGCGACGCCGCACTGCCTTATTCAATCCGGATTCCAGGCCACCGTAGCCGGAATACACATAGCGGTATTCGAGCCCGAGGTAGGCCGCCGCCCGGGCCGCGGAAGCCGCGAGTTCCTCGCTCCTTGTTTGTGCCAGGTACACGACCCGCCGGTAATTGCGAAAGAACTCCGGCAGCAACTCCGGGTGCTGATCGAGTTTCAATGCCCTGATCACCAGCCGGTCAAAATTCCGCGCCAGGAAATCCGTGAGATAAAAGGTCCCCGGCTCTTCGTCAGACAATCGCTCGAAGGCCTCCGGACCGGCAAAAAACTGGTAGCAATGCGCACCCGGCAAGCGCTCGATCCCTTCTTCATCCAGTACCCGATCGATTGCACCACCCGTGCCGCAATCGGCATAGGCTACATAGATATTCGAATATCGATGGCGGTTCTCGTCGATGCACTTGCGGATCTCGCCGGGGATCTTCGCCGGCTGGTTGTGCAAGCTGGCGTCAATACACTTCAGGTGCAGGTGCTGCCAGCCGCGCAATTTGCGCAGCTCGGCAATCTCGCGCGCCAGCGCGCCGCAGGCTATGACCAGTAACGGCTCAGGCACCGGCAGCCGCCCTGCGTTGCTGCAACAAACGTTGGCCGGTTTGCACCGCCTGTGATGCATCGCGGCAATAGGCATCGGCTCCGACAGCCACGCCGAATTCTTCGTTCAATGGTGCACCGCCGACCATGACGATGTAGTCGCCGCGGATCCCTTTCTTGACCATTTCGTCGACCACGACCTTCATGTACGGCATGGTGGTTGTCAGCAGCGCCGACATGCCCAGGATATCCGGATGATGCTGCTCCATCGCCTCGAAATAATCATCGACCGAATTGTTGATTCCGATGTCGATGACCTCGAACCCTGCGCCCTCCATCATCATCCCGACCAGGTTCTTGCCGATATCATGAATATCGCCCTTGACCGTGCCGATGACCATCTTGCCGATGGGCTTTACGCCGGTCTCGGCCAGTAACGGCCTCAGGATGGTCATTCCACCTTTCATGGCATTGGCCGCCAGCAGCACTTCCGGCACGAACAGGATGCCGTCACGAAAATCGATGCCGACGATCTTCATGCCGCCAACCAGCGCCTCGTTGAGAACTTTTTCGGCCGCCCAGCCGCGTTCGAGCAGAATATTCGTGCCTTCCTCGATCTCTTCTTTCAACCCGTCGTACAGGTCGTCGTGAATCTGGTGCACCAGCTCATCGTCAGGAAGATCCGCGAGTTCGAAATCTTCCGCATCGTCCATTTCGGCTTGTTCATTACTGGAGTTCATCAATTCGCCTCTTTCTTCAGGGTTCTAGCGTGCCATTCACAGCGATTCCCGATACGCAGGGTGTCCGGCCATGCTGCTGTCCACGCACGCACCACAATCACGGGTTCTCAATAGTTCTGGTCTGCGAACTGGGCCTTGCGTCTCGCCATAAAATCAAGGAGTGCCTCATCGATTGCCGGGTCGAGCGGCGGCGCTTCGTATTCCGCGAGCATTTTCTTCCAGATCTTGTTTGCCCGCATTGCGGTATCGAGGGAGCCGTCCTCTTCCCATTGCTCGAAACTGTTATTGTCGGCAACCTTGGAGCGGTAAAACGCCGTTTCGAAATTTGCCCGCGTATGCGCGCAGCCGAGAAAATGTTTTCCGGGACCGACTTCGCGAAACGCATCCATCGCCTGGCCATTCTCGGAAAAATCCACGCCGTGCAGCAACACCGCGAGCATGTCGGCCTGATCGATATCCATAATAAATTTTTCATAGCCCATCGACAGGCCGCCTTCCAGCCAGCCGGCGGTGTGCAGCATGAAATTGACCCCGGCAAGTGCCGCCGTCTGCAGGGTATTGGCCGATTCGTAGGCCGCCTGCGCATCCGGTATCTTGGAACTGCACAAGCCGCCACCGCTGCGAAACGGCACACCAAGGCGACGCGCGAGCGAAGCAACCGTGTACAGCACCAGGCTAGGCTCCGGCGTACCGAAGGTCGGTGCGCCGGACTGCATGGAAATCGCACTGGAGAACATGCCAAAAATAACCGGCGCACCGGGCCTTACGAGCTGGGCGTACGCCATGCCGACCAGCGCCTCCGCCAGTATCTGCGCGGCGGTCGCAGCAACCGTGACCGGCGACATCGCACCGGAGAGTATGAACGGCGATATGACGGTTGCCTGGTTGTGGCGGGCATACACGGTCAGAGAGCCGAGCATCGTGCTGTCGTAGGTCAGCGGTGAATTGACGTTGATCAGGCTCGTCATTACCGCGTTATTTTCCACGAACTCGTCACCGAAGACGATTTTTGCCATTGCGACCGAGTCCTCGGCGCGCTCGGGCCTCGTCACGGAACCCATGAACGGCTTGTCGCTGTACTTGATGTGGCTGTACACCATGTCGAAATGGCGCTTATTGACCGGGATGTCGACCGGCTCGCACACCGTGCCGCCGGAATGGTGCAGTCCGGTGCTCGAGTAGGTCAGCTTGACGAAATTCCTGAAGTCCTCGAGCGTTGCGTAGCGGCGTCCCTTGTCGAGGTCGCGCACGAAAGGCGAGCCGTACGCCGGCACCAGCACGGTTCTCGGTCCGCCGATAATGACGTTCCGTTCCGGGTTGCGCGCGTACTGCGTGTATTCGGCGGGTGCCGTGGCTTTCACGATCGACCGGCACAGGCCCCGCGGGAAGCGTACCAGCTCCCCGGTGACGTCCGCTCCGGCGTCCTTGAACAATTTCAGTGCCTGTGGGAAATCGCGGAATTCGACACCGATTTCCTGCAACAGCGTATCGGCGTTCGATTCGATCAGTTCGAGGCTGCCCTCATCGAGCATTTCATAAACGGGAATGCGCCTTTCGATAAAGGCGGGAGCGTGTTTTCGCGACGCTTCCTTGCGCGCTGCAAGTTTCGCTTCGCGGCCACCCGCACTGCGTTTCCGAGCTCGGACATTCATTTTAAAACCCCCAGCAAGCCGCGCTGGTTTGCCCGGCACTGTATACCGCGTATTCGACACATAAGTCCGGGCCGGATCAAGGGCTTGCGCACCATGTGCCGCGACGCCGGCATGTCCAAAAACGACATCGCCAAGGCAGCCTGGGGCTGGCGCAACGGCCTGGCTATGCCCCGATCGGGGCGGTCACGCGCTACGGAGAGGTACTGCGGACAGGGGCCGAGAGCCGCTGGCGCCGCTGCCATTGCTCATCGATCCAGTAGTCGGCCGGGTCCGATAACGGCGGCCCGCCCCGGATCAGGTCTGCCGCCCTTTCCGCGACCATGATGGTCGGGGCGTTCAGGTTGCCGTTGGTGATTCGCGGAAAAATCGACGAGTCGACAACACGCAATCCGGACAGGCCACGCACCTTGCAGTCCGGCGTTACCACTGCCATGCGGTCATCGTTTGCGCCCATTTTGCAGCTGCAGGACGGGTGATAGGCACTTTCGACATTCTGCCGCACCCACGCGTCCACCTCGTCCGTCTGGTCGAGGTCCAGGGCCGGCTGAATCTCCTCGCCACGGTAGGCGTCCATGGCCGGTTGGTTGAGGATCTCGCGCGTGAGCTTCAGGCAGTTACGCCAGTCGCGTCGGTCCTGCTCGGCCGACAGGTAATTGAAGCGGATCTCGGGCACTGCATCGCTGGCCGCCGCGGTGATCCGGACACTGCCGCGGCTCGCCGGTTTGTTGGGACCGACGTGCACCTGGAACCCATGCCCGGCGAAAGCCGTGCGCCCGTCGTAGCGCATCGCAGCCGGCAGAAAATGAAACTGGATATCGGGCCAGCGCAAGCCGGCACGTGAACGAATGAAGGCGCCCGACTCGAAATGGTTGGTGCCGCCAAGCCCCGCACGCGTGAGCAACCATTCCACACCGATCAGGCCCTTGCTGAACCAGTCGAGCTTGCTGTTCAGAGTGATCGCTTCCTTGCAACGATACTGGAAATACACTTCGATATGGTCCTGCAGGTTCTCGCCGACGCCGGGAAGATCGTGCACAACAGGAACACCGGCATTGCTCAGGACCTTGCCTGGACCAATCCCGGAGCGCTGCAAGAGCATCGGCGAGCCGATCGAACCCGCACAGACAATCACTTCGGATCTGGCTGCAGCAAATTCGGTCTTGCCGCCAACGCTGTAATTGACTCCGGTTGCGGCCTTGCCATCGAGTGCGATACCTGTGACCGTGACGTGCTTTCGCAGTGCGAGATTCGGCCGGCGCAACGCGGGACGGAGGTAAGCGTGCGCTGTCGAGCAGCGGACACCGTCGTCGACGGTCATGTCCATTTTGCCGAAACCTTCCTGCTGATAACCGTTGGCATCCTTGGTTACCGGGTAGCCTGCCTCCATCCCGGCCTTGATGAAGGCGCGATACAGGGGATTGCGCATGCCGTTGCCATTGCAGGTCGCCAACGGGCCATCACCGCCGCGATACCGATCCGCGCCGTCCATCCACGATTCCGCCTTGCGAAAATACGGCAGGCAGTTCGCGTATCCCCATCCCGTAGCGCCGAGGCTCTGCCATTCCTCGAAATCGCAGGGATGGCCCCGCACATAAACCATGCCGTTGATCGACGAGGACCCCCCGATCACGCGGCCGCGCGGGCAATCAAGTTGCCTGCCATCGAGAAACGGTTCGGCCACCGTGCGATAACCCCAGTTGTAACGGCTGTTGTTCATCGGAATGGACAGGGCGCTCGGCATGCGAATGAAAATGCTGCTGTCCGAGCCACCGGCCTCGAGCAACAGGACGCTGGTGCCGGGATCCTCGGTCAGGCGATTCGCGATGACGCAACCGGCTGAACCGGCACCGACCACGATGTAGTCGAACGCATTCATCTTAT
>JAHKKM010000007.1 GCA_020027645.1 Pseudomonadota bacterium
TGGCTGCAGAATATTGCATTCGTTGCGTTTGTGATTTTCTGGATCCAGGGATTGGCGATGGTGCATTGGCTGCACGTCGAGCGTCGCATGCACGCGGTATTAGTGCTTGGTGTTTACGCGGCTTTGTTTTTGTTGAGTGCACTGGTTGTAATTGCGCTGGCAGTGGTGGGATACACGGACGCATGGTTTGGATTGCGAAACCGCATGAAACGCGCATGAGCTGACTTGAAATGTCTGGGCATGCGGATAACAGGAATCTGGCAACAAGGTTTTTATCATGAACGTAATTCTTCTGGACAAGGTAGAGAACCTCGGCTCGATCGGGGACCTGGTAACGGTGAAAGCGGGCTACGGCCGCAATTTCCTGCTGCCCAGCGGCAAAGCGGCGCTTGCAACCAAGACTAACCTTGCGGAGTTCGAGGTTCGTCGGGCAGAACTGGAAAAGCATGCAGCACAGGAACTGGTTGCCGCTCAGGATCGGGCAAACCTGGTCAAGGGTATGGAACTGGTCATACCGGCCAACGTGGGCACGGAAGGCAAGTTGTTCGGCTCGATTGGGCCGATCGATATTTCCGAGGCGTTTGAGAAAGTCGGCGTCGAAGTTGCACGCAGCGAAATTCGCATGCCGCACGGCCCTATTCATGAAATCGGTGAGTTCGCCGTCGGCCTGCACCTGCATTCCGATGTCGATGTCGAAGTGACCGTGCGGGTGGTCGCCGAAGAGTAGTCAGCTGCCGGTCCTTCGCTGAAACCTGTGATACCTTAGGCGTCGACTGGCAGTCGAGCCGGAAACAGGCAGGAAAATGGCAAGAGCACTGGAAGAAGGGGTTGCGATGGAGCTGGTCGAGCGCCGCCTCAAGGTGCCGCCGAACTCCGTTGAAGCCGAGCAGTCGCTGATTGGCGGGCTGATGCTCGACAATGCCGCCTGGGACAAGGTGGCGGACCTCGTGTCTGACTCGGATTTCTATCGCAAGGATCATCGGCTCCTCTTCGCCGCGATTGCTGAGCTCGCCGAGAACGGCCAGCCTTGCGATGTCGTCACCGTGTCGGAGCTTCTGGGCAATCGAAACGAACTTGCAGCGGCCGGCGGCCTCGAATACCTGGCTACGCTCGCCAACGAAACCCCTGGTGCGGCAAATGTCGTAGCCTACGCACGAATACTGCGTGAACGTTCAACGTTGCGATCCCTGATCAATGCCGGCAACGAAATTAGCGGCAACGCCTACACGACCGACGGTCGAACTGCTACCGAGCTGGTCGACGCGGCTGAACGCCTTGTATTCGAAATTGCCGAACGAGGTGCTCGGGGCAAGTCTGGTTTCCGCGCCCTGAAACATATTCTGCCCGAGGCGGTCGATCGAATCGATTTGCTGCACCAGTCAGAAGGCGAAATCACCGGCATACCGACCGGATTCACCGAATTCGACAAACTGACAGCCGGCCTGCAACCCGGAGAATTGATCGTCATCGCTGGTCGCCCGTCGATGGGTAAAACCACGCTTGCGATCAATATCGCCGAAAATGCTGCAATCGGCGCGCGAGTGCCTACTGCGATCTTTTCAATGGAAATGCCATCGCAACAACTGGCTTTTCGCATGATTTCCTCGCTCGGCAGAGTCAATCAAACGCACTTGCGTACCGGCAAGTTTCCGGACGAGGACTGGTCACGCATAAATACCGCGGTGCAGCTGATGTCGGATGCGCCAATTTTCATTGATGACACTCCTGCAATGTCGCCCACTGAAATCCGCGCGCGTTCGAGGCGGCTCAAGCGCGAGCATGGGCTGGGACTGATTGTGCTGGATTACATGCAGCTCATGCAGGTTCCCGGCAACAAGGAAAACCGGGCAACTGAAATATCGGAGATCTCACGATCGCTCAAAGCGCTTGCCAAGGAACTGAGCCTGCCAATCATTGCGTTGTCCCAGCTCAATCGCAGTGTCGAACAAAGAACCGACAAACGCCCGGTCATGTCCGATCTTCGTGAGTCCGGGGCTATCGAGCAGGATGCAGACCTGATTGTCTTTATTTATCGAGAGGAAGTTTACAATCAGGACACGCCACGAAAGGGCATAGCCGATATCAGCATTGCCAAACAACGCAACGGTCCGATCGGCGACTTTCCACTGACCTTCGTCGGTCGTTTCACCAAGTTCGAAAACTGGGCACCGGAATCCTACATGGGCGAGGACTATCCGTGAGCTTCGGCGCCCGGATTCGCATCCGGCTCGGCGCACTCCAGCATAATTTCTCCCTCCTGAAAGACGCCGCTGGCGGCGCCAGAATTTGCGCGGTTATCAAGGCCAATGCTTTTGGCCACGGATTGCTTGCGGTCGTCCGAGGTCTTCCGGAAACCGACAGTTTCGCGGTCGCACGCTTGAGCGAGGCCCGCATGCTTCGAGACAACGGTATCGAAAAACCGGTTGTGCTGCTTGCTGGCGTAATGAGTGCTGACGACCTGCAGGTTGCATTGCAGCTTGATTGCGAGCTGGTTGTGCATGACCGCCCGCAGCTCGAGCTGCTCGAGGCCTCGGGACCTGGCGCTGCGACAGTCTGGCTCAAGGTCGATACCGGCATGCACCGCCTGGGGATCGACCCATCCGACGCATCGAGCTATCTGGCGCGCCTGCGGGCCTGCCGGGCCGTTCGCGAGGTAAGACTGATGTCGCACCTCGCCAATGCGGACAATACCGCCGATCCGATGACTACCCGGCAATTGCAAAGCTTCAACCGGGTTACGGCGGACTTTGCCGGCGACATCAGCGTCGCCAATTCGGCGGCCATTCTCGGTTGGCGCGAGGCGTGTGGACTGACATCAGCAGACACGTCCAGAATCTGGGTCCGACCGGGAATCGCGTTGTACGGTATCTCGCCATTTCCAAAACGTCGCGGAGCCGATCTCGGTCTTCGGCCAGTCATGCAGTTCGAATCGCATCTGATCGCCGTCAAGCCGGTTAGAAAGGGCGATGCGGTCGGATATGGCGGTACCTGGAAGGCACATCACGATACGATCATTGGCATCGTGTCGGCCGGATACGGCGACGGCTACCCACGCTTCCTGCCATCGGGCACACCGATTCTGGTCAATGGACGACGCGTCCCGCTGGTGGGAATCGTCTCCATGGACATGCTGGCCGTCGATCTTGGCCCGGGTGCTCCCGATCAGCCGGCGGATACCGTCATATTGTGGGGGGATGAGTTACCGGCAGAAGAGGTTGCTGCCTGTGCGGGCACGATTGCCTACCAGTTGATCTGCGGTGTTACACACCGCGAAACGAGCGAAATTATTCCGGCGTAAGCGCCAGAATATGCGCCCGGAAAATTAACTGATAAAAAATCCCATCTTGACGCCGGCAAGTTGCACGACATCGTTGTCTGACAACTTTCGTGCCTGGGCGCCGATAGGCTGGCCATTGACCAGCGGGTAATCTCCTTCCTCGCCACTCTCGACATGCACAATGAAATAGCCTTCTGCGCGTCGGGTGATGGCAGCCACTTGTACTCCTGGCCGGCCCAGCGTGGTCAGTGCCTTGGACAATTCAAGTTCGCGTCCCGCAAATGCGCCGCTCAAAACTTGCAACTTGGCCAGCGGCAGTGATCTGGGTGCAAGACTGGGATCAATCCCTGCGTGAGTACTGGTATGCGACTGTACCCGCGGTGCGGGTGCGGGTGCGGGTTGAGGTTTTCGCTCCGGTGGTGGTTTGCGATCCGACTGCGGCATTTCGACTTTGACATCTACGCGATTTTCGGTCGCGCGCTGTGCCTCGGCAGCTGCCGCCTTGGCGGCCTGTGCGGCAGCGCGTTCGGCTTTGGCCAGCTGCTCTGCACTTTGCTGCCCGGCCGGAATGACCATGGTCTTTTCGAACTCGTCCTGCTCGGCGTCGTTGGTCTGCTGATCGGCAAACCGCAACTGATGATGGCCGATAGTAATAACGTCGCCGTGCTGGAGGGCATGCTTCTTGATCAGCTTGCCATTGACGTACGTGCCATTGGTGCTGTTCAGGTCCTCGAGAAACGAGTCGTTCAGAATGTTTATGATCAGCGAGTGGTGGCCGCTGACAGCCGGGTTGTCGATTCGAACGTCGTTATCCGGCAGCCGTCCAACGGTGTATCGCTCCTTGGACATGTTGTATTCAGCCAGAACCTGACTATCCAGACTCAATATTAACCGTGCCATATTCTCATCGCCGCTCTTGTCTAATCCGATGATCGCCGGGTAACCAGGGACGCTGCTTCAAATCGCAGTTTCTCCGGACCCTGCCTCCCTTACTTACCAAACAGCTTCGCAATTTTCGCCAGAATACCTCTCCTGGCAGCAAACGACTCCACAACCTGCGCCAGCATGACAGACACGTTGTCGCGCCCCCCATGATCGTTGGTCAGCTGTACCAATTGTTGACCAACCACATCAAGGCTAGCATTAAACGTCCTGATAGTTAAGTGAATATCCTCATCTTCGACCATGTCCGGGAGGCCGTCGGAGCACAGCAGATAGATATCCCCGGGCTCGACATCGTACTCTTGCACCTCGACCTCGACGGTCGGTTCGACGCCTAACGCCCTCGTAACGTAGTTGCGGTTAGTCGATCGCTGTGCCTCCTCTTCCGAGTAAAAGCCACGGTCCACCAGCTCCTGCAGCAACGAATGGTCCAGGGTCAGCTGCTCGAATCGATCGCCGCGAAGCCGATAGGCCCTCGAGTCGCCGACATGAGCCAGGGATATTCGGTTGTCGTAGAACATCGCGGCCACGAGGGTGGTTCCCATGCCCTCACAGTGCGTCTGACTTTGCGCGGTTTGGAAGATGATCTTGTTGGCACGCGCAACGGCGTCGCGCAATACAATTGACTGGCGCATCAGCCCGGTGGTGGCGTCGACTTCGTTGCGCTTCTCTCTGATGGCGCCCTCCGCTGCAAGTTCAGTAATGGTCTGTACAGCGATACCGCTGGCGACCTCGCCGGCATTATATCCGCCCATACCATCTGCAAGAACCATCAGCCCGATATCGGCATTGGATCCGATCGCGTCCTCGTTGTGTTCCCGTACCTTGCCGGTATCAGAAATCTCGGCGAATTTTATCTTTCCACGCAGACTCATTATGTGCTTTGTGCCTTTTTGATTTTTCTTAGGTCGACGCGTACTTGGCGCAATTACGCAAGGCGGCAGCCATTTCACCGCCGTTCACAAAGCGATTTTCCGGGCGCTTGGCCATGGCCTTGAACAATAATGCGTCCACACTTGGTGGAACGCCGGGACGACGGTTCGACACAGGAGCCGGGTTCTCGGTTGTTATCTTTGTCATGAGCACTGCAATATTCGTCGCCTTGAACGGAACTTCCCCGGTGATCAGCTCATATAGAGTAACACCAAGCGAAAATAAGTCCGAGAGCCCGGTCAGTGGCTCGGCATTGAGTTGTTCGGGTGACATGTACATGGGTGTCCCCAGAACGATACCGGTCTTGGTCCTGTTATTGTCGGTCAGCCGGGCAACACCAAAGTCGCTGATCTTCAGCGTATCGTCCTTGCGATTGTAGAGCAGATTCGCCGGTTTGATGTCGCGATGGATAACTCCCTGGTTGTGTGCATAGTCCAGTGCTTCTGCCGTTCTGGCGCACAATTCGAGTGCCTTTCGTGGTGCAAGCAGTTTCTTTGGATCGGTGAAACTCGTCAGTGGTACACCCGGCAGATATTCCATGGCAATGTAGGCCAGATGCTTGTCTTCACCGGCATCGAAAACCGTGATGATGTTCGGGTGTGTCAGCCGCCCGGCCGATTCGGCCTCGCGAAAGAAACGTAGCCTGGCTTCAGCCAGTTCTTCGTCCTCAAACTCTTTTTCAATGGGGATGACCTTGAGGGCCACCGCCCGATTGATCCGAGGGTCCCGCGCGAGATACACGGCTCCCATTGCCCCGCGACCAATCTTCCTCTCGATAACATAGCGTCCGAGTCGCTGAGGAATACCCCCCTCGCCATTACCCATCGCCTGTTTGTTGCTCGGCGGGGACTCTCCCTGGGTGCGTTTCATCCACTCAAGTACTGCCTCAGATCGCTCTGGCTTGGCCTGTCCTTCGAAAGCCAGTGACAATTTGTACATCGCCGATGCAACGGCTTCACTCGGAGCGCAGCGCCGGAATTCGGCGAAAGCAGGCTCAAGCCGGCCAGCGGCGAGAAAGTCGGATCCGCGTTTGAATGCATTGACGGCCGCCTTTTTGCCCGTGCCTGCAAGCCACCAGCAGAGCGCGCCGGCGCAGACAAATATGATGAGCGACCGCCCGACATCCAGGCGCACACGGCCGACCAGTAACAGCAATGCGTCCAGCAGGATGAGGCCGACCAAAGCCACAGCCGTAATCAGTATGATCTCGCGACGATTGCGTCCGGGGAGAAAAAGCACAGTGAGAATGCAGAGCAATGCCGGAATCAGAAGCTCCAGGGCCTTGATCCATGCCGGTGCAATAACCACTTTGTGCTGCTCGATATTAGCTAGCAGCGCTGCGACGATCTCGGAGCGGGTCACAAATTGACCTGAGGGCAGCGTGGCGGCGGAGCCGACGAGCGCCGGGCTGGCATCAACAAAGACGGTCAGGCCATCGATCGTTACCGGATCGATTTCGCCAGCCAGAAACTGCGAAGCAGTGATCCTGGGCACCGGTTCATAGTTGGTCAGAAAGAAGGAGACATCCGAACTCGAGATTCGCGGATCGGGTGAAAACGACGGATCGTGCAATGCAATCGCCAGCGGCAGCGATGGTGTCATGATGCCATCCTGCAGATTCCACATCGTGGAGCTGCGGAGCACCCCATCCCGGTCCGGATTAAGCGTAAACATTCCGCTTCTCGCCGCCAGATCCGCGAAGCGACTGCTGGCTGGCACGAAAACAGGTGTACCGGATGCAAGTGTTTCCGCCCAGCCCGGCAACTCCCCGGATGCGCCGGGCTCGGGTGGTTCCGCCATGACGATGCGGCGAGCATTGAGCGAACTCAGCCGCTGGATAATCTGGCCGTAAGTATCGCTGACTTCGCTCCCGGATCGCTTTGCCGGGTTCATGCTTATGATCAGAGCATCGGCGAGCGGTTCATTACGTACATGGGCCGCGACCTGATCGTAAAGAATGCGATCCACCGCGACGAACCAGTCCGCGGCAGGGCCGTACAAAAGGATCAGCAGTACGCTGACCAGGCTGAGCGTGACCAGTCGGTCCCGGTGTTCTTTTTTCGATTTTTCCACGTTCAAGGTTCTCTACATAACGTCGGGAGTATAGGAAATAGCAAGTGTTTTTAATGAGATAGGGTTGGCACTTTTTGGGGCGGTTGGTTCCTGGAGCCGGTGCTATCATTGGGATTCCGCTACCGAATAGATCAATAAACCGTCCGGAACGGGGGCAGGCGGGACCCGAAAAGACCGACCGGGGAGGGAGAAAACCGGTGGCCCGGAGCAAAATCGCCTATGTGTGCACGGATTGCGGCGCCCATAGCGTCAAATGGCAGGGTCAGTGCCCTGAATGTGCTGCCTGGAATACCCTGTCACAAACGACCCTGCAGGTACTGACCGGTACACCGTCCAGCCTGTCGCCTGTATCGAAACTTGGCGCCCTGCTCGACGATCCTGGCGAACGTTACCCGACCGGATTCGGCGAGTTCGATCGCGTACTCGGATCCGGCCTGGTGCCCGGCTCGGTAGTATTGCTCGGCGGCGACCCGGGGGTCGGCAAGTCAACGCTTTTGCAGCAGGTAGCGGCAAAATTGCCGGTTGAACTCAAGGCCTGTTATGCGACCGGCGAGGAATCGCTGCGGCAGATCGCCCAGCGGTCTCAGCGCCTCGGCCTTGACAACCCCGGCCTGAGTCTATTATCGGAAACTTCCCTGGAAAACGTGTTGCAACAGGCTGTCGATCTGGACGCGCGCGTACTTTTCATCGATTCCATTCAGACCATGGTGTCGGCGAATCTGCCGTCGGCACCAGGGTCCGTTGCACAACTAAGGGAGTGCGTGGGCCGAATCGTGCAGTTCGCAAAGCAGAAGGAAGTGGCAGTATTTCTTATAGGGCATGTTACCAAGGAAGGTGCTATCGCCGGACCGCGTGTTGTCGAACATATGGTCGATACGGTTCTGTATTTCGAGAGTGATCCCGCCAGTCGCTATACGGTGGTGCGAGCGGTGAAGAACCGTTTTGGCGCAAGCAACGAAATGGGTGTCTTTGCGATGACATCGAGCGGATTTCGAGAAGTGCGAAATCCTTCAGCCATCTTCCTGTCGGGCGATTCGACTGACCGAGCCGGCAGCATCGTGTCGGTCGTCTGGGAAGGCAGCAGACCCTTGCTGGTCGAAATTCAGGCACTGGTTGCAGGCGCGAATACAAACTACTCAAGGCGTCTTGCGCAAGGCATCGATCAGAACCGCCTCGCGTTGCTGGTGGCGGTGTTGCAGAAGCATGGGGGAATTTCATTGGCGGGCGAGGATGTTTTTGTCAATGTCGTCGGCGGACTGAAAATTGGCGAGACCGCCGCCGATTTGCCGTCCATTCTGGCCATCGTTTCAAGTTTTCGTGATCGACCCTGCCGGCATAAACTGATGAGCTTCGGCGAATTGGGCCTTGCCGGTGAAGTGCGTCCGGTCAAGTTTGGCGCCGAGCGCATTGCCGAAGCTGCAAAACAGGGATTCACCGCCGCGATCGTGCCGCAGTCCAACGTGCCGCGTGACCTGCCTTCCGGCATGAAGATTATCGGCGTCAGCAAGCTGGAGGATGCGTTGACGCAGGCATTCGCTTGACGACCGTCAACGACCCCCGAAGATCGACTAGCTCCAACTTCGACCGAGAATGTTCTCCAGAATGAATCGGGTGCCGAAGTACGCCAGGCACAATACGCCGAATCCCCACAAGTAAAGGTAAACCGCACGGTGGCCACGCCACCCCGCATATTGCCGGCCGCCGATCAGGATGCCGAAGAGCAGCAGCGCGAGCAGTGACAATGCGGTCTTGTGGACCAAGTGTCGGGCAAACAGATTGTCCACAAAAGCAAAGCCCGACACGACGGCAAGGAGTAATGCGACAAAGCCGGCGCTGGCAATGCCGAACAGCAATCTCTCAGTCGTCTCCAGAGGCGCGAACATACGGTTTACCGCAGAAATGCGACCGGCGCGCAAGCGCCGCTCCTGGATAATCGAAAACACTGCAACTATTGCACCAACGGTCAAGAGTCCGTAGGCGAAAAGCGAGATCAATATATGGGCCTGCATTTGCCACGTGGAAGGACCATGACCTGCAAAGTCCGGCGGGTAACCAGTCGCGACAGCCGCCAGACCCGCCAACAGGAACAAACCACCAGCGAAGCCTCGCAATGACGGCTCCAACGCGCCGATTGCAGCGATGAACGCAAGCTGCAGGCCGATAAACGAGGCTGTGTTGCCGATTGACAGTTCCAGCCCACCGGGTGGGGAAATCAGGTTCACGAGCACGATGCCGTGCCATACGATGCCGGCTGCAGCGCACAATAACGCAAGGCCTGCAAGGGTGGACGTGCGTCCGCCCGCTGGCGCCAGCCTGGACCACGCCAGGGCAGCGCCGGCAATTATGTACAAGAAAAGAATTGTGATTTGAAACACAGAATCCCGATAGCCGATGCCCTAGTTTTTGTCCGAACGAATCATCCCACATGGTGCCGTTCAATAGAACCCTGGTCCGGAGGATGCACCCGACGGGCACAGGGTCGGGCGATGAATGCTTCAGCCTCCGTCCTCGATTTCCGCCATGTTCTGAGAGTAGTTGCAATATGCGGATACGAATTCTTGGCTGCAGCGGAGGCATCGGCGCCGGCGCACGAACGTCGGCAATGCTCATTGACGACGATGTTCTGCTCGACGCCGGAACGGGCATTGGCGACCTGTCGCTGGACGAGCTTCATCCCATCCGGCACGTGTTTCTGACCCACGCGCATCTTGACCACATTGCGGGTCTGCCAATGCTGATCGATTGCATTTTCGAGGAAGATTTCGAAGTTCCTTTGACCGTATATGGCCGTGAAGAAACGCTGAGCGCGATCAGAACGCACCTTTTCAACGGGGTGATTTGGCCCGATTTTGCCAAATTGCCAAGTGAAAAACGACCGATGTTGCAGTACGTTGTCTGCAATCCTGGCGAAACGATGACAATCGGAAATCGTGACTTTCATGCCGTGGATGTGCTGCACAGCGTGCCATCACTCGGATATACGGTGAAAAATTGTGGCGGCGTTTTTGCTGTCAGCGGCGACACCAAAACCAACAGCACGCTCTGGCCGGTCCTGAATGCCTGCGACAATCTCAAGGTGCTGGTCATTGAAGTGTCATTTCCAAACGAACTCCAGGGCCTTGCAAATCGTGCGGGGCATTACTGCCCGATTACCATGTGCCGGGACCTGCGATTGCTGAAACACAAGCCGGATATCTGGTTGACCGGGATGAAGCCCGGCGAAGAGGAGCGCATCCTTGCGCAGGTAATCGCAGCGGCACCCGACGAAAATATTCGCATGTTGTCGCGCGGAACGGTCATCACGATCTGATCGACCTGTTGTGGCCGCAGCGGGTTACAATACCGGCATTACCAGATGTCCGGGCTCACCATGTTTGACCAACTCAGCGAGCGACTGTCAACGGCCGCACGCAGTCTGACCGGCAAAGGTCGGCTCACCGAAGAGAACATCAAGGATACGCTGCGCCAGGTACGGCTGGCGTTGCTTGAGGCCGACGTCGCGTTACCGGTAGTCAAGTCCTTCATCGAGCGAATCCGCGTCAAATCAATTGGCGAACAGGTCGCAAAGAGCCTCACGCCGGGTCAGGCTCTGGTGAAGATCATTCACCTGGAACTGGTTGAACTGCTCGGTACCGAGACCACGAATCTCGACTTGCGTGCGCAACCCCCGCTCGTGATTTTTCTTGCTGGTCTGCAAGGCGCAGGCAAAACCACTACCGCGGCAAAGCTTGCACGTCGGCTGATGGCGCAGGACCGAAAGAAAGTCATGCTGGTGAGCGTGGATGTGTATCGCCCCGCGGCGATACTGCAACTCGAGACGCTGGCAAAAGAGGTCGGTTGCCTGCATTGCCAAAGTTCCAGCGATGACATGCCGGAAGACATAGTAAGACGGGCGCTGGAGGAAAGTCGGCGCGCCTTTGTGGACGTGCTGATTGTCGATACTGCGGGGCGACTGCACGTCGACGAAGAAATGATGAGCGAGCTCGTGTGCCTGCATGCAATCGCCAATCCTCGCGAGACGCTTTTCGTTATCGACAGCATGGCCGGACAGGATGTCGTCAACTCGGCCAAGGTATTTGATCAAAGTCTGCCGCTGACCGGAATCATTCTGACCAAAGCCGACGGTGACGCAAAAGGTGGCGTCGCATTGTCGGTGCGCGAAGTTACCGGCAAACCGATTCGTTTTCTCGGCGTAGGGGAAAAGTTGGATGCTCTCGAGGTGTTTCACCCGGACCGCATGGCGTCGCGAATTCTGGGTATGGGCGACGTCCTGACACTGGTTGAGGAAATCGAAGGCAAGGTCAATCGGAACAAGGCCGAAAAGCTCGCAAAAAAAATCGGCAAGGGCAAAGGATTCGATCTCGCCGACCTGCGTGATCAATTCGAGCAGATGCTGAATATGGGCGGGATGGCGAAAATGCTGGAAAAGCTGCCGTTGCCGGGAAATGTCAACACTGCAGCGTTGAAAGACGTGGCCAATGAGCGGCAGATGCGTCGGCAGATGGCCATCATAGATTCCATGACGCCGGGCGAGCGCAGGTTTCCGAAGATCATCAACGGGTCCAGGAAGCGCCGCATTGCGGATGGCAGTGGCCAGCAGATCCAGGACGTCAATCGCCTCCTCAAGCAACACCTGCAAATGGAAAAGATGATGAAAAAAATGTCGGGCGGCGGGATGCAGAAGATGCTCCGCGGGCTGTCCGCTGGCAGCATGCCCCGCGGCCCCCGGTAACCATGGGAATCCGCGCCCGACCGCCTTGCTAACAGCCCGAAAAAACAGGCAAATTTCCGCCGTTTGCTCTTCACTTTTGGGCTGAAGTGCGTAAAATGCGCCGTTTACTCGGGCCGGCCCCGGGTGCAGGCGTGTCTGCCTTTAATTATGATGCGGAAAATATATGGTTAGCATTCGACTTTCGCGCGGTGGTGCGAAAAAGCGTCCTTTTTATCACCTCATTGTCACCGACAGTCGCAATCGTCGGGACGGGCGGTATATCGAGAAGTTGGGTTTTTTCAACCCGCTGGGTGCGGGTAAGGACGTCAATCTGCGGATCGACCTGGACCGGGTCGATTACTGGATCGGCCAGGGCGCCAAGCCGTCGGATCGCGTAGCAGCATTGCTGAAGACCCAGCGCAAGGCTGTACAGAGCGCCTGATTTCAGACTATTGGCCGTTATGCCCAAGGGCAACGGCCGACCCGGGTGGCTCAATGCCGGCGAAGGAAAACACGGTCGCTGACGGCGAAGTCATTCTGGGTCGTGTGTCGGCGGTATTCGGAGTCAAGGGCTGGCTAAAGGTCCATTCGTATACCGAGCCACGTGATTCGATATTGTCGTTCCGCGACTGGTCCTTGCAGCAGGACGGAAAGAGGCAAGAGGTAACGGTCGCGGAGAGCAGGAAGCAGGGGAATTCGCTGGTCGTCCGTATCGACGGTATCGAGGATCGAGACACGGCTGCCGAACTGCTCGGGTCGCTGATCAGCGTACCGCGGGAACAGCTGCCGGAGCTGCCGTCGGACCAGTACTACTGGGGTGATCTGCAAGGCATGCAGGTGATCCATCGCGACGGGCGGGTGCTGGGCCGTGTCGCATACCTGCTGGCGACTGGCGCCAACGACGTGCTGGTGGTGCAGGAGGGCGACAGGGAAATCCTCGTACCCTTCCTGACCGACAATGTCGTTTTGGGCGTTGATACGAAAAACGGCGTAATCAGCGTCGATTGGGAATGGGACTGACCGGATGCACTTTCAACTGGTCAGCCTGTTTCCGGAGTTTGCAAGCTCGCTTGCCGGCCACGGGGTGGTCGGACGTGCGATAACGAGGGGTCTGGTGACCCTGGACTGCTGGAATCCGCGCGATTTCGCGGACGACCCGCACCGTACGGTCGATGATCGGCCCTACGGTGGCGGACCCGGCATGGTGATGAAGTTCGAGCCCTTGGCGGCTGCTGTTGAGGCAGCTCGAGCGGCCGCTCCACGCGGGTCGCCGGTTGTATGCCTGTCGCCGCAGGGGACGGTTTTCGATCAGGGCTTGGCTGGGCAGTTTGCCGTTTTGCCGGGATTGATACTGGTTGCCGGACGCTATGAGGGGATTGACGAGCGTTTGATTCAAACGGAAGTCGATCTTGAGTTGTCGATTGGCGATTTTGTGCTGAGCGGTGGTGAGATTGCCGCGTTGGCTGTGATTGATGCGGTTGTGAGACTGGTCCCAGGTGTGTTGGGGGACCAGGAGTCTGCGCAACAGGACTCGTTCATGTCCGGGCTGCTGGATCACCCGCATTACACGCGACCGGAAGTTGTGCGGGGTATGCCGGTGCCGGATGTGCTGTTGTCCGGTGACCATTCGAAAATCGCCCGATGGCGACGCAAGCAGGCGCTGGGCAGAAGTTTCGTCAGGCGACCCGACCTGGTACGCAAGATTGAATTGACTGACGAACAGCAACAAATGCTCGATGAGTATTTGAAAGAACAGGGGCTGACGCCACGCGATGGCTGATCGGCGGCATTGGAAACACAAGTACCGGCTCGGACCGGCAGGCAGAATACGATGAGCAAAATCATAGAAGCAATCGAACAGGAACAAATGTCGCGGGATGTGCCGGACTTCGCGCCCGGTGACACGGTTGTGGTTCACGTCAAGGTGAGCGAAGGTGGTCGTGACCGCTTGCAGGCGTTCGAGGGAATCGTAATCGCGAAACGTAATCGCGGCCTCAACTCGTCGTTCACGGTGCGGAAGATTTCACACGGTGAAGGGGTAGAACGGGTTTTCCAGACCTACAGCCCGACCGTCGGTGGCATTGAAGTGAAGCGACGCGGTAACGTACGTCGCGCCAAGCTGTATTATTTGCGCGGCCGGTCAGGCAAAGCAGCCAGGATCAGGGAAAAGGTCTAGATCGGGATTTCAGTCCATATACGGCCCTATTGGACCGTATATGGTAAAACAGTGGCTTGCGACCTGAACCAATCCCTTGCAGGGGGGTCTTTCCACGCATGAATCCATGGCCGCGAATCAAGGTAAGTCTGGTATTGGTCGTGGCCGCAGCCAGCAGCAGCGGCTGCGCGTCGATGATCTCGTCGGCAGCCAGCAATTTTGCGGACAATCTCTCCGCCGCGGTTCTTAATCAGGACGACCCTGAAACAGTGCGCGATGGTGCGCCGGCTTACCTGCTATTGCTCGACAGCATGCTCGAGGGCAATCCCGACGACCCAGCATTGCTTGCAGCCGCCGCAAACCTGTACGCATCGTACGGCGCTATTTTCGCCAATGACCCGGATCGCGCGCGTCGCATGACCAGCCGGGCAAGAACCTACGGAATCAAAAGCCTGTGCCAATCCTATACCCCATCCTGTAACTGGAAGGGCATGCCGTTCGATCAGTATGAAAGTACTCTGGCGGGACTCCGCAGCAAGCAGGCAGTGGCGGTATACGCCTATAGTGTGTCCTCGCTTGCCTACATCCGCGCACACAGCGATGACTGGAATGCCCTCGCCGAATTGCCGCACATTGAAGCGCTGTTGAATCGCTATCTGGAGATAAGTGATGGGGATTCGGCGGCTGCGGTCTACGGCTATCTCGGAATCCTGACCACGCTTCGACCTCCGGCACTAGGTGGCGAACCGGAAAAGGGCAGGCAGTATTTCGAGCGATCGATTGACCTTACTGGCGGTGCGGACCTTGGAACCAAGGTTGAGTTCGCTCGCGGTTACGCACGTCTGTTGTATGAAAGAGAGATGCATGACAAGTTGCTGCATGAAGTATTGGCCGCAGATCCTTATGTTCCCGGCTACACACTGACCAACGTTTTGGCGCAACGTGATGCGATCGCTCTGCTCGCGAGCGCTGACGACTACTTCTGAGAACTGGAGATTGATGATGCGACACTCGATCACGCTGATGGCGCTGCTCGCCCTTTCGAGCGGCAACGCATCGCTCGCGCAAACGCAGATCAAGATCGCGACGCTGGCTCCTGAGAACACCCTGCTGATGAAGGAATTTCGCGCCGGCGCCGAGGAAATCCGGCAGAAAACGAACGGGCGTGTGGAAATGAAGTTTTATGCCGGCGGTGTGCAGGGCACAGAGAGCAAGGTACTGCGGAAGATCCAGATTGGTCAGTTGCACGGTGGGACTTTTTCTCCGACGGATTTCCAGAAGCAGGTTCCGGACCTGAATATCTACGGATTGCCCTTTGTCTTTGAATCCGATGGCGAGGTCCGCTACGTGAGGGAGCGCATGGACAGTGCCTTGGTGCGTGACATCGAAGAGGTCGGTTTTGTGACGTTCGGCTTTGCGGGCGCCGGATTTGCCATCATTTTGTCCAACGAACCAGTGCGCAGCCATGCCGACCTCAAGGGCAAAAAGGTCTGGTTGCCCGAGGGCGACCTGATCAGCTATGAGGCGATGAAAGCAGTGCAGTTGTCGCCGGTTGCGTTGCCGCTGACTGATGTGCTGACGGGGTTGCAAACCGGCCTGGTCGACATAGTCGCAATTCCGCCGGTTGTCGCCCTGGCGCTGCAATGGCACACCAAGGTCAAATACGTGACCCGGACACCGGTGCTGTACGTCATGGGCTTTCTGGCGATTCAGGACAAGGCATTCGAGCGCCTCGATGCCGCGGACCAGAACGTCGTCAGGGAAGTCATGAGTGGTATTTACGCACGGATAGACGCGGCGAGTGAGACGGAAAGCGCCGCAGCGGCAGAAGCGCTGATCAATGTTGGTCTGAGTGAGGTTCTGCCGGATGCCGGCGAGTTCGAAGCGATTCGGGCACGAATGGTCGACACCAACCGCGCTATGGCGCAGCAAGGAATGTTCTCGATGGCCGCGCTGGAGGAAATGCAGGGCTATATCGCCGAGTATCGGGCTAACGGGACAGTTGGTGCTGGTGCGGATGCGGTCGTCAAGGATTCCACGTCGGTGGCTGGTACGCGCGAGTGACCGAGATATCGATCGCAGGAATCCTGCGACGGCTCGAGCGATGGGGCACGGCGATCGAAAACGGATCGCTGGTCGTGCTGCTTGCCGCCATGATGCTGCTTGCGGTCAGCCAGATCGCCCTCAGGATTTTTTTCAGCTCCGGCTTCGTCTGGGCCGAAGAACTGATGAAATTGATGGTGCTGTGGATTGCGTTGATTGCGTCGATCGCCGCGAGCAGAAACGACCAGCACCTCCGCATCGATCTGCTGTCTCACTATGTCTCGTCACGTTACACGCGCTTTCCGCGCATGATCGTCGACCTGTTTGCGGCGGGAATGTGCGGATTTCTCGCATGGCAGTCGTGGCGATACGTGCAATTGTCGATCGAGTTTGAGGAAACCGTGCTGATCGATATCCCTGCGGCGATCGTCCACGGAATCGCGCCAGTGGCATTTGGCCTGATGTGCTATCGGTTCTTTCTCTTGTCGATGAGGCCACTGTTCGGCGTTGGTACGCCGAACAATGAAATGCCCAGTGCTCCGAGCGGGGGCTCATGATGCTGCTTGGAGCGCTGCTTGTACTGCTCGCGATATTCGGTGCGCCAATATTTGTCGTAATTGCCGCGAGCGCATTGCTCGGCTACCAGAAAGAAGGCATCGACCTGATGGCCATCGTGGTCGAGATCCTGGGTATCGCCGGCATGCCGTTTCTCTCAGCGATCCCGCTATTCACTTTTGCCGGTTACTTGCTCAGTGAAAGCAATGCCCCGCACCGGTTGGTGCGGCTCACCGGCGCGGTACTCGGCTGGCTGCCTGGTGGCCTGGCACTGGTGGCATTGGCGGCCTGCGCGTTGTTTACTGCATTTACCGGTGCCTCAGGCGTCACCATTATTGCGCTTGGTGCCATCCTGTACCCAGCGCTGCAAAAGGACGGTTACCCGGATGACTTCAACCTGGGCCTGGTCACCACCTCCGGAAGTCTTGGTCTGCTGTTTGCGCCGTCGTTACCACTGATTCTCTATGGTGTAGTTTCGGAAATCTCGATCGACAGCCTGTTTCGGGCCGGGCTGTTGCCGGGAATGCTGATGGTCGTGATGCTCTCCGCGTACAGCCTGTGGATCAATCGCAGCAACCGCAAACCATTGAACTCGTTTTCGCTGCGCGAGGTAGCCGCGGCACTGCGCGAGTCGAAATGGGAATTGCCGCTGCCAATCGTGGTGCTCGGCGGCATCTACTCCGGTTATTTTGCGGTGTCCGAAGCGGCCGCCGTTACCGCTTTGTATGTATTGATTGTCGAAGTCTTCATCCTCAAGGAGGTGAAGATTCGCGATTTGCCCCGGGTAATGCGCGAATCCATGCTGCTGGTCGGCGGGATTCTGATCATCCTCGGCGTTTCCCTTGCGTCGACAAATTACATGATCG
Source organism: Pseudomonadota bacterium (assembly GCA_020027645.1). Taxonomy (GTDB): domain Bacteria; phylum Pseudomonadota; class Gammaproteobacteria; order Steroidobacterales; family Woeseiaceae; genus JAKEGN01. The sequence continues at coordinate 17,556 of JAHKKM010000007.1, forward strand.
ATGCCGGTGTACCACAGAAGCTGCTGGCGATAGTGTCCGAAATGATCACCAGTCAGTTCAGCTTCCTGCTGCTGCTGCTGATTTTCCTGCTGATACTCGGCTGCATTCTCGACATATTCTCGGCCATCGTCCTGGTCGTACCATTGATTCTGCCCATAGCGGCCCAGTACGGTATCGATCCGGTTCACCTTGGCATCATCTTCCTGGCCGCAATGCAGCTCGGCTACCTCACGCCGCCGGTCGGCTTGAATCTCTTCATAGCGAGCTATCGCTTCGACCAGTCCATCATGAAGGTTTGCGCAGCGACCTTTCCATTCCTGGTCATTCTTTTGCTTTCGGTTATCGTAATTACCTATTGGCCGGCCCTGTCGCTAGCGCTGCTGGTGGACTGATGATGCGACCGCTATCGCCGTAAGCACTCGTGCCTGTGGAACAATACGGCGCTAGACTATGTCTCAATACATTCAAATATTCGTTTTCAACGTCGCGGAGCAATAAATGAGTATTGGCAGAATGCTTAAGTCCCTGTTTTCGACCCTGTGGGCGGGAATTGACGGACTCAGAAAAGTACTTCACCTGCTCTTGCTGGTATTCATTTTCGGCATCTTCTTTGGCGCGTTATCGTCGACAGCGCCGCTGCTGCCGGCGAAGTCTGCGTTATTGATAGCGCCCTATGGCAGCCTGGTGGAGGAACTCGAAGGCGATCCGTATGACCGTGCTATCGCCGAGATGCTTGGCGAATCCGAGCCGCAAATGCTGGTGCAGGACGTTGTCGATGGTCTGCGCTACGCAAAGGACGATGACCGTATCAAGGGTGTCGTACTGGACCTGGGTGGTCTTGGCCGCAGCGGCCTGAGCCAGTTGCAGCGTGTGGGCGACGCGATCGACGATTTTCGAACCTCTGACAAACCGGTTGTCGCGGTCGCGGATTTCTACGGTCAGGGAGCTTTTTACCTGGCAGCCCGCGCCGATGAAGTCTACATGCATCCTGACGGGGCAGTGCTGCTCAGCGGATTCGGCTCATACCGGAATTATTACAAATCGGCAATCGACAAACTGCTGATTGACTGGAACATCTTTCGCGTCGGTACGCACAAGTCGGCAGTCGAACCGTTCATGCTCGACCATATGTCCGATCAGGACCGCGAATCGACAGTCACGCTAGTCGACCAGCTCTGGAGTCGATTTCAGGATGATGTGGTAAAAGCTCGGGAACTTCCGGACGGAGCGCTGGACGCGATGCTGGACAGCTTTGTTTCCGAACTCGAGGCGGTCGACGGAGATCTTGCAGAGCTTGCGTTGAAGCATGGATTGGTCGATGGGCTTTTGCCGCGTGACGAATTCATTGAGCGTGTCATCGAATTCGCCGGCACGGATCCGAACGACGACGGGACATATCATGCCACGGACCTGGAAAATTATGTGTCGACTATGCACCTGACGCACGACGACACGAAATCGGACGCCAATGTCGCGATCATTGTGGCCGCCGGAGAGATCATGAACGGCACGCAGTCACCTGGCGCCATCGGCGGTGATTCGACATCGGAGTTGTTGCGCCGTGCGCTTTTCGATGATTCAGTCAAAGCGGTGGTGTTACGGGTCGATAGTCCCGGCGGCAGCGCGTTTGCGTCCGAAGTAATTCTCGATGAAATCGAACATCTGCGTGCTGCGGACAAACCGGTCGTTGCATCCATGAGCAGCGTTGCGGCTTCCGGCGGTTACTGGATATCCATGGCGGCTGACAAGATTTACGCAAGCGATGTGACCATTACGGGGTCGATCGGAATTTTCGGCATGCTGCCGACCTTTCAGCGATCTCTTGCTGCGCTGGGCATCAGCACCGATGGCGTTGGCACGAGTATCTGGGCCGGACAATTCCGGCCCGATCGGGAAATGTCAGACGAGGCGAAAACGCTTTTCCAGCTGGTTATCGATCGCGGTTACGACGATTTCATCAGCAAGGTCGCCGAGTACCGCGACATGGACAAGAGTTCTGTCGATCATATAGCGCAGGGCCAGGTCTGGACTGGTGCTGATGCCCTCGATCACGGCTTGATCGACGCCATCGGTGGCCTCGATGAAGCCGTTGCGGCGGCCGCTGAACTGGCCGAGCTGGAAGATGGCGAATACGGCAGGAAATACATTCAGAAAGAGCTGACACCTGGCGAACAATTTGCACTGGAGTTTCTGCACGCGGTCGCGAGCCTCGGCATCGATGCGGGTCGTTTCATTGACCGTCAGTCTGCACTGAAGAGACTGGCGACCGTGGTCGAGTCAGCACTGGATCCGGTATTGCGCTTCAATGATCCCAAGGGTGTTTATTCGCACTGCTTTTGCGACCTGCGCTGATCTGGCAACGACTGGGCTAGTTCCACTGCAGAATTATTTTGCCGGATTGGCCTGATTCCATCAGGTCGAACGCGTCCTGGAAATCATCGACAGGAAAACGATGCGTGATCACCGGTTCAATGTTCAAGCCGCTTTGCAGCATGCTTGACATCTTGTACCAGGTCTCGAACATTTCCCGGCCATAAATACCCTTTAAAATCAATCCCTTGAATATGACCTGGTTCCAGTCGATGGCGGTCTGGGAGGGTGGTATGCCAAGCAGGGCAACCTTGCCGCCGTGGTGCATGGTTCGCAACAGATCCCGAAATGCAGACGGATTCCCCGACATCTCCATGCCGACGTCGAAGCCTTCCTCCATGCCGAGCTCGCGCATGGTGTCGTCGAGTGATCCATTTTTTACATTCAACGCGACTGTCGCGCCCATCTTTCGTGCCAGCTCGAGTCGATATTCGTTCACGTCGGTTATCACGATGTGTCGTGCGCCGGCAAATCGCGCGATCGCGACTGCCATGATGCCTATGGGTCCGGCACCGGTAATGAGCACGTCTTCACCGACCAGGTCAAAGGACAGCGCCGTGTGCGTGGCATTACCGAGCGGATCGAGAATGGATGCCATGTCGCTGCTGATGACAGCCGGCAGTTTGAACACGTTAAACGCCGGTACCGACAGGTAGTCTGCAAATGCGCCCTGTCGATTGACGCCGACTCCGGCGGTATTGATACAAAGGTGCCGGCGGCCGGCCCGGCAATTGCGGCAAACGCCACAGGTGATGTGGCCTTCGGCCGAGACGCGATCCCCGATCTTGAAACCTTTGACTTCGCCGCCGAACTCAACGATCTCGCCCGAAAACTCGTGCCCGACAGCCAGCGGCACCGGTATTGTCTTGCGCGCCCAGTCGTCCCACTGATAAATGTGAATGTCGGTTCCACAGATCGCAGTGCGTTGCACTTTGATCAGTACATCGTTGTGTCCCGGAACCGGCTTTCGAATATTTTCCAGCCAGATGCCGCGCTCTGCTTTTGCCTTGACCAATGCACGCATTGAAATTATTCCTGATTGATGACGCCGAGTTCGCGGCCGACAGCGGCGAATGCGGCAATTGCCTTGTCGAGATGGGTTCTTCCAAGCCCGGCCGACATTTGTGTCCGGATACGTGCCTGGCCCTTCGGTACGACCGGAAATGAGAAGCCGATAACGTAGATGCCGTGATCCAGCAGCTTGTCGGCCATTGAGGTCGCAAGCCTGGCATCTCCCAGCATGACCGGAATGATAGGGTGCTCACCCGGTTTCAGCTCGAAGCCGAGTTTTGCCATGCCCTTGCGAAAATACCGCGCATTGTCGTGCAAGGTCTGGCGCAAACTGCCGTCATCGTGCAACAAATCCAGTACCGCGATCGAGGTCGCAGCGATCACAGGTGCGACGGAGTTGGAGAACAGGTACGGTCGCGAGCGCTGCCTTAGCCAGCCGACGATCTCCTTGCGTCCGGAGATAAAGCCCCCGGAGGCACCACCGAGCGCTTTGCCCAGCGTACCGCTGATTATATCGATCCGGCCGATGACGTCCCGGTACTCATGGGTCCCGCGGCCCGTCTTGCCAAGAAAACCGGTGGCGTGACAATCGTCAATCATAGTCAGTGCGTCATACCTCTTGGCCAGAGCGCAGATATCGGGGAGATTGGCAATCGTACCGTCCATGGAAAATACGCCATCGGTTACGATCAGTTTGTGGCGGCACTTTGATGCTGCCTTGAGCTGGGCCTCGAGATCGTTCATATCGTCATTGGCATAACGAAAACGTTGTGCTTTCGACAACCGGATGCCATCGATGATACTGGCGTGATTGAAAGCGTCACTGATCACAGCATCCTGTTCGTCCAGCACGGTTTCGAAAAGTCCGCCGTTGGCATCGAAACATGAGGGGTACAGGATGGTGTCTTCGGTCCCGAGGAATGCACTGAGTCGCGCCTCCAGATCCTTGTGAATTGTCTGTGTTCCGCAAATGAAGCGCACGGATGCCATTCCGTAACCGTATTCATCGAGCGCGCGATGGGCTGCGGCCACAATCTTCGGATGGTTGGCGAGGCCGAGGTAATTGTTTGCACAGAGGTTGATGACTTCGGCAGTATTGCCGTTGCGGCGCACACGGATGGCGGCCTGCTGCGGGCTGGCAATGACCCGCTCCTGTTTGAACAGGCCTTGCTCTTTGAGGGCTTCGGTTTGCGTTGCGAGTGACTCGAGAAGTGCTGCGGGCACGATGTCGCCCTCCGATTGCAAAGGTCGCAGAGTATATCAGGACAGTTTTGTTTCGGTGATGTGCAGATGAGTGACACAAGGGAACAATCTCTGCGGGTCGATCGCTGGCTTTGGTATGCGCGCTTTTTCAAGACGCGCTCACAGGCGGCGACCGCAGTCAGCGGTGGGCATGTCAAGGTTAATGGCGACAGGGCCAAACCAGGCACGCGGGTGGCGCCGGGCGACCGGTTGCTGATCCTGCGAAATCGCATGCTGCACGACATTGTCGTCCGGACCCTGCCGCAACGTCGCGGACCGGCTGCAGAGGCGCAATTAAGTTTCTCCGAGGACGAGAGTTCAGTTCAGAGTAGAGCGGCCGCGCTCGAGCGCATTCGGCAGGATCGATTGCAGATGCCGCGCACCGAGGGTCGCCCGGACAAGCGCACACGCCGAAAAGTGCGCCAGTTCAATCGTCAGGCTGGCGATAACTGACGACGCACTGGTGTTTCCCCTATAATCGCCGCCGCGCCGCTTACCGGTTCAAGAAGAATCAATTCCATGCGTTTCAGCCAGCAACCCTCCGCAGCTTTGACCCCGCTTGATCGCGTCAATGACAGGTATCTGTGTGACGAACAGTCGTTGCTGGCGGAACTCAGCAAGGCAGCGGATGTTGGCGAGTCGGCGCGACAACAAATCCGGAAGACGGCAACGACGCTTGTTCGTGCAGTACGCAAACATGCCGCCAATGAGGGCGGGCTGGATGCGTTTCTGCAGCAATACGATCTGTCGTCCGAAGAAGGCGTACTGCTGATGTGTATCGCGGAAGCACTGCTGCGCATTCCGGATGCCGATACTGCCGATAAACTCATAGCTGACAAAATCACCGCCGCGAGCTGGAAAGATCACCTGGGTGAAAGCGACTCCCTGTTCGTCAACGCATCGACCTGGGGCCTGATGCTGACTGGCCAGTTGCTGCAACTCGATGAAAGCGCGAGCCGAAATCCGGCGAAATATCTTGGCAAACTGGCCAGCCGTGCCGGTGAGCCAGTGGTCAGGACTGCCATGCGCCAGGCAATGCGCATCATGGGACACCAGTTCGTCATGGGGCGGAATATCGAAGAGGCACTGGAACGTTCGCAGAAAAAGCAGAACCGCGTATTTCGCTACTCGTTCGACATGCTCGGCGAGTCGGCGCTGACGTCGGCCGATGCCGCACGGTATTTCGATGCGTACCTGGCTGCCATTCGCAGCATTGGAGCAACGAACTCGGGTTCGACCGATATTTTTTCGGCGCCGAGTATTTCAGTAAAACTGTCGGCACTGCACCCGCGCTACAGCTTCACCCAGCATCGACGTGTAATTGCCGAACTCACTCCACAGCTCATCGATCTGGCCAGCGCCGCAATGGACGCCGGCATTGCGCTGACTGTCGATGCAGAAGAGGCCGATCGTCTCGAACTGTCGCTCGAAGTCTTTCGAGCTGCATTCAGCGACCACCGGTTATACGGGTATAACGGGCTCGGTCTGGCTGTGCAGGCATACCAGCGACGGGCAACCGACGTGATTCGTTTCCTGGCCGATATGGCGGCGACTGCGAGACGGCGAATTCCGGTCCGTCTGGTCAAGGGAGCGTATTGGGATTCTGAAATCAAACGTGGTCAGGAGCAGGGGCTCGCAAGTTACCCGGTGTTCACACGCAAGGCGCACACCGACGTCTCGTATCTCGCCTGCGCCCGCCAGCTGCTCGCCGCCGGCCAGAACCTGTATCCCCAGTTTGCAACGCATAACGCGCACACGCTTGCCAGTGTCATGCACTATGCGGGGTCGCGCGAGGATTACGAATTTCAGCGCCTGCACGGAATGGGCGAGGAGCTGTATGGCGAAGTCACGGACCCGAAAAAATTCGGCCGTGCCTGCCGCGTGTATGCACCGGTCGGAAGCCACGAGGACCTGCTGCCATACCTGGTGCGGCGCTTGCTGGAGAACGGTGCCAATACCTCGTTCGTCAACCGAATTCTCGATCCGGCAGTCGAGATCAAGGACATCGTCGCCGATCCGATCGAACTTACACGCAGCCGAGATGGGCGACCACACAGCGGCATCGCCGCACCCGCCGATCTCTTTCTTCCGGAGCGTAGCAATTCCAGCGGCATGAACCTCGCGGACCGGCAGGTGCTGGCCGGCGTGCTTGCTGCGATGGACGCGACCGAGGAGAGGAAACGCCGGGCAGCACCCATAGTCGGCGGCAAGGACCGGCACGGCGCAGAACGGCCGTCTGTCAATCCAGCCGATACGTCGCAGGTCGTCGGCATGTGCCGGGAAGCCGATGCGGCGGCCGTCGACGAGGCCATCCGGCTCGCGGTTTTGGCACAACCCGCATGGGACCTGCGGCAGGCGCGCGAGCGCTCAGGCATTCTGCGGAGAGCAGCCGACCTGTTCGAGCAGAACACGCCGGAATTGCTGGCGCTGTGCGTACGGGAAGCAGGAAAAACCTTGCCGGATGCTGTATCGGAAGTACGAGAAGCCGTTGACTTTATTAGATATTACGCCGCGGAAGCAGAGCGGCATTTCGGCGATCCGCGGTCGCTGCCGGGCCCGACCGGCGAGCGCAATACATTGGGATTACGAGGCCGTGGCGTGTTTGTCTGCATCAGCCCGTGGAATTTTCCGCTGGCCATCTTCAGCGGTCAGGTCAGTGCGGCACTCGCCGCTGGCAATGCTGTGCTGGCAAAACCGGCTGAGCAGACCCCGCTGATTGCGTACCGCGCAGTGCAACTCATGCACGAAGCCGGCGTACCCGGGGACGTGCTCGCGTTCCTGCCCGGTGACGGTGCCCTGATCGGTGGTCGGGCGGTCAGCGATCCGCGCGTCGCGGGCGTTGCGTTCACCGGCTCCACGGAAACGGCATGGATGATCAACCGGAGCCTGGCAGCAAAAGACGGCCCGATTTCGACATTGATTGCCGAAACCGGCGGCCAGAATGCAATGTTCGTCGACAGCTCGGCATTGCCCGAACAGGTGGTACTCGACGCAGTGAATTCTGCGTTTAACAGTGCCGGGCAACGCTGTTCCGCGCTTCGCCTGCTGTGCGTCCAGGAACACATCGCTCCGCGTGTCATCGAACTCCTGAAAGGTTATATGCAGGAACTGGTGATCGGCGATCCTGCGGATGTGGCCACGGATGTCGGTCCGGTAATCGACGGCGAAGCGAGCCAGATGCTGCTCGCACATATCGATGAGTTCGCCGGTCACAGCAAGATTATTCATCAGTGCGAACTGCCGGTGTCGAGCACCAAGGGAACGTTTGTTGCACCGGTGGCCATTGAGATCGACAACATTGCGAGGCTGACCCGCGAGGTCTTCGGGCCCGTTTTGCACGTCTACCGCTATCGGGCCAAGAAACTCGAGGAAGCGGTAGCTGCAGTGAATGCAACTGGCTACGGACTGACCATGGGACTGCACAGCAGGATCAATCGCCGCGCCAGCGCGCTGACTTCGTATTCCGGCGCAGGCAACATTTACATCAACCGCAATATGATCGGTGCCGTGGTCGGTGTGCAGCCTTTCGGCGGCCGCGGCCTTTCAGGCACCGGACCCAAAGCAGGAGGGCCGTACTACCTGCCGCGTTTCGGCAGCGAGTACACGGTTAGCAACAACGTATCGGCCGTTGGCGGCAATGCCAGCCTGTTGTCCTTGAATGAAAACTGACCGGGCACTGGCCGCGAGAAATCTGTGCGCGGAATCACTGCATGGAGTCAATCGGCGGTGTTTTTCGGAAAGTCGAATACGTTCAGGCGTACCTTGTCGCGCGAGCGAAGGTCCCAGTCATCCGCATCGATGAATACCGATACCAGGCCGCAAGTCGGAATATTGTCAGTTACGCCCGGTACCAGGTGTTGCGCCAGCTCGGTCAAGCCGGGATTGTGTCCGATCAGGACAACGTTATTGAATCGGTTTTCCTGCTTGCCTATGACGTCGATCAAAGTCTTGACACCGGCAAGGTAAAGTCTTGGTTCGCGTTGCAGGAACTCGACCGGATAGCCGATCTCGCGTGCGACGAGGCGGGCGGTGGTCCAGGCGCGCAAGGCCGGGCTGCTGAGGATCAGAGAAGGCCGAATCCCGGCATCCGCAAGCCGGCTTGCCATTCGCGGCACATCACGTTCCCCGCGACTGTTGAGTGGCCGATCATGATCCGCCATGCCTGGCTCGTCCCAGCTTGATTTCGCATGGCGCAGTAATGTCAGCGTTTTCATGGCATATCCCTGCCACGATGTTACATCATTCCTGTCTGCAGTCGCGCCTCGTCTGACATCATGCTTTGATTCCACGGCGGATCGAATACCAGCTCGACACGCACGTCCGCTACTGTCGGTATCGCCGCAATTTTTTCCTGTGCATCCTGTACAAGAATGTCGCCCATGCCGCATCCTGGTGCCGTCAGCGTCATGTCCACGTCGACCGAACGCATCCCGTTCGCTGTGGCGCTGATCTCGCAGCGGTAAACGAGGCCGAGGTCGACGATGTTGATCGGGATTTCCGGGTCATAACAGGTACGCAGCTGCTGCCAGACCACGTTTTCGATGTCGGCATCGGTCGGGTTTTCGGGGACCGATGGTGTGGCAACCGGCTCCTTGCCTATGGCATCGGCATCGGCGCCGGCGATCCGAAACAGGTTTCCCTCCACATAGATTGTGAAGCTGCCGCCGAGCGACTGGGTGATGAAGCCGCTGGTCCCTGCGCGCAAAGTGAGGGTCTCGCCGGCTGGAACGATGACAGCCGAAACGTCGCGTGTCAGTGTGAAGGGTTCGTTGGAATGTCCGAACATTGACTCGACTACTCTGTTGATGCCGGCCGCTGTTCCTGCCGGATGGCAGAATTCATGGCATGCCAGGCGAGCGTTGCGCACTTGACGCGCGAGGGAAATTCACGGACGCCCTGCAGCGCCTGCAGCTTGCCGAGTTCGATTTGTGAGTCCTCGCCCAAGTCCTCGCTCGAAATCCTGCCGGTAACCGCGCCAATCAGTGCTTTGGCGAAATCCAACGCCTCTCCCGTTCGCATGCCGATGATGGCGTCGGTCATCAGCGAGGCCGACGCAACGGAGATCGCGCAGCCCGATCCCTCGAAGGCGGCATCGCTGATTCGGTCATCGTCGTCGATCTGCAGATACAGCTTGAGCTTGTCTCCGCAAAGCGGATTCAGGCCCTCGGCGGAATGCGTAAGTGCCGGAAGTTTGCCGAAATGTCGAGGGCTGCGCGCATGATCGAGGATCAGCTCGCGGTAAAGGTCGCGCAGTTCTCCAGTGGACAGATCACTCATTGCACGATTCATCGCCCGAAAATCTCCTTCGCCTTTGTCAGCGACGCGACCAGCCGGTCGACATCGTCACGATTGTTGTACAACGCAAGCGATGCCCTTGCTGTACCCGGGACACCGAAAAAATCCATGACGGGCATGGCGCAATGGTGGCCGGTGCGGATGGCCACGCCCTGGTGATCGACGATTGTTCCGAGGTCGTGGGGGTGAATATCGTCCAGCAGGAATGACTGCAGGCTTGCTTTTTGCCTGGCCGTTCCGATCAACCGGATGCCAGGTACTTCCGACAGCCGCTCAGTCATGTAGCGAAGCAGTTCGCTCTCGTGCGCGGCGATCCGCTCCATACCGATCCCGGTAAGATAGCGCACCGCTGCACCGAGCCCGATTGCGCCCGATATGTTTGGGGTACCGGCTTCGAATTTGTAGGGGAGGTCGTTATACGTCGTGCCCTCGAAGCGCACTTCGAGAATCATGTCTCCACCGCCCTGATAGGGTGGCATGCGTTCGAGATGCTGTTCCCTGGCGTACAGAATGCCGATACCGGTCGGGCCGCACATCTTGTGTCCGGAAAAGGCATAGAAGTCGCAGTCCAGGGCCTGCACGTCGACTGGCATATGCGGTACTGCCTGGGCCCCGTCGAGGAGCACAGGCACACCGTGCTGCTGTGCGCGACGGATCAGCTCCTGCGCGGGCAAAACCGTACCGAGTGCATTCGAAACATGCGCAATTGCCAGGATCTTCACGCCACTTTCGATCTGACGGTTGAAAGTCACAAGGTCGAGTTCGCCGCGTTCGTCGATCGGTACGACCAGGAGCTCGGCACCGGTCTGCTCGCACAGCAATTGCCAGGGCACGATGTTGGAGTGATGCTCGAGCTGTGACAAAAGGATCCTGTCGCCGCGTTTCAGGCCAGGCCTGCAGAAACTCTGCGCGACCAGGTTGATCGACTCGGTGGTACCGCTCGTAAACACAACCTCGCGGCGGCTGCGGGCATTGATGAAGCCGGCAATGGCATCCCGCGCAGCCTCGTAAGCTTCCGTTGCGCGGTGACTCAAGGTATGCACGCCACGATGCACGTTGGCATGATTGTGACGATGATACTCGGCAACGGCGTCGATCACCGACTCGGGCTGCTGGGCCGAAGCTGCGCTGTCCAGATACACCAGGGGTTCCCCGTTGATCTCTTGTGCGAGCACCGGGAAGTCAGTACGACAGGCAGAGAGGTCAACGTGCGGATCGCTTTTAACGGTTTGCAGCGGTTTGCTCATGGTTTATCACTGACCACAAGATCAAGGCGCTGATCTATTCTGCCGGCAACGTATTCGGCGGCGACGGCGACCGCCAATTCGCCCAGTACGCTTGCGGCGAATGCGCGAGTGAGCATGCGGGAGGCAGCATCCGCATCGATGCCACGGGATCGCAGGTAAAACAGCGCCGATTCATCGAGCTGTCCCACCGTGGCGCCGTGTGCGCATTTGACGTCGTCGGCATAGATTTCGAGTTCCGGCTTGGTGTCGATCTCGGCCTTGTCGGACAGCAGCAGGTTGTGATTCGACTGCCCCGCATCCGTGCCGTCGGCACCCTTGTGCACGATCGCCTTGCTGTTGAAGACGCAGCGCGACCTGCCATGCAGAATGCCGCGAAACGCGGCCCGGCTTCGGGCCGGTCCGACGCGATGATCGATGCGGATGTGGTTGTCGATGTGCTGCGAACCCGTGGCGAGATACAGCCCGTTAGCGATTACGTCTGATCCGGCAGCAGTGAGATCTGCGGCGACATCGTTCCTGACCAGCGCGCCGCCGAGGTCGATACTCGTGTAGCGCAGCAATGCATCTTGGCCGACCGCGATTTGCAACCTGCCGGTGAGAATCTGGGCCTCGCCACACTCCTGCAAACGCAGGTACCGGACTTGAGCACCGCGCGCAAGGCGCAATTCAATCACGACGCTGGCAAACGACGCTGCCGCCGACAGCGACAGGTGGTTCTCGATGATTTCGAGTTTCGCGCCGGCGCCGACCTCGAACACGATGCGCGACATGGCTACACTGGTGTTGCCCGAAGCATCGTTGGCCAGGACCAGGCCGATCGGCCGGCTGAGTGTTGCGCCGGCTGGTACCACGATGTGGATGGCGTCATGCAGCAGTGCCGCATTCAAATTCGACAAACCGTCATCGGTAACGAGCCCACGGCCATCGGCAGGTTCGCGGCCGATGCGAATCGATTCCAGGTCGGGCAGGGCGCCGCCCAGCAGCCGGCCGTTCAGGAAGCGCAGCCAATGTGCATCGATGGCGGTTTCGGACGCCTGTGTTGGCAGATGTTCCTTGCGCGGTTCGTGCGGCAATACCAAATCGGGCTGTGACGCGAGCCAGGCATTGCTGAGTTCTACCGCCGACTGAAGGCTGGTGTAGCGCCAGTCTTCCTCGGTTGTGCCGGGCAAGCCCTGCTTTGCAAATTCCGTGAGCGCCCGTTCGCGCAACGCTCGCAGACCGTTATCCGGCAGTCGCCCGACGACGTCAGCAAGCAGGTCCTGGCGGATTACAGCGGTGTTCATGCGTTGGCGACCTCGCGCACCCAGTCGTAACCCCGCTTCTCGAGCTCCAGGGCAAGCGACTTGTCACCGGAGTGCACGATCCGGCCCTTCGACAGCACGTGCACCTGGTCGGGCTCGATGTAATGGAGCAGACGCTGATAATGAGTGACCAGCACGATCGCGCGCTCCGGGCTGCGCAGCGCATTGATACCCTTGGCCACTGCCTTGAGCGCATCGATGTCTAGCCCGGAATCGGTTTCATCAAGAATGGCCAGTCGCGGCTCGAGCATTGCCATCTGCAGGATCTCGTTGCGCTTTTTCTCGCCACCCGAGAAGCCCTCGTTGACCGCGCGATTGAGAAATCCGGGGTCCATGTCGAGCAACTTCATTTTCTCGCGGGCGAGCTTGAGAAATTCGAAGGCATCGATTTCCGGTTGCCCGTTATGACGTCGCTTGGCATTGACCGCGGCCTTCAGCAGGTAAGCATTGTTAACGCCGGGAATCTCCACCGGGTACTGGAAGCCGAGAAAGATACCCTCGCGGGCCCGCTCCTCCGGAGCGAGTTCGAGCAGATTCCTGCCGAAAAACGTGACGCTGCCGGCCGTCACGAGATGACTCTCGTGTCCCGCAATGACCTGCGCGAGCGTGCTTTTGCCCGAGCCGTTCGGTCCCATGATGGCGTGCACCTCGCCGCTATTCACCGTCAGTGAAAGCCCGTCCAGGATCGCGGTATCGCCGATCTTCGTGTGCAAGTCCCTGATTTCAAGCATTGCTGTCATAGTCGATCCCGTTATCCCACCGCGCCTTCGAGGCTTACGTTCAGCAGGTTCTGTGCTTCGACGGCAAACTCCATCGGCAGCTCCCGGAAAACTTCCTTGCAAAAGCCGTTCACGATCATGTTGACCGCGTCCTCTTCCGAGATTCCTCGTTGCCGGCAGTAGAAGAGCTGGTCGTCGGAAATTTTCGACGTCGTCGCCTCGTGCTCTACGCGCGCTGTCGGGTTTCTGATTTCCATGTACGGAAAGGTGTGCGCGCCGCAGTTCTTGCCGAGCAGCAGCGAGTCGCACTGCGTATGATTTCTGGCATTCGCTGCCTGCGGCATGATGCGCACGAGGCCGCGATAGGCGTTCTGTGCGCGTCCTGCCGAGATTCCCTTCGATACGATGGTGCTGCGCGTATTTCGCCCGATGTGAATCATTTTCGTGCCAGTGTCCGCCTGTTGCATATTGTTGGCCACGGCAACCGAATAGAATTCGCCAACAGAATTTTCACCGCGCAACACGCAGCTCGGATACTTCCAGGTGATTGCCGAACCGGTCTCGACCTGCGTCCATGAAATCTTCGAGTTTGCACCGCGGCAATCGCCACGCTTGGTGACAAAGTTGAAGATCCCGCCCTTGCCGTTCTCGTCCCCGGGATACCAGTTCTGCACTGTCGAGTACTTGATCTGCGCGTCCTTCAGCGCGACCAGCTCGACCACCGCCGCGTGCAACTGGTTCTCGTCGCGCATCGGTGCCGTGCAACCTTCCAGGTAGCTGACGTGACTGCCTTCATCGGCAATGATCAGTGTCCGTTCGAATTGCCCGGTGTTGGCCGCATTGATGCGGAAATACGTCGACAGTTCCATCGGGCAACGCACGCCTTTCGGTATGTAGACGAAAGAGCCGTCGCTGAAAACAGCGGAATTCAACGTCGCAAAAAAATTGTCGCGATAAGGGACGACCGATCCGAGGTACTTCTTCACCAGCTCGGGATGATCGCGTACCGCCTCGGAAAACGGGCAGAAAATGACGCCGGCCTCTTTCAGTTTTGCCTTGAACGTTGTGGCCACCGAGACGCTGTCGAAAACTGCATCTACCGCAACTCCCGCGAGCTTTGCGCGTTCGTGCAGCGGTATGCCGAGCTTGTCGTAGGTTTCCAGCAGTTTCGGGTCGACTTCGTCCAGGCTTTTTGGCCGTTCGGCATCGGATTTCGGTGCCGAGAAATACGAGATCGCTTGGTAATCGATAGCCGGGTAATGCACGTGCGCCCATTTGGGCTCGCGCATGGTCAGCCAGTGCCGGTACGCCTTGAGGCGCCATTGCAACATGAATTCCGGCTCGCCCTTCTTGGCGGAAAGCGCCCCGATGACGTCCTCGTTGAGTCCTGGTGGCAGGCTGTCCGACTCGATGTCCGTGACAAAACCGTGCTGGTAGCGTCGATTGACCAGGCCTTCGATATCGGTGGGATTGCTGGACATGCTCAGACCTTCTTCTCGACGTGTATCGGCATGCCGGCAAATTCGAATCGCGGGACAGGGCTGTTGCTTCTCAGCAGATCCTGCAGGCTGATGTCTTCCAGCGCGCCGCGGATGGCGACATTGATGCGCTGCCATGCGCCTCCGACGCAGCAGAAAGCCTCGAAGTTGCAATGGCTGTCGCTGCCACTGCACTCGGTTATCGAGACCGGACCCTCGAGCGCATCGATAACGTTGGCAGCGCTGATGGCCTTGGCATCACGCGACAGTCGGTAGCCGCCATGGGACCCGCGGGTGGACGTGACAAGCTGTGATTTAGCCAATAATTTCAATAGCTTACTTACGGTCGGCAGACCGATGCCGGTGGCCGCTGCGATCTCGGCCGCGCTCGCCACGCCACCCGGGCCGCTGGCGAGATGGCCCAGAACCACGGTTCCGTAGTCGGTCAGCTTGCTGATTCGAAGCACGGCAATTCTCCAGCGTCTGAAAAGGGGACTATTTTAGTACTATTTGACCCTGCTGGCCAAGCGATGGCGCCAGCACCGGCCAAGCGCGGAAGGGAATTTTGTTATGCTAGGCCGTCCCCTCGAGACAAGCATTGCGCCGCCGGGAGGTACCGGCAGAGCGCTTTTTCCGACAAGAATTGACCTGGAGACAACTCACAATGAATGTGAAAGAACTGAACGCGGTCGCCAAAGCCATGGTGGGCAAAGGCAAGGGCATATTGGCGGCCGATGAAAGCAGTCCGACCATAAAGAAACGCTTCGACGGCATTGGTGCCGCGTCGACCGAAGAGAACCGGCGGCGCTACCGGGAAATGCTTTTCACAGCCAAAGGGGCAGAGGCCTACATCGGCGGGGTCATCCTGTATGACGAGACCATTCGCCAGAGCACGTCCAAAGGTGTGCCGTTCCCGAAGTACCTGAACGATCTCGGCATGATCGCCGGGATCAAGGTGGACACCGGCGCCAAGGCGCTCGCGGGTTTCCCCGGCGAGTTGATTACCGAAGGTCTGGACGGGCTGCGCGATCGGCTCAAGGAGTATTACGGCATGGGCGCGCGCTTCGCCAAGTGGCGGGCGGTCATCAATATCGGCAAGGACATACCCAGCGAATTTTGCCTGCGGGCGAACGCGCACGCGCTGGCTCGCTATGCGGCACTTTGCCAGGAGGCGCAGATCGTGCCGATCGTCGAGCCGGAGGTGATCATGGACGGTGATCACAGTATCGGCCGCTGCGAGGAAGTGACGGCAGCTGCACTCGATGCGGTATTTGCCGAATTGCAAGCGCACCGGGTTGCTCTCGAGGGTATCGTGCTGAAACCCAACATGGTGATTTCCGCCACCAAGGCGCCGAAGCGTGCCGGTCCCGAGGAAGTCGCGAAGGCAACCTTGCGCTGTCTCAAGGCACACGTGCCGGCCGAGGTACCGGGTATCGCGTTTCTCTCCGGCGGTCAGACCGCCGAGGAAGCAACCCTGCACCTCAGCCTGATGAACCGCATGGGCAAGTTGCCCTGGGAGCTTTCGTTTTCCTATGGCCGTGCCCTGCAAGCACCGGCACTGGAGGCCTGGCACGGCAAGGAAGGACAGTTTGCGGCAGGCCAAAAGGCCCTGTACAAACGCGCAAAACTCAACAGCCTGGCACATCTAGGCAAGTACGAATCAGCTATGGAAGCCGACGCCGCCTGAGCATCGCGCGATCCATGGCTGACACTGCAGAAAATATCATCGAGGTCCGGGACCTCGACTATTCGCGCGGCAGGCTGGAGATATTCAAAGGCTTGAATATCAACATACGCCGCGGCGACGTTACCGCGGTCATGGGTCCGAGCGGGACCGGCAAGACCACGCTGTTGCGCCTGATTACCAGGCAGCTCGTGCCGGACCGGGGACATATTTTCATCGATAGCGTCGATATCGGGACGCTCAATCAGAAAGAGCTGTACCGCCTGCGGCGGCGTTTTGGTGTCTTATTCCAGAATGGCGCATTGCTGACGGATTTCAGTGTTTTCGAAAACGTCGCGTTTCCTTTACGCGAGCACACCAAGTTGCCGAACCGCCTTATCCGACACGTGGTGCTGACGAAACTGCACGCGGTCGGACTGCGGGGCGCGGCGGACATGATGCCAGGGCAATTGTCCGGCGGCATGGCGCGTCGTGTCGCTCTCGCGCGGGCCATGGTCATGGATCCCGATATTCTCATTTACGACGAGCCATTCGTCGGCCTGGATCCGATCTCGATGGGCGTCATTGTCCGGCTGGTCCGCAGGATGAACGACGCTCTCGGCATCACCAGTATCCTGGTCAGTCATGACGTGCAGGAGATCGCCTCCGTCTCTGACTGCACGTACCTCATTTCCAACGGCAAGGTAGCGGCGTCCGGAAGCCCGACCGAACTGCAGAACACTCAGTCGAAACTGGTTCAGCAGTTTATGCACGGCATGGCGGACGGTCCGGTCCCGTTTCATTTCGCGGCACCGGATTACGAGGAGCAACTGCTCGGCCGGGATGTCGAGCAATAGCCCATGTTTCGCGATCTCTATCTAACGTTCAAGGAATTCCTGCGCACCTTCGGTGCCATGCAGTTGTTCTTCCTGAGGCTGCTCAGCAATTCGCCGAGTATTTTCGTCAAGCGATTCAACCTGGTGGTGCAACAGGTCTACAACGCCGGCGCCTTGTCATTGGTCATTATCATGGTTTGCGGGCTGTTCGTCGGCGGCGTACTGGGTTTGCAAGGCCATGCCAACCTGTCTAAGTTCAACGCCGAGGATTCAGTCGGCACCTTTGCTGCGTTCTCCCTGATCAAGGAACTTGGCCCGGTTATTACCGCGCTGCTGTTTGCGGGAAGGGCCGGCACAGCGCTCGCGTCCGAGATCGGCCTGATGAAAGCTACCGACCAGCTATCGGCCATGGAAATGATGGCGATCAACCCCTTGCGCCGGGTACTGGTGCCGCGTTTTCTCGGTGGCGTGATTGCCATGCCGCTGCTGGTTGCCGTGTTCACCGTCATCGGCCTGTTTGGCGCGCATCTCGTCGGCGTTACCCTATTGGGCGTCGATGCCGGTGCCTTCTGGCAACAGATGCAAAGCACGCTGGAAATGGGCGACATTTATGAGGGCATCGTCAAGAGCATCGTATTCGGCATCGTCGCAAGCCTGTACGCGGTGTGGGAAGGCTATAATGCTGTGCCAACGGCCGAGGGTGTGGGGCGGGCGACCACCCGGACCGTGGTGCTGACGGCGATCGCCGTACTCATTCTCGATTTCATGATTACCGCCGTTTCGATCTGAGGAACTAGCATGCAACAAACGCGTTCAGTAGAACTGGGAACCGGACTTTTCGTGTTGCTGGGCCTTGCGGCGTTGTTTTTCCTGACGACCCAGACGACCGGCTCGGACACGTTTTCCGGAAAAGATTCATTCAAGGTCAGCGCGCGTTTCGAAAATGTCGGCAGCCTGAAGGATCGTGCGCCGGTTGCCATGGCTGGCGTCACCATCGGTCGTGTCGTGTCCGTGCGCTTTGATCCGGAGCAACTCAATGCCGAGGTCATTTTCGAGATCGACAGCCAGTACAAGCAGATTCCTGACGATTCCGATGCCAGTATTCTCACTGCCGGGCTACTCGGCAGCCAGTACATCGGCCTGCAGGCGGGTGGATCGGAAGAGTACCTGCAGGAGGGCAGCGAGATCCTGTTTACGCAATCAGCCATCGTTATCGAGAACCTGATCGGCAAGTACCTGTTCAAACAGGGTGCCGACAGTAGCGAGGAGGAAGAGGAGGAGGAAGAATGAACTACCCGACAATGGCGAGATATCTGTTGCCATTGGCGATTGCCTGGCTGTCCGTTGCTGCGCATGCACAGCAATCGCCCAATGACGTGATTCAGGAGGCGGCGGATCTTCTGGATAAGGCACTGGAGGGACGCAAGGAAGAACTTGCGGCCAACCGCGCGAAACTTTACGAGGTCATTAACGAGATCCTGCTGCCGCGTTTCGATCGCACCTATGCGGCGCAATTGGTGCTCGGGCCGCACTGGAAGACGGCAAGCAAGACTCAACGGCAGCAGTTTATCGATGCCTTCTATCAAAGTCTGCTGCACAAATACGCCGATGGTGTACTCGACTACGACCAGAGCCGGGTCGAGATACTGCCATCTCGCGGCGATCAGACGAAGCCGCGCGCCATCGTAAGAACCATGGTGCGCCTTGACGATGGCACCAAGGTGCCGGTCGATTACAACCTGGTAAAACGCGATGCCGGCTGGCTGCTTTTCGACGTGACCATCGAAGGCATTTCCTATGTGCGGAATTTCCGCGTCGAAATGAATGCGGAAATTCAGCAATCCAGCCTGGACGCGGTAATCGCTCGGCTGCAGCGTGAAACCAGCGGCGAAACGCCGGCCAGCGAAACCCCTGAAAGTGAAACAGCTCAATGAGTCAATTCACCCTCGAGGACAAGGGCGAGGGCCGCTTTCTGCTCAGCGGCGACATGACGTTTCGTACCGCGGGCAAGATATTGCGTACAAGTGAAGCGATGTTCGAGCAGCACACGCGGATCGAGGTGGATCTCTCCGGTGTCAGCAAGACCGATTCGGCCGGGCTCGCGCTGTTACTCGAATGGATTACCTGGGCGAATCACACCGTTCGCGAAATTCGCTTCGTCGGCATGCCGGAGCGGATCGACGCGATCGCCAAGACGACTGAAGTCGATCATTTGCTCAAACGTGGTGAACGCTGGGCAGGCTTCATCGAGGCGCCTGCCTGAAGCTGGGCGAGACCTGGGTCTGGCCTCTTGGAGGCTATTCCGTACTCTCGTCATCGAGACCCTCGTCGTCGAGGAATTCCTCGTAAAAGTCATCGTCTTCCGGCGGATTGCCGTCATAGATGCGGAACTTGCGATTTTGCAGATACGACTCACGAATTGTGAGGTATCTGTCAGTCGATCCTTCAAGCAAGTCTTCCGCGTCAAACAGGCGCTGGCGAACGTCTACCAGACGAACCAGGTAGATTTTGTCCCTGACCGATGCATTGTCGTAGTACAACAATAGATCGCCCATGAAATTCAGCGGGATCAGGAAGGTGTCGCGCAAAGTGTGCGGCCCGAGTATCGGCACTACGACATAAGGGCCGTCCGGTACGCCCCACACGGCAGCGGTCTCGCCGAAGTCCTCATTTTCCTGCTCGAGGCCCATGTCAGTTGCAACATCGAGCAGGCCGCCGAGGCCAAATGTGCTGTTGGCCAGAAACCGTCCGGTCTCGCTGAATCCGTCCCCGACTTTTCCCTGCAGGAACTTATTGACAATGTTCAGCGGCGTGCGGAGATTCTGCGAAAAATTGCTGATGCCGGCACGCAAGGCCGGCGGAAACGCGGCCTCGTAACCCTTCGCCAGGGGCTTCAGGGTCACCTTGTCCAGACCGTCATTGAATCCGTGGAGATGCCGGTTCAAAGGCTCCCAGGGATCCGCGGCGGAACGCTGGTCGGGCGGCGCGGCAGGCTGCGTAGCACAGCCACAGGCCAACAAAATCAGGCAAAGACAGAATGGCAGACTTGCGGACGACATGACAGCTCGCCTCGTTCTTGTTTTTCGCAAGGGTAGCAGATTTGCTACCCAAACTTCAGGGGTTCAGCTAAGTGATGGCGTGACCGGCCGGGTGCGCTGCAGTTGCTGCAATTGTTCCTCGGTCATGAACTCCCTGATGAAATCTATCCGCGCCTCGAAGCGAATTCGCTGGATCTCATTGAGCTCCGGCACGCTCAGTGCGCGCTGCAGGAAAGTCACGCCGCCAACCAGGTCACCGATCATGAAGCGGTACTCGGCCATGTAGTAATTGGCCTCCGCTGTCTCGCCCGCTTCCTCAGCTGCGCGCGCGATCAGGCGCACCTGTTCGGGTGTGGGCGGCGTGTTGTTCAGCAGATCCAGCAGGATTTCGTGCGCGTACTTCGCGTTACCGAGTTGCAGCAGCGCCTCAGCATAGGACACGATCAGCGGAGTGTTGCGCGGAAACAGCTCACGGGCGCTCTCGAAGGTCTGGAGCGCCTCGTCGATTTGCTCCAGTGCAAGCTGCGATTGCGCAAGACCGATGTGATAGGGAATTACTTCCGGCTCGCGATTCATCAGTTCCTCGAACACGCGATTGGCTTTCAGGTGATCGCCATTCCGGGCATAGGCTACGGCCAGTCCGTAACGCTGGGGGTCGGTCATGAATTCGTAGTTCATCCGTTCGAAGTAGGCGACGGCATCTTCGGACGTCTCCTGCCGTGAGACCAGCAGCCGCGCCCGCGCAATACCGTAGGTTTTCGAATCATTGGTGCTGGCCGCCGGATACTCGCGAGCGCGGCCGCGTGCCTCGGCAATTCGGTCGCTGCTGACCGGATGGGTACTCAGGAACTCGGGCAACCGGTACTCGGCCGAACCGGAGCTTCGGGAAATCACTTCGAAAAAGGACGCCATGCCCTGCGGATCGAAGCCGGCATCCGCAAGCGCGGCGATGCCGATGCGATCGGCCTCGTACTCGTTGCTGCGCGTAAAATTGATTTGCGCCTGGGCCTGGGTTCCCTGGGCAACCGCGATAGCGCCCTGCATGGCGTCGCCGCCGGCACCGGCTGCTCCGGCGACAATGGCGCCGAGCATGATGGCCGTGCTTAACAGGCTTTGCCGCTGGTTGGCGTGCACGGCCCTGGCGATATGACGCTGCGTAACATGTGCGATTTCATGTGCGAGCACTCCGGCGAGCTCGTCCTCACTGCGGGTTGCCTCAAGCAGTCCGGTATGCACGCCGATAAAGCCGCCGGGCAGGGCAAAGGCATTGATGGCGGGATCGTTGACGACAAAGAACGTGAACTTGTGGTCGCCATCGTTGGCGTAAGCGGCCACGCGATGGCCAATTTCATTGACGTATTCGGTAATCAGCGGATCTTCCACCAGCTGTCCGCTGCCGCGAATGCTGTGCATGATGGCGCGTCCGATCTGGGCCTCATCCGATTTCGACAGGATGGCATCGGCGGGACTGCCGAGTTCCGGCAGATTTACGTCGGCCGCGAGTGCAAGCACCGGCACCAGCGTGGCGGTGGCCAAGGCAATGCGTATCTTGTAGGTAATAAGTCTGTTCAATGTCGTTGGAATGAGCCGTGCCAGTCAATTCGGACCCGGAGTTACCCGTGTCGTTCCAATCATACCTGCTGCGGCTGGCCGGATGAGTGAATAAAGCGCCGCGGCGGCGTGTGGGATATTACATAAGCAACTGATATTGAAGCCAATTCTTTCTTAGCAATTCTTCACGGCCTCGAGCACTTCCCCGGCGTGGCCTTTGACCTTCACCTTGCGCCATTCGGCCCGCAACTTGCCGCTTGCATCGATCAGAAAGGTGCTGCGCTCGATTCCCATGAACTTTTTGCCATACAGGCTCTTTTCCTGGATCACATCGAACTGCCGGCACAGGGCTTCGTCAGGGTCGGAGATCAATTGAAAGGGAAACTGGTGCTTGTCGCGAAATTTCTCGTGCGAAGCCAGGCTGTCTTTTGATACACCAAAAACTTGCGTGTTCAAGCGCCGGAACTTTGAGTGCAGGTCTCGAAACTCCTCTCCCTCGGTGGTGCAACCCGGCGTTGCGTCCCTGGGATAGAAATACAACACCACGTTGCTGCCGCGCAGTGCTTTCAACTGGATCGCCTGTCCACCGGTCGCCTGGCACTTGAAGTCGGCAACGACGCGGTTCAGCGCTGGTGCAGTCATCAGGATTTCACCGGCTCCAGGATGGAATCGATGTTCAGCTGGTCGCAGACCTCGAGGAACTCGTCCCGCAGATGCGCGATTGATAATGTTCCTGGCACGTTGATCGTCATTTGCATCGAGAACATCGGCGAGCCGGAGTGTGGTGCTGCGTAGCGGCGCGTCGCAAGATCGGCAATTTCGATGTTGCGGGCAGAGAAAAAGCTCGCGAGGCTGAACACGATGCCGGGCTGATCGAGGCACACGACGTCGACCCCGTAGGGCATGCAGTCAGGGCGCCCGGTACGCTGCCCGGTTTTTCGTATGGTGATTTCGAGATTGCTGTCTTTGGTCAGCTTGTCGAGTTCGGTCTGAAGCTTGGTCAGCGTGTGCCAGTTGCCGGAGATCAGCATCAACATGGCGAATTCGGCGCCAAGGGCCGTCATGCGGCTCTCCTCGATGTTGCCGCCGCAGTCCAGGATGACCCGGGCAATGTCGTTCACTACGCCGGCGCGGTCTGTACCAACCGCTGATAAAACAATTAGTTGAGCTATTTTCCCGGATTCTTCCTGAGGTTTTGGTCGATTGAAGATTACTGTCTTGTTCATTGCTTTCTTGGCCTCGCTGGGGCCCTTTTTCCTTGCCAGCCCGTAGGGTGAACAGTAACATCGCCGCCTTGTTTTAGGCGAGGAGTTGTTGTGTTCGAAGGTAGCCTCGTTGCCTTGGTCACGCCTTTCGATGCGCAGGACCGGGTCGATTATGAGGCGCTCGAACGGCTGATCGAGTTCCACGTACGCTCGGGCAGTGACGGGCTGGTGATCGCCGGAACGACCGGCGAGTCGCCGACCCTTCGCAAGGACGAGCATGCTGAGCTTATTCGCACGGCCGCAGAGATGGCGGCCGGGCGACTGCCTGTCATCGCTGGCACCGGATCGAATTCGACCGCGCAGACGATTGACCTGTCGCTTGCGGTCGCCGATGCGGCGATCGACGCTTATCTCATGGTCGTGCCGTATTACAACAAGCCGGTACAGGAAGGCTTGTTCCGGCACTTTACGGCCATTGCCGATGCGGTGGACAAGCCGATCATGCTGTACAACGTGCCAGGGAGAACGGTGGCGGACCTGTTGCCGGAAACGCTGGCGCGCCTGTCGCGGCATCCTCGGATATTCGGCGTGAAGGATGCGACCGGCAACATCGGTCGACTGAAGGCTTGCCAGGCATTGATCGAAGCGGACTTCTGCTTTTACAGCGGTGACGACTTTACAGTGCTTGATTTCATACTCGAGGGTGGCTCCGGCGTGGTGACCGTGAGCGGCAACGTGGCGCCGCGGCAGATGGTGAGCCTTTGCGAAGCGGCACTGGCGGGGAACCGGGAAGCGGCGCGACAGATCGACGCAACATTGCAGCCGCTGAACACGGCCTTGTTTATCGAGTCAAACCCTATCCCGGTGAAATGGGCGCTGGCGGAGATGGGCTTGATTCAGCCGGGCATACGATTGCCGCTGACGCCTTTTGCCAGCCAGTATCACGAACAGATGCGAAGTGCGATGAAGATTGCCGGTATCGGCACGGAGTGAATGGATGTCAGGATCAAGGATTGCAGTCTGCCTTGTTGTTGCAGCGATGCTCTGTGGCTGCGGCGGCAACGACACC
>JAHKKM010000160.1 GCA_020027645.1 Pseudomonadota bacterium
TTCGAGATAGGTGGTGACATAGCCGTCGAACCACAGCGTTCGGTCCCCCGCAGCGAGCCCGCTGTCGCTGATGGCAACTTCGGGGAAACCACCCTTGGCGCTCGTTGTCTGCCAGGAAGCCGACGGCGTCTTCTCGGCTCGAACCAGATTGAGCCAGCCCGGCACGGCCTCTTCGAAGAAACTCCCCCAGATACCGGCACTTCCGAGGCCAAGCTGCTCGCGCCGGGTCATTGGCCAGAGCCTAAGGTAGTACGCCCGGCCCGCGAGCGAATCTCCGGCGCGTTTCATCAGGAGCAGATTGGCCGAACCCGTGAGGACGAACTGGCCGCGGAGCGCGGGCCGTTGTCGGTCGACGACGGATTTGATGGCAAGGATGAGGTCCGGCTCGCGCTGCACCTCATCGATGATCATCCGCGTCTCGCTGCGCACGAATGCGGACGGGTTCTCGCGTGCCCGGCGCAGGATCGAAGCCTCGTCGAGGCTGAAATAGGGTAGACCCTTGAGAGCCGGATGGTGCTCGACAAACGTGCTCTTGCCGGCCTGCCGCGGGCCCGTGACGATGACCACCCGCATGGCGCCGAGGGCTTGTTTCAGCAAAGAAGCGGCGGATCTGGGTAGAACTGGCATGCCGGATAACTTAACAGGCGGTGGTGGATTATCCAACACCTTCTGTTGGATTCGCAGCCGCGCTTCAGACGCTTTCTGCGCAATAACCGAGTTCTAAGTGTTAGGGGAAAAAGGCGAGGATCGTGCTGGACGTGATCGCCTGCTTCGCATCTCCATCTCGTAGTACTGGAATTCGCTCATTGTTGCCAGGTATTGCGAGTGCGGGCAGACCGGCTACTTGCCAGTCGCCCCGCAACGATATGCCTCGATCCACTCTGCACCAGCTGGCGGAGGACTTGGAAGCGGAAGGTCGAGAATTGAAATCGCCTGTCGCGAGCGGCCGCGCCGGCAGATCGCGCGCCATGCCGGCTGATTGTAATGTTCCCGAACCGGCTATTTGAAAGAAATATACCGGCCAATCGAAAGTCAATTGGCCGGCCAATTGAAAGTCTCATGGCGAGAGTAGGAGAATCCGGGCGCTCCACACACTTAATCGCGCGGCGGGATCTCGAATCGATAACCGATGTCGCGCAGTGTTTTGATGTACATGGGTTGTTGCGGATCAGGTTCGATCTTACCGCGTAAGGTATTGACGCAGCGGTCTACGCTCCGGGTAGTGGTCAGCAAATTGTTGTGCCAGACAATGTTGATGATGGCGTCGCGCGTCAGGGAGCGTCCGGCGCGGCTGGTGAATAGCTCCAGTAGCGCCAGTTCTTTTGGCGTGAGCGGGATTTCCTTGGCCTCAGCGGAACCGCTGTTGCGCACCAGTTTGTGCGAATCCATGTGCAGGGTGAATTCGCCGAATCGATGGCTGATTTCCTTGTGACCTGCAATACGCCTGATGAAGGCGTTAGCACGCGCGAGCAGTTCCTTGATGCTGAAGGGTTTGCAGACATAGTCGTCGGCGCCGATGTTCAGGCCACGGATGATGTCTTCCTCCTGGCCCTTGGCGGTGAGCATGATGATGGGCATGCCGAGTCCGGCTTCACGAATGCGACGGCAGACCTCATAACCATTGAGCTTAGGGAGCATGATGTCCAGGACGATGAGATTGGGGTTGATGCTCATGGCCAGATGCAATGCTCTCTCTCCATCCATGGCTGTATGCACCTGGTATCCCCTGGCAGAGAAATTGTCCTTCAGTCCGCGGATCAGGCTCGAATCGTCCTCTGCTATCAAGACACTGTGGTCCTTCATGTCAGCATGCCTCGACTGGAAGGTTGGTTATGAAATCCCGATGGCGGGCAGGCACAACCTGAAGAGACTGCCCTGGTTCAGTTCGCTTTCAACCTCGATCTTTCCCTTGTGCGCCTGTACGACGAAGCTGACGATGTTCAGTCCCAGGCCGCATCCATCGGTTTCGCGCGATAAAGACTGGTCGATACGGTAGAACCGGTTGAATATCTTCTTGTGATGGCGCCGGCTCATCCCGATCCCCCAGTCCTGCACCTCGATGCAAACCTGTTTATGGCGGCGATAGGCGGCGACAAGAATTCTTTTGCTGTCGCCGGAATACTTGTGTGCGTTGTCGATGAGATTGATCAGGGCGGTCAGCATGAAATCCGCGTCGGCATTGATCGGCGGAAGATCCGGCGATATATCGATCGTGACCTCGAAATCGGAGGTCTCAAGTTTTTTCTGCACGGCTTCGAGCGCCGGGTGTACCAGCGTTTCGACCCGGCATGGCTGCATGACGAAGGGCTGCTTGCCTCGTTCCATGCGGGAGAAGGTGAGAAAATCATCGATCAGACGGCTCAGCCGCTGGTTTTCCTTGCGGATTAACTGCAGATACTCTTTGGTGTTTGATGCTGTGCCCGGCTGTTCGTCCAGAAGTGTATCGACGAACAGGCGCATGGAGGACAAAGGGGTCTTGAGTTCATGGGATACGGTGGCGATCAGATCGTTCTTCAGCCGGTTCTGCCTGATCTGCCGGTTGAGATAGCGCGCGGTAATGAGGGAAAGCAGCACGATGCTGGCCGTGATCAGGATGCCCGCCCAGAAATAGAGGCTGATGCGTGCTGTGGCCGCGGCGCTGAAGGCGTCTCCTTTTGCACTGAGCGTCACACGCCACCCGGGCATTAGCTTGCCCACTGGTGTTGAAGCGAGAACGCCGTCTGTCTTTATTTCGCTAGTGGGTGGCAACAGCAGTACGCCAACTTCGGGGAATTTTTGTTGCGCCAGAGCTTGCAGCGCGGATTGGAGATAGGTTTTGGTATAGAGAAGCTCCACTGCGTCGCCGGCAATGGACAGACGCCAGGTATCTACCAGTGCAGTCGCGCTCAACGTAGACGTCCGTTCCATCTTCCGCGGGGCGGCCAGCGTATTCAAGAAATCCAGTGCCAGGTTTTCCGCGTCCAGGGTGGGAAAAGACACCTCGTCGAGCCAGCGGCGTTGTAACTGCTGCATCAAGAAAACGCGCTGGTTGGACGGCAGCGGCGCTTTGCTTTGCGCCTGGTAGTCATTGAGCCGGCGGCTCAGTTGGGCGAGATAAGTCTTGTATTGCGAGGAAGCTGGCTGGGTAGGCATCAGCTCCAGTGCTCGCAACTGGGCATTCAGCTGGATTAAACGCCCTTGCGCGTCCGTAGCCTGCTCGAACTTGGGATACGCCAGGTCCTGCGTTAGAGTTTTAATCGCAGACCCGGCGTCATTCGATTTGGCCTGGCAACGGGCCAGGGCATTCAAGGCGATCGCCGTCATCTGGGTGTTTGGGCTTTCAGCTGCGATTGCCCGGTAAGTTTCAATCGCTGCCTTGATGTCGCCCTTCTGAAATTCCAGGCGCGTGGCATGCGCCCATTTCGGATCCGATTCCGGTTTGTAGCCTGCCTTGGAGAGTATTGGATACCGCAGCAGACCTTTCTTGTCATACACCAATATGGCCGACGCCAGCTTCTTCCTGACCACTTCGGCAAAGAGGTCGCTGGCATCCGCGTGCGCCGCCATGGCCTCAATATGGCGGATATTGCTTTCCCACTGACTGTTGAAATCCTGCGTCAGTATCTGCAGTTGGCTGTTGTAAAGATCGAGCGACTTTTGCTGCAGCGCCAGTCGCTCGTTGTTCATGGCCTGGGTCATGAACCAGAGGACACAGGCCGTGGGCAGCAGTATCCCGAGCAACAGGGTGAGCAGCACGGGTCGGGGTAAGAAACCGCCCACGGCGTTGTATCCGGGAGATCGCATGCTCGACCCGAGTTTTTCTCAGTTGAACGTCATGCTGTTGACGATGTCGTCATACCCGGCCCGTTTCTCATCGAACAGGGCGCGCTCGGTTCTGAAGGTAAACCAGAAGAGACCCGAAGGCGCCAGAATGTACGTCCGGTATTCCACCATGGGCTTGCCGTCCGATTCGAAGTCGGCGATGAAGCGCTGAGCGGACGCGCCTGAAACCAAAAGGTCGTGGCGGGTATCGAGTCTCGGTGCAAAGTCTGGCAAGGCGGTGCTGAGCACTTTGATATCGCCATCCACAATCCACTTTACCCGGCCTGCGTTTTTATCGTCATTCGCAGCCTTCACCTTCTGGGTCGCGGCCAATAGAACGAAAGTATCGCCGTCGTCCGGTATCAGCGACAGCCACAGGTCATGTCCAGGCTGCAGGGGGTCGATTTCCAGAGGCACCCAGCCCTGGGGCGCTGTGAGCGACATCCGCAGACTTTCTTTCTGGAAGGCTAATGCCTGGTCATTTCGGTTGGCGACCGCGGTCAGTTCATAAGTGGCGGAAGCATTCAGCGCCTTGACGACCTGCCTGTCAGTCTTGGTCGATACCCAGTACGTCATTTCGAGCGTGAGTTTGCTTTGCTCATACGCCTTGATCTCCACGCGATAGCAATCGAATTCACCTGCTGGCACGCTGACCTTCTCCGTATCCTTGATTTCCAGCCGGGCATTGAGCGCCAGGGTGCTGTTCTGAATGAACAAGGTGAAGTCAGTCCGGTATCCCGTGTTCAGAGGAAGGCGCCGGACCAGGCCGTGCAGCTGCAGATCGGTGTAGTAGGGCTGATTGATTTTGATGTCATTGCTGGATTTCTTTCCCTTGACCACAGAGGCTACATGCAGGCCGCCTTTTTTATAGTCGATCCTGTTCTGGCCCAGCGTGGAATTGATTGAAGTTCCCCTCAAGGAGATAAAGTCTTCTTTTGTGACATAGGTGTCGGCGTAGTCTGTCTGGCCCGCGATCAGCAAGGAAGTGTATGAGCTCAGCTTCACCGCCGGGACGCCATCGGCCAGGGTTTCAGCGGCGGAAAAAGCGATCGCTCCCATTTTTCCGGCGCCCGACCGTTTGATGTCGTAAAAAGCCACCTCACCACT
This sequence comes from Pseudomonadota bacterium, assembly GCA_020027645.1. Classification (GTDB taxonomy): domain Bacteria; phylum Pseudomonadota; class Gammaproteobacteria; order Steroidobacterales; family Woeseiaceae; genus JAKEGN01. The sequence goes on from JAHKKM010000160.1 coordinate 4,909, forward strand.
TCTCCAGGGGATAGGAGCAAGGTCGATGCGGTCCTGAGTGACCAGCTTGCGCGCCTGGGCGGTCAAGGCTGTCTGCTCGGGGTAGTCATTGATCAGCTGGTGAAACATCTGGTTTGCCTTGCCTTTCTGCCCGAGGTTCAGGTGGCATACGGCCAGACGGAACAATGCTTGCGCCACGTCGGGCCGGCGCGCTTTTTCATCGTTGACGATCTTGCTGTAAATGGCGATTGCCTGGTTGAGGTCGCCGATTGTTTCCTCCGCGTAAATGCCCTGTTCGAGCAGCCCGGTTGATGGGGTTTTCTGTGGTGCGGCGGCAGTCGCGGTGAACGCCAGCATGATTGAGGTGAGTGCGAGCTTGTGCATGTTCATATCTCCTTTACCCCAGGGATGGTGTTATTGCCGATAGGGCTCGAAGAACAGGCTATTTCTTCCATGTCACCCCTGTGTTACCGGGCGTGCCGGATTTGAACAGTTGCAAAGTGCAGCATGAAAACACCTAGATGTGCACGTGGGCAGGGAAGCGGGCCTCAAGGCGGGCGCTCCACTGCCCCAAGACTTCGAACAGCGAGTGCGAAGTTTCTCCCGTCGCGCGCACCATTGTTTCAATCACTCAACGCACTCGCGCGACGACGTAGCCATGTGGTTGCGGGACTTTGCGTCACACACCTTGTCCGCAGCCTCGATCAGGTTGCTCAGCTTGGCTTGAGAGTAGTGCGTGGTGATGCGACCGCTCTTGTGACCGAGCAGATCCTGACGATCCTCGAACGATACGTCGGCCGCGCGCAGCCGCCGACCATACGTATGTTTGAGATCATGGCCCCGATCTTCCGAAAAGCGGCGAAACGCTCGATGCGCCCAGGGCTGGCGGGACGTCTTAAGATGCGTGCGAGGACGATCTACAATCACCCGGCTGCGGCGGCGAGGCGGATGCACCGGCCTTTCCTGGCGCTCATTGCCGCCCCGATGTCCGCGTTTGCCCAGCCAGTTGCGGATGCCGAAGCGGCGCGGCCGAAAGGCGCGGACGTCATCGAACAAGTTGTCGTTACTGCGCAGCGAAGGACTGAAAAGCTTAACGACGTTCCCATCGCGGTCACGGCTGTCGGCCACGACGAACTCGCTCGGCGAAGCGCGGTGGACCTGAGCGATCTGGCGGGTGCTGTTCCTGGCCTCTCGATCGCTGGGTACACGGGGGGCGGCGCCAGCAATCTGCTCTCGCTCCGTGGTGTGGCCGGCCAGGTGCTCCCGATCGGCGCGGGCCAGCCAGTTGCGCTGTACCTGGACGATGTCTATCTGTCGCGCCCGGACGCAGCGTTTTTCGGGCTTGACGATGTGGAGCGAATCGAAGTACTGCGCGGGCCGCAAGGAACGCTGTTTGGCCGTAACGCGACTGCTGGCACGATCAACATCATCACGCGCACGCCCGATTCGACACTGCAAGGCGGTGGTGAAGTCAGTCTGGGCGACTTCGACACCATTGGCGCGCGTGGTTCGATTCGCGGCCCGATCGGTGCCGGATTTTCCGCGGGCGCGTCGGCTAGCTACGACCGCCATGACGGTTACATTCGCAACACCGTCACCGGCCACCGGCTGAACGGCCGCGAAGCTGACACGCTTCGCGCGAAGCTTCGCTATCAATCGAGCGATGGCCAATTCGAGGCATCGCTTGCCGCAGATCGTACCGACGATGACGCGACGCCTGTCTTCAAGAATGGTTATCTGCCGTCGGGAGAGTGGTCAGGAATCGGCGATCCCCGGGAATTCGCGAGCGATGCGGTCACTGAAGCGCAAGTCGGGCGCCGGACGTCGAACGAAGGAGTCGCGCTCAGGATGCGACTGCAGGCGTCCGAGTCGCTCGAGCTGGTTTCCGTCACCGGTTGGCGCGATTTCGGCTCGACCACGGTTTACGATGCCGACGCTTCCGCATTGCCTTCATTGATCACGGGCGTGGACAACAACAGTGAAACCTTCAGCCAGGAGGTCCTCGGATTTTTCGATGGTGACCGGCTTCGTGCAACGTTCGGCGCGAACGTGTTCACCGACAGGGCGAGGTATGGGCTCTCCACGAGTCCGCCGGGGACGCCCCTTAGTTTCAGGGACTTGTTCGATACGAGTGACCTGACGGCGTGGGCGCTGTTCACTCAGGCCGAGTTCGATCTTGCCGAGAAGCTGACCCTGGCGGGCGGGCTGCGCTACGACCATGAGCATCGCGATTTCACGATCGACTATCGGGGCGCACCGGTGCCGGGCCGGTATCTGTCGGGTGAGATTAAAGACGACGCATGGATCCCGAGCCTCACGCTGATGTACCGGCCGGCGTCCGAAGT
>JAHKKM010000161.1 GCA_020027645.1 Pseudomonadota bacterium
CCGAAAGTGTTTGCCGGCGGCGATATGGTGCGCGGCTCGGACCTGGTCGTAACAGCCGTGTTCGAGGGACGCGAAGCAGCGAAAGGGATTGCTTCCTACCTCGGCGTGTAAGCCTCGGTCGCCCGCAACTCGGGGTCGTGCAGTGCGAGATTCGGCCGTCGACGTACCGCGGTGCTGTTCTCGCTTAGGGGGAAATGCGCTCGAACAGTACCGCGGTACGTCGCCGGCTTGCTAAAGGTGCATCGAGTCGCCTGCATTGCAGGCGACTCGATCTCGACGCGCTGAAATTTTCAATCGTGGGTCAGGGATTTCTTGGTAAACAGGTAATCCTTCAATTCCTTGTCGAAAACCGGATCCTTGCGCCGAATCCACTCGAGCACCATCGCCGCATGTTCCTTCTCTTCATCGCGATTGTGCGCGAGGATCGAGGCGAGTTCCCTGTCCTTACACGCATCGACGCGCTGGTTATACCAGTCTATGGCTTCGAGCTCCTCCATCAGCGAGGTAATCGCGCGATGCATATCGCGTGTCGCGTCACTCATCTCGCCTATCGGTTCGTGGTAGCCCTCGTTCGCCATGTCTCACTCCTTCAAATACGAAATCATTACTGAATGTGCCATTGTGCTCGCGATCACGCCGGAAGTTCTACGACAAAAATGGCGCCGTCAACGGTATTGTCCGCGCTGATCGAACCATTGTGTCCTTCCGCGATCAGCCTTGCGATGTAAAGCCCAAGGCCCAGGTGCTCGCTGTTACCGCGCCCGCGCACCGAGATCATCGAGTCGAAGAGCTGCGATCGCATGGTCTGCGGCAAGGGTGGCCCAGGGTTGCTTACGGAAAGCCGGATGGTGTTGTCGACTTTGTCCAGCCGCATGGTAATCGAATCGCCGCTCTTGCTGAAATCGACCGCGTTGTCCGCCAGCTTGTCCAGCATCTGAATGATGAGTTCGGGCGAGCCCTGGAAGTCCAGCGGGCCGGTGTCCGCCTGCAAAACGAACTGCCGGTCCGGCCACGCACCGTTGTATGCCGCCACCGTTGCTTGCACAAGCTCGTGCAAATCGAATTTCACCGGTTCCGCGCTCTGCATCAACTCCTCGACCCGGTTCGCTTCGCTCATGGCGTTCAGGATTTTCTTCAGTCGAAGCGCTCCGTCCTTGGCGCGTGCCGTGTACTTCGCGGACTCGGCGTCCAGGTTTTCGTGCTCCAGGTTTTCGAGCGACGACGTCACGATCGTCAGTGGCGTCCGCAACTCGTGGGACAATCTCGAGGCCAGCGTTCGCAGGTACTCGTTGTACTCGCCGAGCTGCTGCAGCACGCTGGAGAAACTTCTCGACAGGTCGCCGATCTCGTCACTGGCCTTCAAGCTCGGCAGCCCGGTTCGCACCCGGTCGCCATCCAGCGCTTTTTCCGTGGCGCTGCTTAAGTTGCGTATGCGACTCGACAACCAGGTGGAATAACCCAGCAACGCAACGGCAACGGCAAGCGTTGCAATCAGCGTGAAATTCATCAGTCGGGTCAGCGCCCGATTCGTCAGGCTGAGAATGGCATCCGTGCCTTGCTGCAGCACGACGACTCCTGTCTGCACTGTACCGGACCAGACCGGTTGTGCCACTGCAACTACGCCACGTCCGGTGTCCGGCGCACGAAACCAGCTGCTTGCCGCCCGGCCATTCAGTGCATCGTTGATGTAGCGCTGATGCTCGCGGCCGGACGCATCGGGCTCGGCCAGCGCGGCGGCGTCGCCGGGCTCGAGTATGAAGTTGTATGCCAGTCGAAGCAGGCGTGAGGTGCCTTCGATTTCCGAGCCGGAATCACGTCGTTGCGTCGTAGTGCCGGCCTGCGCCAGCCGCCAGCCGGACGGATCGGTAACGATGAGTCGCAATCCCGGCTGCACATAGGCTTCGACGAAACTGGACAGTACCGGGGAGGGAGTGACGAAGCGGCCGGGCACCGGAGTAGAAAAAGTGGAACTTCGAATCCCGGGATTCATCGCATCGGCGGTATTTGCGACGATGACGCCAAGACGCTCGCCGAGCAGACTGCGTGGAATCCGCGCTTCCAGCTGATAACCGCTGGCTGTGTCTTGCCAATGTGCGACGATGCGCGACTCTTCCGTTACCTGACCATTGCTTCGCCGTGACGCAGCCAGCAAGCCGGGCGCCTCTGTGCGAAAGATGTACTCAATCAGTCCCCCCGATACATCGAAGCTTTGCAGTATGACCTGGTCGGCGTATGGCGGCGTTCCGGCCCCGGCCTGGAAATAAATAACGCTCGTGTCGCGCGCATCGACATACAGAAAAAGATTATTCCCGCGCACACCGACGGCGTAAGCGATGGATCCATCGGTACCGCGAAGTTTGCGGACGGAATCCGGGAGCAAGGTCCAGTCGTCGAGATAGCCGTCGATCAGCGGTTCGTTCACCAGCGGATGACCGTAGACCTGGTTTTCGCCGTAGGGTACATCGGCCTGCGAGCGAGCGAATTCCTGCGGAAACTGTGACAGTGAATCCGCAATTGCCTGCGCGGTGCCGGTCAGCATGTTTTGCTGTCCTTCGCGCAATGCGGACTCGGTTTCGCGAATGAACTGGCATCCGGCCCACGGCAGGATCAGCGTCAGCAGACTGACAAGCAACAACTGCCTGCGAAGGGTCACGGGAATGCCCTGGTTTCAGTCGACAAGCCAGCGATAGCCCATGCCATACACTGTTTCGATTGCGTCGAAGCCCGGATCGATCGCAACGAACTTGCGGCGAATCCGTTTGACATGCGAGGTGATCGTGTTGTCGTCAAGTACAGCCTGGGCGGCGTCCATAAGCTGCTGGCGATTCTTGACGTGTCCCGGGTAGCGCGCCAGCGCATGCACCATCCAGAACTCGGTCAGTGTGAGACCGACGGGCTGGTCCTTCCAGCGTATCGTCATCCTGTCTGTATCGATCTCCAGCTCACCGCGATTGACCAGCTTGCCCTCGGACGCCGGTTTCTGCAGTGCCTCGATGCGGCGGAACAATGCGGCGACCCGCGCCATGAGGTGCGGCAGGCTGATGTCCTTGGTCAGGTAATCGTCGGCGCCAAGACGCAGGCCCGATACTGCGTCGAATTCGCTGTCGCGCGCGGTGAGAAAAATGATTGGCAGGTCTTTCGAGCGGCCACGCAGATCGCGGCACAGTTCGAATCCGCCTTCGACGTCATCTTTCAGGTTGATATCGATGACGACGAGATCCGGCAGTCGCGCCGAAAACGCGTCCAGCGCGGGTCCACGAGCGGCGAACAGGTCGACTGAATATCCCTCGCGGCGAAACGCCGCCGCATAGTTCTCGCGAATGGCCGCTTCGTCCTCGACGATTGCGATGCGTTTGCCCAAGGTTTGCTCCGGAGCTGCCGGGTGAGAATCACAATTTGCCACATTATGCCGCCGCATTGCCACGGACCGGCCCCGCGCGTGACGTTTTGCCTTGTTTGAATGAGGCACATCAGCACAGGGAGAGTCTCATGTCGAACCGGATCGGGCGTCGCGCAGGCAGCAAGCAGGGGTTGAATAGTCAATCGGCACGAAATTTCATCAGGCATTGGCATCCAGCGCCGCCGCGCGTGGAGGAACAGGCGATTGCCAGACACTTTCAGCGCAGGCAGCGATGGCAATGGACCGGTATTGCGCTGCTGCTGATTCTCTGCCGGCCGCTTCCGGCGCAACAGGAAAATCCGTCCGAGGTCACGCCGGCACAAATGCAAAGCGGCAGCCTGCTGCTGAAAATGCAAAACGCATACCAGGTTGCCACACGCATGAATACCGACGCATCGATGACGGTCAGCGGACTCATCGCGCGAGTTTCGGTCAGGCAATCCTTTCGTAATGACGGCACTGAGTGGGTGGAGGGCGTTTATGTATTTCCGTTACCCGATACCGCCGCGGTCGACCGGTTGCGCATGCACATCGGCGAGCGATTCATCGAAGGCGAGATCAGGGAAAAGGAACAGGCGAAGAAAGAGTATGAGCTGGCGAAGCAGGAAGGGAAGAAAGCAAGCCTCGTGGAGCACGAACGCCCGAACCTGTTCACGACCTCGGTCGCCAACATCGGTCCGGGCGAAGCAGCGACTGTCGAGATCGAGTACCTCGAAACCCTGAGGTACGAGGAAGGCACGTTCAGCATGCGATTTCCTGTCACCATGACGCCGCGCTACATACCCGGTACGCCGATGGCGGAACGAAAAGGATCCGGCTGGTCGCCGGATACCACGCAAGTCGACGATGCATCACGCGTAACTCCGCCCGTCGTTACCCAATCTGCCTCGCACCAGCTGACGTTGACGGTGGACCTGGATGCCGGCATGCCGCTGGAGATCATTGCCAGCCGCTACCACCCGATCAAGGTCAGCGAGAATCGCGGTAGCGACAAGGCCGGCCGATACCGGGTTACGCTTGCCGATTCCGGCACGCCAATGGATCACGATTTCGAACTGATCTGGCGTCCATCGCCGGATAGCACACCACGCGCAACGCTGTTCACCGAGACTGTCGCCGGCAAGCCTCACCATTTGTTGATGATGATTCCGCCGAACGACGCATCGGTTGCGCTGCCGAGAATTCCGCGCGAGACGATTTTTATCATCGACACCTCCGGATCCATGTACGGCGTATCGATCGAGCAAGCAAGGAAAGCGCTGGAGCTTGCGCTGGACGGGCTGCGGCCGGAGGACCGATTCAATGTGATCCAGTTCAATTCGGTGACCCACGCACTGTTTCGCGTGAGCGTCCCGGCGACTCTCGTCAACCTCGATCGCGCAAGAAATTACGTGCAGAACCTGAGCGCCGACGGTGGCACCGAAATGCGACCGGCCCTGGAACTTGCGCTGCACTCACCGCCGGCAGAGACGCACCTGAAGCAGATCATCTTCATTACCGATGGCAGCGTTGGCAATGAGCAGGAACTGTTCTCGTTGATCGAAGCAAGCCTTGGCAATGCGCGACTGTTCACGGTTGGTATCGGATCGGCGCCGAACGGCTGGTTCATGCGCAAGGCTGCGGAAGCAGGCCACGGCAGCTACACCTATGTCAGCGCCTTGCACGAAATCGACGAAAAGATGGGGCGGCTGTTTCGCAAACTGGAAAGTCCACAGCTGACCGATATCAAAATTCAGTGGCCGGACGGCGTCACGGTCGACGCTTACCCGGAGACAGTGACCGACCTCTACGCGGGCGAGCCGATTATCGTGAAGGCGCGATTCAGTGGGGAGCCGCGCAAGCACAGCCAAGTGATTGTCAGCGGTAACTCGGTCTCGGGAGGCTGGAGCCGCAAGATCGACATCGGCGGGATGGCGAACCCGTCTATCGTCGGCACGGTCAACAACATGGGCATTGCAGCGATCTGGGCGCGTTCACGCATCGAGGGCCTGCTTGATGCGGAGCAGCGCGGCGCGGACCCGGAGGACACGCGGCGGGCCGTTATCGAAACGGCGCTCGAGCATCACCTGGTGAGCAAGTTCACCAGTCTCGTCGCCATCGATAAGACTCCGGCGCGACCACAAGCCGCGGGCCTCGACAGCGAACTGGTACCGAACCTGTTGCCGTATGGGCAAAACCAGAATGCGATTTTCGGTTTTCCGGCAACGGCGACCGGCGCTGAGCTGCAACGCATGACCGGAATAGCCTGTCTGCTGGCAGCGCTGCTGATGGTCGCAATGAGGAGGCAAAGACGTGTTTGCGAAGTTCATTCGTAAGCGCTGGCTGGAATCGCTCATCGTGTCCTGCCTGCTCTGTCTCGGATTCTG
>JAHKKM010000036.1 GCA_020027645.1 Pseudomonadota bacterium
AACAATGGCAATGGCGGCGAGGGTTTTGCGCTCGCGATCGACAGCGCTCTTGGTGGCGACGACTTCGATCCGGTGCCGGCGGTGCCCTCGATCTATTTCGACAGCGACGCCAGCGGCGACTTCAACATCGGTGATGTCGCCTACGCGCCCGGCAGCAACGATCCACAACTGCTTGCGGACGGCTTCGTTGACATCCTGCTGGTCAACGACATTCCGCTCGGGGTCAACAACGGCGAAATCGGGCTCAGCCAGCTGACCGCCACATCCCAGACCGGCAATGGCGCTCCCGGCGACGTATTCGCCGGTCAGGGCGAAGGCGGCGGCGATGCCGTGATCGGCACCAGCGGTGGCCAGGCTTTGGAGAGCGGCGAGTACCTGGTATCCGACGTTGCGGTCAGCGTTGTCAAGTCAGTCATTGTTGCTGATCCGTTCGGCGGCACACAGCCGGTTCCAGGCGCAACGCTTACGTACACAGTTGCTGTTCAGGTAACGAATACCGGTACGGCAACAAACAGCACGGTCAATGACCCGATTCCGGTCAACACCAGCTATGTACCGAACAGTATCAACCTGAACGGTACACCCATAACGGATGCGATAGATGGCGATGCCGGCGAACTCAATCTCGCTGGCGCTCCGTCCGTTGTCGTGCGACTCGGGGACCTCACCCAGGCATCCGGAATTCAAACCTTAACTTTTCAGGTAACGATCGATTGACTTTTTTTGGAGCGATGACAGGGGAACACATTATGAAAACCATTCAGCAAATTGGCATATCGATACTTTTCATCTCTTTCGCTATCAGCGCGGTTGCGCAAGAGCCCTCACAAGCACCGGCGCAGGGACACTTGCTCGTCAAGACCGTCGTGCAAAAGGAAGAGGTCATTGTCGATGCAAACGGCGAGGAGAAGGTTCAGCTCGTCGATGCGAAGACAGTGATTCCCGGTGACGAGGTTATTTATACCGTCACTTTCCAGAACATCAGCGACACGCCAGCGGAAAACGTGGTCATCACCAACCCGATCGCTGCCGACCTCGAGTATGTCGATGGTTCTGCATTCGGTCCCGGTAGCGACATCGTTTTCTCGGTCGACGGCGGAACTGTCTTCGCCGCGGCTGGCGAACTGTCGGTTGCGGACGCTGGCGTCGTGAGGCCAGCCGAAGCCAAGGATTTCACGCACATCCGCTGGCAGATGCAAAACGAAATTCCAGCCGGATCGCAGGGAGTCGCACGCTTCCGCGCGAGGCTGCAGTAACAGTTTTTTCCCAGGGCAGGTTTCGTCACGAAACAACCGTTCGCGGCGCAGGGACGCACGCGGTGCCGAAAGACCCTGACCGGCCGGACTGGCCGGACACACCATCAATTGCAATGAAGCAAGGAGTACCGTAATGAAACGTTTAACCCACATGGCCAGCTGGTTCGCCAGGCTGGTCGCGTCGGCGACGGTCGTGCTGTTGTCACAGCACGCCTTCGCAGCCGGCACCGATGCCGGTACGACGATCTCCAACCAGGCGCAAGTCGACTATGCCGTAGGCGGCAATGCGCAGACCTTCATCCTGTCCGATCCAGCCGGCAATTCCATTCCGGGCGGAGCCAGCGGTGCGTTGCCGACAGAGTTCCTCGTCGACAACCGCGTCGACTTCACACTGGTCGAATCCGGGCTGGCCGGGCATACCCCGGTTACGCCGGGGCAGAACGGCGAGTACGTGCAGTTCACGCTGCAGAATACCGGCAACGCCACGCAGGACTTCCGGCTGGTCCCCAGCAACCTGTTGGCGGCATTTGGCCCGGTCAACGCCTTGACCGATACCGAAGTCGATATGAGTGCACTTCAGGTCTACGTTGATAACGATGCAAACGGCCTCGACACCGGCGTCGACCAGGCTTTCGTCGATGAACTCGCCGAAGATGGTGCTGTAGACATTTATATCGTAGCCAACGCCGACGTAACGCTGGTCAATGGTGACATCGCAAACGTGAATCTACAGGCGATCGTTGCCGATCCCGGTGCCGCTGGACTCGGCACCGACACGGTCGATGATTTCGGCAGCGCGGATACGGCCGGTATCGACGTGGTATTTGCCGAAGGCGGCGCCCTGGGTGATGGCATCCTGGATGCGCAGGACGGCTTCATCGTGTCCTCGGCAGCGCTGTCGATCACCAAGACCGCGACGCTCATAAGCGATCCGTTCAATGGTGCACTCAACCCGAAAGCGATTCCGGGTGCGGTGGTCGAATACGTGATTACCGTTGCCAACTCGGGTGCAGAGGTTGCTGAAAACATCGTGATCACCGACACATTGTCGGCCGATGTGACGCCTGCCGATCCTATTGAAATCGACAATAACGGGGCTGCGTCGACCTGCACGCAAAGCGACGCCGATGCCGACAACTGTGAAATAACAGGCGTTGCATTGTCGATCGGTAGTGATGCGGCGATTGACGTGGATCCGGCGACAACGCTGACCATTACGTTCCAAGTGACTATCGACTAGTCACACGATTACGGTGCTCAAGAAGCTGTACATGCTGGCTCGTTGCCGGGCCGCCCTGATGGGTGGCCCGGCACGGCTTGCTACCTGGTCTGCGCCACCCGGCGCGGGCCGCAGCTACATCCAGACAAACCCTCGGGGGGAACAGACGTTCCCCCCGCGGTGTTTTCCGGTGGCACCGAAATTCGCTTCGGCAGTAGCGGTTTTACTGATTTTTTGCGGAGTTTTTGGCCTGTTGCCGGCGTATGCGGCACCGCCCGGAGCGCTCATTTCCAACCAGGCGTCGCTGGATTATCTGAACAACGCCGGTCAGCCAGTGACGGCTCTCAGCAACCAGGTGACACTCGTTACCGCAGTGCTGCGCAGCACCTCCAGCGTGCAGCTGACACGACTTGCAACTCCCGGCACGGGCACGTTCCAGGAGCCGGTCGGCCCGTCGGCATGTTTTGCGGGCGGCACGTTCGTTGCTCTCGGGAATCCGGTCGTAAACGGACAGCTGATCGATCCGGCGCTGGTCCATGATGTCGGGTTGAGCGGCAGTTACAACCTGGGCGAATCGTTCTTCCTGCGCCTCGACGACACGGACCAGAACGTTGACGCAAGCGTTGTCGACTACGCGGTGGTCACGGTCGTCAACAGCACCAGCGGCGACAGCGAGACTGTTCGACTGACTGAAACGGGGATCGATACCGGTATTTTTGCCGGCTACATTCCGAGTGCGAGTGGAGCCGCGACAAGCGGCGACTGTGTCCTGCAGGGCCAGCCTGGCAACCGGGTCGAGGTCCGCTATACCGATCCGGCTGATGCAAACGACTCAAGCAATGCGAATGCAGGCCTCGACCCGCTGGGAATCGTTTTCAATTCTCAATCGGGTGCCGCGGTCAACGGAGCGGTGATCGAACTTGTCGATGCTGTCAGCGGCCTGCCAGCCACCGTGTATGGAAATGACGGTGTCAGTATTTTCCCCTCCAGTGTTACGAGTGGTCTGACCGTAACCGACAGCGGTGGCACGACCTATGTTTTCACCACCGGGCAGTATCGATTCCCGGTAGTCGCCGCGGGCGATTACCGCATCGTGATTACTCCGCCACCAGGATACGAAGCGCCATCCAGTGCCGCGATCAGTGACTTGCAACAGTTGCCGAATGCACCGTTCGTACTGAACGCCGGTTCATTCAGCAACTTATTCACGGTCACCAACGACGGTCCGTTCGTCTTCGACGTGCCTGTCGATCCGCTGGCGTCCACGTTGTTCCTGCAAAAATCGACGGTAACGACGATCGCCGCACCCGGCGACTTCGTGCGTTACGAACTGGTCATTGAAAACACGGCAACTGTGAGTACCGCACCGGGTGTGCAGATTATCGACAGTTTTCCGCCGGCTATGCGTTTTGTGCCAGGCTCCGTACTGCAGGACGGCGTCGCAGCTGCCGATCCGATGCTCGACAGCAATACCCTGCAGCTCGTGTTTGCTGTCGGGCAACTCGCAGCCGGACAGCAAGTAAGGGTTTCCTACGTGGTTGAGATCGTTGGCGGGTCCAGGAACGAGGAACTCGTCAACACCGCAGTTGCGAGTGATGCAAACGGGCTGGTCTCGAATCAGTCGCAAGCCCTAATTCGCCTGACGGAAGATCTGTTCCGCTCCAGCAGCACGCTGATCGGCCGCGTGGTCGAAGCGGAATGCAGCTCGTCGTCGGTCGCCGAGGACCGGGGTGTCGAAGGTGTTCGCGTCTACCTGGAAGATGGACGTTATGCCGTGACCGACGCTGGTGGTCGCTTTCACTTCGAAGGCTTGCCGCCGGGTGGCCACGTGGCGCAGCTCGATCCGCAGACGGTTCCCGATTACTTCACAGCAAGTGCCTGCGACAGTGCGGCGCGCTTTGCCGGCCGGGCCGATTCGCAGTTTGTCGAAACAACACGCGGGTCGCTTACCCGTGCCGACTTCTGGCTCAAGCGCAAACAGGCGCCGGAAGGGCGGGTCAACGTCGAATTGCAGAATTCCGGCAAGGACAATGCTGACGAAGTTTCCTACACGATCACGCTGTTGGGTAACGGTAACGTCTCGATCGAGAATCTGAGTCTCATGGTGATGCTGCCTGAGGGCGTCAGTTACAAGGTCGGCACAATGCAGGTCGACGGCGCGGCAACCGACGACCCGCGAATCGCCGGACAATCGTTGTCACTGTCGCTGGCGGGTCGTAGCGATGACTGGCGCAGCGACGTCCGTTTCGATGCGCGCATAGACACGAGCGTTGCCGGGGACCTGCGTACACGGGCATTGGCACGATTCGATTCGCCGATCCAACCCGGGCAGCAAACCCCGGTTGCCGAAACGCTGATGGTAAGAGAGCCATCGACCAGCGAGAACACGGGCTATGTGCTGAATCTCCAGTTCGATGTGATGTCGGCACAACTTTCGGCTGCAGACATGACGCAACTCGATGCGCTGATCGAAAGCTGGAACGGCGTAAGGGACATCCAGATCGCAGCCGTAGGGCACAGCGACGGCGTGGCCATCGCGCCGCAGAATCAGCACCTGTATGCCGACAATTATGTTTTATCCAGGGCGCGTGCCAATGCTGTAGCGAATTACATTGCGCAGGGTTTGGACGTTCCCGATCGCAACATCCAGGTCGAAGGCCGCGGCCCTGACGATCCGCGGGAGACCAACGAAACCGCAGAAGGCCGCCGCGCAAATCGGCGGGTCGAGCTGGTACTCAGCGGACAACGTCCCGGCAAACAATCCTTTGTCCGCGTGAAACAGGCATCGAGCGGTACGCTGATTGCAGAAACTCGGGGTATGTTGCCCGGTTCGGAAAAAGCAACCGCGCAAATGATCAACGAACAGGCGCTGCTGGATCACCTGACGCCAGCGCCACAGGTGATGCCACACGTCAACTCGCTTGCCGATGGCATCGGCTGGGTTCTACCGGACGATGGATACCGACCCGCCATTCCGGCAATCAAGATTGCTCTCAGGCATCGCCTCGATCAGAAAGTAGCGTTGTTCATCAATGGTGCGGAGGTGAACCCGCTCAATTTCGACGGCATCGAAGTCAATACGCGACGCACGGTTGCGGTAAGCCGCTGGGCCGGCGTGGACCTGGTTGAAGGTCCCAACACAATCGTTGCCGAAATACTCGGGCCGGATGGCAGCGTGGTCGAGCGACTGAATCGTTCGGTGCATTATGCGGGTCCCGCTGTGCGCGGCGAGCTGGTGTCCGAGTCTTCCGTGCTGGTTGCCGACGGCAGGGTTCGACCCTTGCTAGCGGTACGACTGTTTGATCGTTTCGGCCAGCCGGCTCGCCAGACCAGCGTCGGTGCGTTTCGAGTCGATAGCCCTTACCGTGCGTGGTGGGAAGTCGAAAACGACCGCAAGAACGAGATCGTCAGTATCGGCAGCCGCGAGCCACTCTATACGGTCGGCAGGGACGGGGTTGCGCTCATAGAACTGGAACCGACCACCGATAGCGGTATGGCCACCCTGCATCTCAAATTCGATGGCGAGCGCGAGCAGGAAATCCGCAGTTGGCTGGAACCAGAACCGCGAGACTGGATCCTGGTGGGCTTTGGCGAAGGCACGGCCGGCTACAACACGCTGTCGGAAAACGCCACAGCGGCACTCGAAGCAGGAAATGAAGAGGGCTTCTACGAGGATGGCAGGCTGGCCTTTTTTGCGAAAGGCCGGATCAAAGGTGAGTTCCTCATGACCATCGCCTATGACTCGGCACGCGATGCCGATCAGGCGCGGGAACAATTCCTCACCAACGTCAATCCGAACGACTATTACACCTTGTACGGCGACAACACCGAACAGCGATTCGAGGCACCGAGTCAGCGCAAGTTGTACCTCAAACTCGAACGTCAGCAGTTCGTCGCCCTGTTCGGCGATTACGATACCGGCCTGTCGACCACCGAACTGACCCGTTACGAACGGCGCTTTAACGGAATCAAGAGTGAATACGAAGGTGAACATGTCGCGTACAACGTATTCGCCGCTGAAACAGACCAGACTTTTTCCAGGGACGAATTGCAGGGTGATGGCACGTACGGCCTGTACCGCCTGAGCAGGGCACCGATTATAGGCAACAGCGAAATCGTCAGGATCGAAGTCCGTGATCGATTCGACCCGGCGCTGGTATTGTCGAGCCAGACAATGAATCGCTTCCTCGACTACAACATCGACTACCTTGACGGCACGATCTTCTTCAAGCAACCCGTACCGAGTCGTGATCCGGAATTCAACCTGATCTATATCGTCGCCGAGTACGAAAGCGCGTCGACGGCGGAGGGCGACCTGATTGCCGGCGGACGTGCCGCGGTTCGCACCGCGGACCGAAGTATCGAAGTCGGTGTCAGCCACATCAATGATGGACAACAGGCTGCGGAAGGCGATATGAGCGGGGTGGACGTTCGCTGGCAGCCAACCGCCAGCACATTGGTCCGCGCGGAGCTTGCCGAAAGCAATACTGAAGTTGCCGGCAACCAGTTGAGCGGAACCGCAGAAGCGCTCAGCGTAGAGCATCGCAGCGAGTGGCTGGACCTGCGTGTCTACCACAGGGAAATCGACCAGGACTTCGGCCTCGGACAGCAGTCCACCGCAGAAAAGGGGATTCGGAATTACGGCGTGGATGGACGGCTCGAGCTGAATGAATCGTTGTCCGTCAACGCGCAGGCGTCGATGCAGGAAAACCTCGAGACTGGTGCGGAGCGGCACCTGGCAGACGCTGACATCATGTACCGCAATCAGGCCATGGCAGCAAACGTCGGGCTGCTGTATGCAGAAGACGAATTTACGGATGGCACGAAGCTCGCAAGTAACCTCGTCGATGCTGGTATCAGTCAGCAGGTGTTCGACGACGCATTGACCTTGCGTTTGAACGGCAGTTACTCGCTCGGTGGCGAAGCCGAAAACAGCGATTACCTCTCGAGGGTCGTCGTCGGTGCGGACTACGCAATGTTGCCCGGTGTCGACCTGGTTACCGAGTACGAACATGCGAGCGGCCAGGAAGTCGAATCGACCATGTCGAGAGTTGGCGTCCGCGCAACGCCTTGGCACCGGGCCCAGTTCAACAGCAGCATAAGCAACGAAATGCATGAATACGGCCCGCGTCTGTTTGCAAATGTCGGCCTCGTTCAGGGATTGCAGATCAACGATCGTTGGGCGGTTGATTTCGGCGTGGATCAGACCCGGACCCTGAAGGGTACAGATCTGCAACGCTTCGATGACGAACGAGAGCTCGCGTCCGGCTCGTTGCGGGATGATTTCGTGGCGGTTTTCCTTGGCGCCATGTATCAGGCCGAGCTCTGGAGTACCAACAGCCGCATCGAGTATCGCGATGCGGACAGTGAAAAGCGCACGGGTTTGCTGAGCGGCTGGTATCGCGAAGCCGACCGTGGTCACGGCATGTCGGCAGGCTTCAGTCTGTTGAAGAGCGAGCGCGTCGATGCATCGGAATCAACCACCGCGGATCTGCGAATGGGTTGGGCCTACCGGGTTGCGGAAAGTGCATGGTCCTTCCTCGATCGAATAGACCTCATTTACGACGATGCCTCGGCGATCGACAGCGAACAGCAAAGCTGGCGACTGATCAACAATTTCAACGCCAATCGCCGGCTGAACGAATCCAGCCAGCTATCGCTGCAGTATGCATTCAAATACGTGCGCAGCGAATTCGGCATCCAGGACTTTACCGGTTACACCGATCTGATCGGCATTGATTTCCGCAAGGGATTCCGTGAGAAATGGGAGGCTGCGATCAACACCAGCACCTATCATTCCTGGCAGTCGAAGGTGATTGATTACGGAATTGGCCTCGATGTGGGTTACAACGTCCGCGACAACCTGTGGTTGACACTCGGCTACAACGTTGCAGGGTTCCATGACAGCGATTTTTCAGCGGCCCGTTACACGGCACAGGGACCGTATTTCAGGATCTCGATCAAGGCCGACCAGCAGACTTTGAAAGACATAGCCGGACAGCGCTAGTCCTGGTTTGCCAATGCCGTTAGCGCCGAGGGTCGTTTCACCCGTTATCGCAGCCAATAATCGAATGCGACCCGGGTGATGCCGCGGGGTATAGTTCGCCGATGACTAGCCTTGCAGATTTTTTCGGCCCGTCGAGCCCGCTCAAGGGCCTGTTGCCCGGATTCCAGCCGCGCGCCGGCCAGGCATGGATGGCCGAAGCCGTCGCCGAGGCGATCGAGGACTTAAGCAAACTGGTCGTCGAGGCGGGCACCGGCACCGGCAAGACCTTTGCGTACCTGTTGCCGGCGCTGATGAGTGGCCGAAAAACCATCATTTCAACCGGCACCAAAGCGCTTCAGGATCAGTTGTACCACCGTGACCTGCCGCTGATCTCGAAAGCGGTCGGCCGTCCGGTGACCACCGCCCTGCTGAAAGGGCGTGCCAATTATCTTTGCTTGCAACGCCTCGAATCGGCAGCCGAGTCCACGCGCGGTTCGGACAACGTCGCCGCCGATCTTGAGGCGGTGCAGAAATGGCGACATCGCACCACCAGTGGCGATCGCGCCGAACTCATCGAGGTCGCGGAAGATTCGGCGGTGTGGCCATTGGTCACCTCGACCACGGAAAATTGCCTTGGAAAGCAGTGTGCTTTTTACCAGGACTGCCATGTCGTGAAGGCGCGCCGTGCGGCACAGGAAGCGGACCTGGTGGTGGTCAATCATCACCTGCTGCTCGCGGACCTGGCGCTCAAGGAAGAAGGCTTCATTGAGTTCTTGCCGGGCGCAGAGGCGATCATTCTAGATGAAGCGCACCAGATTCCGGACCTGGCGGCACAATTCTTCGGCATAAGCGTTGGCAGCCGCGAACTGGAGCGCCTGCTCGACGAGTTGCGGGCGGCAACCCTGCCGTTTGCCAATCGCGAACTCAATCGTCGTATCGACAAGGTTCAAACAGCCACTCAGCGCCTGCGTGCGGAATCGCCGCATACCGAGGGGCGTCACGAGCTGTCGGCGGTAATAGCGGATATTCACTCACCGCTACGCGATTTGCAGTCTGCATTGCAGGACTTGCTCGCAGGACTCGAGAACCTGGTCGATGCATCGATCGAGATCGACAAGCTCAATGAGCAATTGATAAGTGTCATCGACCGGCTGGCACAACTTTCCGCTGACGACGGCTGGGACGGACTGCGTTGGCTTGACGTCAATCCGCGCAGCATCCGGCTGAATCTGACACCGCTGGATGTCGCTGACACCCTGCGCGGATTGATGAGTGGCGGTCACCAGGCTTGGGTATTTACCTCCGCGACGCTCGCCATTGGAGAGGATTTCAGCCACTTCGCGGACCGAATGGGGCTCGGCGCAGTGCCCGGTCTCAGTTTCCCCAGTCCGTACGCGCTCGAAAAACACGGACTGGTGTTCCTGCCTCCCGGGCTGCCGGCGCCGTCGGATCCGGAGCACACGGACAAAATGCTGGAGACGGTCATTCCGCTGCTGGACCTGACCACGGGCGGCATGTTCTGCCTGTTCACCAGTCATCGCGCGCTGAATGCTGCCCGGAAATGGGCGAGCCGGCACAAGCGAATGCTTCGTGGCCGGCCGTTGCTGGTCCAGGGCGATGCGCCGCGGGACGATCTGTTGCGCCGTTTTCGCGATCATCGCAATGCAGTGCTGTTCGGTACCGGCAGTTTCTGGGAGGGTGTCGACGTGCGCGGGCAGGCGCTGACTATCGTTGCTATCGACAAGCTGCCTTTTGCCTCTCCGGCCGACCCGCTGATGATGGCGCGGCTCGAATTCATACGCCGTCGTGGCGGCAACGGTTTTGCCGAGCACCAGTTACCGCAGGCCGCATTGGCTCTCAAACAGGGTGCAGGCCGCCTGCTGCGCGATCAGGCGGATTATGGAGTCATCGTGCTTTGCGATCCGCGCATTACGGGCAAGAATTATGGCCAGCTGTTCCTGAAATGCCTGGAGCCGATGCAAAGTACCGATTCGATGGAGGAAGTGGCGGCGTTCCTGGCACAGCACGAGGCACGGAGCCAGGCCGGATGAGGCTGCTGGCTATAGAGACGTCAAGTGACGCCTGCTCGGTCGCATTGCAGGATGGCGACGTTATCAGGGAACAGCACCGCATCGAACCGCGCGAACACACGCGCATCCTGCTGCCCATGATCCGGCAACTGCTCGATGAAAGCGGCCTCGCTGCTGCCGATCTGGACGCCGTCGTGCTCGGCAATGGCCCGGGTTCGTTCATCGGCATGCGCATCTCGGCATCGGTGGCCCAGGGACTGTGTTTCGGCGCCAGCCTTCCGCTGGTGCCGGTGTCGTCGCTCGCGGCAATAGCGGCAGAGGTCATCGAAGGAGAACGCGCTGACAGGATCGCTGTAGCACAGGATGCACACATGAACGAGGTGTACTTCGCGACCTACCTGGCCGATTCACGGGGATTGCCAGTGCCACAGGATTCCGAGGCTATCGTATCGGTCGAGCGGCGAGACTTGCTGAAAGGCACAGGCTGGACCGCCGCGGGTGGCGGTTGGCAGCGCTATCCGCAATTGGCCGCTGGCTGTGCGCCTGCGATCGCGGTCACCAGCAACATTTGGCATCCGCGGGCCCGTTGCTTGCTGAGAATCGGCGCCGCAGCGTACGAACAGGGACAATCGATAGACGCGGCACGATTGCAGCTTGCCTATTTGCGCAACAAAGTTGCGGAGCCTGTGACCAATGCCAGCCGGTAACGTATTGGAATTATTCGACCGCGCTTGCATGGCTATGTGCTGCGTAAGCCGGCATTAACAGCCAGCGTCACGGATCTGTAACAATCGATTGTTGTAATACGTCGGTAATTTTGTGTGTGTGCGCGGACCGCGCGTGATCCAGAGCAAGCAGACGATGGCGGCAACCAAAGTACTTATCGTGGAAGATGAAACGCCGATACGCGAAATGATAGCGTTTCATCTTGCACGGGCGGGCTTCGAGACACTCGAGGCAGCCGATTGCCGGCGCGCGCGCGAGCTCCTTGCGGATGAGCGTCCGGATCTGGCGCTGGTAGACTGGATGCTGCCGGATATGAGTGGGCTCGAGCTGACCCGCATGTTGAGGCGCGACCAGGAGAACGAGAATCTGGCGATAATCATGCTCACAGCACGCGCCGATGAGCACGACAAGGTCACGGGTCTGGACAGCGGCGCCGATGATTACCTTACCAAGCCTTTCTCGCCACGCGAGCTGGTCGCAAGAATACAGGCAGTATTGCGGCGCTCGGGCACAGGCGGAGAGACAGTCCTGAAGTCCGGTACGCTGGAACTGGATCCCGCAGGGCATCGCGTGCTTGCCGGCGGCGCGGAGGTTCGACTGGGACCGACGGAATATCGCCTGCTGCATTTCCTGATGGCACACCCCGAGCGCGTCTACAGCCGGACGCTGCTGCTCGACCGCGTTTGGGGCGCCAATGTTTACATCGAGGAACGCACCGTGGATGTGCATGTGCGCCGGCTGCGCAAGGCACTCGAACGCAGCGGTGCCGATCGCTACATACAGACGGTGAGAGGCGCCGGTTACCGGTTTTCGCCGCGGAACGCCGATGCCTGAGTCCTGGCGCAGGTTTCTTGTCAGCACATTGCTGCTGCTCACAGGCGCCACGCTGATAGGCTGGTATTACGGTCACGCCGACTGGGGGCTGCTGATTGCGGCGCTTGCTGCTCTGGCATGGCACATACGACAGTTACTGATATTCGATCGTGCTCTGCGCATCGGCGATTTCGAAGCCTTTCGTTACGGCGAAGGCATCTGGTCGCAGATGTTTGCCCGTTTCAGCTTTCTGAAGCAGCGCAGTCGACGTCACAAGAGGGCCTATCGGCAGCTGCTCCGGGAAGTCAGGGAATCCACCAATGCGATGCCAGATGGCGGAATAGTCCTAACCTCGCAATTCGAAATCGTACTGTGCAACACGGCCGCACAGGAACTCCTGAATCTCCAGCAACGCCAGGATCGCGGTCAGCGCATTGACAACCTGGTTCGGGATCCGCTGTTCATCGAGTACCTGAAGTCCGGCATTCCGCAGGCTGGCGTCGAAATTCCGTCGCCGGCAAGGTCGGGTAACTGGTTGCTCTGCCGCGTCGTGCCGTATGGCGGTAACCAGCAGTTGTTGCTGGTGCGTGACATTACGGAAAGGCGGCGCCTGGCGACCATGCGCCGTGAATTCGTAGCGAATGCATCCCACGAACTGAGGTCGCCGCTGACGGTAATCAGTGGTTATCTCGATACGCTTGCCGAGGATCCGGACGTTCCGCAAGCGTGGCGCGCACCGGTTGCGCAAATGCGCTCCCAGGCAGCACGCATGAACAATATCGTGGCCGAGCTGCTCGAATTGTCCAGGCTGGAAGCGCCCATCGGCGAAAGAGTCGACCAGCACGTGGATGTTGCAGCGCTGCTGGCGTCAACAAGAAAAGCCTATGCGGGAAAAGCAAAGGGGCCGACACTTACGGTCAATTGCGAATCACGCGCCCGGATCGTCGGGCGGCTGGCGGAAATCGAGTCGATTGTAACAAACCTGCTGAGCAACGCGATGCGCCACACACCAGAAGATGGCAGCGTCACTCTGACGTGGCGCAGCGGTGCAGACGGGGCGGAGTTGATCGTTGCGGATACCGGCGAGGGTATCGCCGAAGACCACATCCCCCGCCTGACCGAGCGGTTCTTCCGCGTGGACTCGGGCCGTAGCCGTGACGACGGGGGAATCGGCCTCGGGCTTGCAATCGTCAAGCACGCGCTCGAACGTCACGATGCCAAACTCGAAATTCACAGCCAGCAGGGAAAGGGATCGACTTTCATCTGCCGTTTCCCGCCCAGCCGCATTGTCATCGACCAGCCCATGCCAATCTCCGCAGGAACTGGCGCCTCGCGTTGACGATGCTCATGCCACATCGGCGGCATCTGTCATGGAATTGCAATATAACTGTCATGGACGAGACATACTTTGCTCGTAATGTTGCGGTCACATGATTGTCATCAATCTGCAACGGCCGCCCGCCGTGACCATGCACCGCCCGCGACCATTAGACAACAATGGGATGTGATCGAGAAAACCATATGAAACATATATTTGCGTGCCAGCATTCGCGACTTTGCCTGTTATTTGCCGGACCGGCACTTGGCGGAGCGGCACTCGCAGACGAGTCGCCGGCAAGCTGGGCAGACAGCGTTGTCGTCACTGGCGACCTGCGCTTGCGTTACGAAATGATCCGCGAAGACGAGGCCGAGAACCGGGATCGCGCAAGGTTTCGCGGCCGCCTCGGTATTTCGGCCGACCTTGCTCCGGACGTTCGCGTGGGTATTGGTCTGGCGACCGGCGGTGATGATCCGGTGTCGAATAATCAGACCTTCGGTGACGGCTTTACCACCAAGGACATCGGCATCCACCTGGCATATGTCGCCTGGAAATTTCACGAGAACTGGTTACTGACAGCAGGAAAAATGGATAAACCCTGGTTTCGCGCTGCTGCAACGACCCTGGTCTGGGACGCGGACCTGAATCCGGAAGGGCTGATTGTCGCGTACAAGGGCAAGAAATTTTTCGGCTCTGCTGGCAGCTTCATCGTTGCGGAACGATCCGATGAAGCGGAATCGCGGCTTAATACGGTTCAGGCAGGTGTCGAATTGCCAACCTCAGCAGATTCTGCGGTCATCCTGGCGCTAGGTTACTTCAATTATTCGAACACGATCGGCCAGGCACCGTTCTACAACGATGACCCGGAAGGAAATACCGTCGATGTCAACGGCAACTACGTCTATGACTACGACGAAGTTGAACTCGGTGCGCAATACCGAACCCTGCTTGGCAGCTGGCCCGTTACCGTATTCGGCGACTACCTGGTGAATACCGAGGTGAGCCGTGAGGATACTGCGTACACATTCGGTGTCACTGTCGGTGAGGCAAAGAAGGCGCGCAGCATGCAATTCGGTTATGCCTGGCACGACACGGGTGCCGATGCACTGAACTCAACCTACAACGATTCGGATCTCGCGGATGGCCTGACCGATGCCAGCGGTCATTACTTCAAAGCACGCTATATGCTTCGCGAAAACATCTATTTTAACGGCAGCTTCATTTTTTCCGAGTATGGCGGATTCACGGGCAACGAGCTGGGCTTCGACCGGGTCATGCTCGATGTGCAATTCCAATTCTGAGTCAGCTGCGGCAGGCGGCGCGCTCTGGGTCAAATAAACGTAATAATCATGGAATACGATCGCAGGTTCACGTTGCAGTGCACAGCGTAGGCGAAGTTGCGGTTCGCGCGTATACTTGCCTCACTGAAGAACCTTACAGATTTTCGCAGAGATCAGGATGCAAACCACCGATTTGACCGGCCACATTTCCAAGCGTTTCAACAAGGATCTGGACAATCTGCGGAACAGCGTACTGGCCATGGGTGGCCTGGTCGAGACGCAGTTGGCCGATGCAATATCTTCCGTCGTCAGTGGCGACAGCGAACTTGGACTCCGGGTCGCGAAGGACGATTACAAAGTGAACAAGCTCGAGGTCAGCATCGACGAAGAATGCGGACGCATACTTGCGACCCGCGCGCCGGCGGCGAGCGACCTTCGATTGATCGTTGCGGTCATCAAGACCATTACGGACCTGGAGCGAATCGGCGACGAATCGGAAAAGATCGGCTACCTGGCATCCAAGCTTGCCGGCATGGATCGCCCGACAGATTCCTACATTGAACTGAAGAATCTTGGTCACCACGTGCTGCAAATGGTGCGAGACACTATGAACGCGTTCGCACGCCTCGATATTGAGGCCTGCAAGTCCATAATGCTCGAAGATGACCGTGTTGACGACGAATATGACGCAATCACGCGCCAATGCATCACGTTCATGATGGAAGACCCGCACAGCGTGCAGCGCGTGATGAATGTCACCTGGGCGGCCCGGGCGCTGGAGCGGATCGGCGATCACGCAAAAAATATTTGCGAGTACGTGGTCTACATGGTCGAAGGACGCGATATCCGGCATACGCGTCACGCCAAGGACAAGCAATAATCCTGGCTGGAGCACGATATACATGTTGCTGACAGGTCGCCGATTTCTGAACCTGCTGGGTTTTGCCTGCTGTGTGGGATTGATGGCGTACGCCCTGTATGCCGAACACGTACTGCTGTTGACGCCCTGTCCACTGTGCATACTGCAAAGGCTTGCGGTCATTGCGCTGGGAATCGTATTCCTGGTTGCCGCACTGCACGGTGCCAGCGGGGCAGGGCGCTACGTCTACGCAGCGTTGATCGCGCTGGCAACGTTGGCCGGTTCTGCTGTGGCCGGCTGGCACGTACGGTTACAAAACCTGCCCGCCGACCAGGTTCCCACCTGTGGCCCGGGGCTGGATTACATGCTCGAAAGTTTCCCGCTCGCGGATGTACTGAAATTGGTCTTCAGCGGCTCCGGCGAGTGCGCAGCCGTCGACTGGCAATTGCTGGGACTTTCGATGCCGGCGTGGGTGCTGATCGCCATCGTTACTGTCGGTGGCTTCGGCGTCTGGAACAACCTGCGAAAGGTCTGACAGAGACCGACTAACCTGTTCGACGGCGCCACGCCGCCATGCCTTTCTCGCTCGGAAGTCTTAACTCACTCGAAAGGCATACCGTCGTGTCGCCGTCTTGTGGTCTTGCGCTGTAGGAGCCTGCATTGCAGGCGACTCTTGGCCTGAACAGCAGCGACAGCGGCGCCACACCGCCATGCCTTTCTCACTCGGAAGTCTTAACTCGCTCGAAAGGCATGTCGGTGCGTCGCCGTCCCAGGTCGCCCCTGCAGGCTCCTACAACGGCAGCAAGAGGCGCTCGATGATCCCGAGGTAAATGCGCGTCAGGCGCGAAACGTCGTCGACGATGACGTGTTCGTTGGTCTTGTGAATTGACGCATTGACCGGGCCGATCTCCACGACATCGGTTCCGGCCGGGGAGATAAATCGGCCATCCGACGTGCCGCCGCCGGTCGATAGCTCAGGATCGATACCGGTCTCTGCTTTGACAGCGTCGGCAACGGCAGCGCTGAGGCGCCCCGGCGCGGTCAGGAACGGCTCGCCGGACAAATGCCAGTCGAGCTGATAGTCAATGTCGTACTCATCGAAGATCTCGGCGATCCGGCGCTTGAGGCTCTCGTGCGTCCATTCTGTTGAGTAACGCAAGTTGAACCGGGCGTTCAACTCGCCCGGTGTGACATTGGGTGCGCCGGCGCTGCTGTGAATCTCCACCACCTGAAAGCTGGTCGGCGGAAAATGTTCGTTGCCTCGGTCCCATTCGATTTCGTGGAGCCTGGCAAGCACCGGTGCGAAACGCCGGATCGGGTTGTCGGCGAGCTGCGGATACGCCACATGGCCCTGCACGCCCCGCACCGTCAATATGCCGCTCAAGGATCCACGGCGGCCGATCCTGATCGTGTCGCCGAGAACGACCTGGCTTGACGGTTCGCCAAGCACGCACCAGTCGATGTGTACCCCGCGGTCACGCAGCGACTGCATGACCTTCAAAGTCCCATCCCTCGCCTTGCCTTCCTCATCGCTGGTAATCAGGACGGCGAGGCTACCGTCGTGGTCCGGGTTTTCCGCGACAAACATTTCCAACGCGACTGTCATGGCAGCGAGCCCGCTTTTCATGTCGGCGGCACCGCGCGCGAAAAGCACGCCATCCTTGATAAACGGTTCGAACGGATCGGTCGCCCAGCCGGCCGGCTCCCCGGGGGGAACCACGTCCGTATGCCCGGCAAAACAGAGCAGCGGACTGCCGCTGCCGCGTCGCGCCCACAGGTTGCTCACATCGGCGAACGGCAACGATTCGCACCGAAAACCAATGGCATCAAGCCGCGATGCGAGCAGTGCCTGGCAGCCGGCGTCTTCGGGCGTGATCGAACGTCGCCGCACAAGCGCGCACAACAGATCGATTTCAGGTCGGGCGGTGGCTCTCATGCCGTGCTGTCCAGGACCCCGGAAGCAGCTTTGGGTTTATCACGCATATTATTGAAATGTAAGCATAAAAAGAGGATC
>JAHKKM010000162.1 GCA_020027645.1 Pseudomonadota bacterium
AAAGACACGGCGGGTCCGGCCATCAATCCGTTGATTAAGATCATCAACATTGTGGCCTTGCTGATGGTACCTTTGCTTTAACAGCTTGCGATTCAATGAAAACGCCGGGCATGCCCGGCGTTTTTTTGATCGGCGAAAGCCTACGTTTTGAGCCTAGTTTACGCTCTGCCCTGCGTCCGTCAGGCTGAGAATGCGATAGGTGCCGCTGGTTGCACTGCCCAGAGTTGACGGCGGCTCGACGAAATTTCCCTGCACAAAGTGCACACCCGCATTGCGGAGCCAGTCGAAATCCTCCTGCTGCTCGACCTGCTCTGCGACCACGCGGAACTCCAGCGTACGCGCGAGCTTGATCATCGCCGCGACCATCTCCTGATTGAGCTGATCGGAACCCAGGTTTCGCGTGTACGATCCGTCGATTTTCAGGTAGTCGACGGGCAGGCGCTTCAGACTTGAAAACGCACCGAGTCCACTGCCGAAGTCATCGAGGGCGAATTCGCAACCGATTCCGTGCAGCACTTCAATAAACCGCTGTGCATGCTGCACATTGGTTGAGACCGCGCTCTCCGTTACTTCGAAGCAAATGCTCGCTGGCGAAACGCCGCTGCTGTCCAAAGCTTCGACAACGAATCCGAGGAAACTCTCATCGCCAAGCGTCTGCCCGGAAATATTGATCGTGCAGCTGCGCTTCCCTGCAAGTTTGATTTTTCCGGAATTTATGGCCGCCAGTGTCGCATTGATAACCCAGCGATCGATTTGCGGCATCAGTTGGTACCGCTCTGCGGGACGCAGGAATTCTGCCGTATTCGCGGTACGCCCATGACTGTCCGGCAGCCGTATAAGAACTTCCACTGACGGACCGGACTCATCGGATCCCGTTGCAATGATTGGCTGCGTCGCGAGCTCGAATCGTCCCTCGTGAAGTGCATCCTGAAGCTGGCGCAGCCACTGAATATCACCGCGTTCGCGAGCGATCGCTTCATCGCGAGCTGAATACACGTGCACCTGCCCGCGTCCGCGCTGTTTGGCGACGTAGCACGCGGAATCTGCCGCACTGATCACGTCCTGCAGCGTACCGCTTGCATGATTGATCTCGACCAGCCCTACCGAGATCCCGATGTTGAAGATCTTGTCCTTCCAGACAAAGCGATAATCGGCCACCGCTGTGCAGATATCTGCAGCGATTTGCCGCGCCTTGTCGATCGGGCATCGCGACAGCAATGCGCCAAATTCGTCGCCACCGAGCCGACCGACAAAATCCGAGTCCCGGACCTTGTCTTTGATAAGCGTAGCGACTTCCCGGAGCAGGTTGTCGCCCGCAAGATGGCCGCAGCTGTCGTTAACGGCCTTGAATCGATCGAGATCCATATAGAAAAGCATGTGCGCGTTCTCGTCGGTGCGCGCCGTGTCCATGGCCTCCTGCAGTCGCCTCTCGAATTCCCTGCGATTCACCAGGCCGGTCAATGGATCGTGCGTAGCCTGATAGCTCATCTGGCGGGTCAGGCCGCGTACTTCACTGACATCGTGAAAGACAACGACAGTACCGGAGATGCTGTTTCCCGGCCCACGTATGGGCGATGCCGTGATCTCGACCGAATGCTCGTGTTCACCGTTCTTGCTAACGAGAAGTGCACGGCGGCCCATATTGACGCGGCGTCGCATGGCCAGACACTTCTCGACCGGATCGCCCAGCGCACGTCTGTCGGTTTCGTCGATCAACGAAAACAGTTCCGCAATGGTATGTCCCGACGCCTCTTCCCGATTCGCGCCGGTCATTGATTCGGCTGCACGATTCATGTAATCGATGCGACCTTCATTATCCGTCGTAATGACGCCTTCGGAAATCGACTCGAGCGTGTATTGGGCCTGACGCTTGCTGCGACTCAGGGATAACTCCAGGCTCTTACGATAGCCAACGTCGCGCGCAATCGTGAGGATGGCCGGCGTGCCACGATATTCTATGGCGGAACTCTGGGCCTCGACCCAGAGTCCCTGTTCATTGCCATTGATCAACTGAATCTCGAGCCGCCGCGGCACGCTTTCGCCGGCGAGGCGCTTTGCCATCGTCTTTCGGAACAGCGCGCGATACGCTGGCTTGACCAGGTCAGCAACGTCCCGGCCTTCCAGTTGATCGGCACTCACACCAATCAATGCAGCAGCGCTGTCGTTTGCAAGCAGTATGCGTTCATCATGGACAAGCACGATTTCCGGCAGTGTCCGCGCGAAATCCATGAACAGCTTGTCACGGTCCTGAATTTCCTCGTCACGCTCACCCAATGCGTCGAACAGGCGATTGATGGTATCCGTCAGTCGGGCGATCTCGCCGTCCCCGCTTGCCGGCAGTCGCCGCCCCACGGACGCATCGCCGGAAACTGCGATCAACTCGCTGTTCAAAATGCCCAGGCGCCGTTCTGTCTTGCGATTGCCGCGCCACAAAAGCAGCATGCCGCCGACAGCCATAGCCAGCGTAACTGCAAGTATAATGGTGAGCATTATCGATGACATGGCACTGCCAGCACTGGTATCCGGGCATCCCCGGCATGACTCTCGTGCAGATCAACTTCTGAACGGTCGCGGCTCAAGTTTCGTCTGT
Organism: Pseudomonadota bacterium; assembly: GCA_020027645.1. Classification (GTDB taxonomy): domain Bacteria; phylum Pseudomonadota; class Gammaproteobacteria; order Steroidobacterales; family Woeseiaceae; genus JAKEGN01. The sequence goes on from JAHKKM010000162.1 coordinate 2,591, forward strand.
CCCTGTCGGCAATCCTGCAAATGATGCCGTGAAACGATCATTTGTTATTATTGAGCGCTCGTGACGGATCTCCTTCGATGGAGATTTTAGGTGTTGTCGAGCATTATCCGGACTCAACGCGAAGCATATCCCAGCCGTTACGGCGCACTGCAGCAATTCACCATAATTCTGAAACGCCCGGCAAACTGGTTTCGAAAGAGGTCCCTGGGCACGCGACCGTGGAATGATAATCTTCAACAATAACAGTGGACTACAGGATACAAACCGCATGGATACCGAGTTCGCACGTCGCCAGATGATGGTCCAGCAGGTCCGGGCTTTCGACGTGAACGATTTACATGTACTCGACGTAATGTCGGACGTTGCACGCGAGAATTTCGTGCCAGCGGAATTTCATGACCTCGCGTTTGCTGATACCGAAATGCCGCTGGGGCACGGGCAGAAAATGATGACACCGATCGTCGAGGGCAGGATGTTGCAGTCGCTCATGATCACACCAGGCGACCATGTGCTCGAAGTTGGTACGGGCAGTGCTTACATCACCGCCTGTCTCGGAAAGCTGGCATCGTCGGTGTACAGCATGGATGTATTCGATGATTTCCTCTCGTCGGCGGCAACCAGACTCAAGCGGGCGGGTATTGCCAATGTCGAACTGGCCTGTATGGATGCCTGCCGGGAGTTACCTGCAGGGGAATTCGATGCGATTGCTGTCACTGCTTCCATGCCTTATTTAGACCGACGCTTTGTTTCTGCATTGCGCCCGGGCGGCAGGCTGTTTGCGGTCGTCGGTGAATCACCTGTGCAGGAGGCACGACTGATCATTCGCAATGAGGACTCTGACTGGACCAGTACTGCGCTTTTCGAGACCGATCTCTCCCCGCTGGTCAATTTCCCCATTCGCAACAGATTCCGCTTCTGACCGACCTCACCGGAACATGATATTGAAACCGGATTGCGTCTTGTGGCATCTACTGTCTGTGCGATCCGGAATCCCGATCAGATGATAGAAGAAATCGAGCCAGTGGAACTGAGCTCCCGGCAACAGGGCGGCGAACTTTGGCAGTTGCTGGACGTCCGAGAACCGTGGGAGATCGAAACTGCCAGAATTGGTGGCACCATAAACATTCCGATGACGCGGCTGCCGGAACGACTGGGTGAGCTGAATTCGGAGCTGCAGACCGCTGTCCTGTGCCATTCCGGCGGAAGGAGCCGCCGCGTTGCCGAGTACCTGAAGGCCTGTGGATTCAGGCGCGTGGCCAATGTCAGCGGCGGGATCGACCTCTGGTCGCAAACCGTCGACCCGTCGATAGCGCGCTATTGAACACAAACCCGGTCCGCCACCGGCCCGGCCGAACCTTGACTGATTTAGTGATATAGTTGACTATAACACCTTCACGGAGGCCCGAGCGGCCACCAATCTACGGAAGCAATACGATGAAAAAACTCTACGAAATCCGTTGCCTGGCTTTAGCTGCACTGTGCTCCATTGTGGCACCGCAGGCGCAGGCCGCTTCGCTACTGGAGGTCTACCAGCAGGCGCTGCAGAGTGATCCGCTTATTCACGAGGCAGATGCACTGCGCCTTGCGGCTTCGGAATTGGCACCGCAGGCGCGCGGATTGCTGTTCCCGCAGCTTGCTGCAAACGCCGCCTATGGGACCAGCGAATCCAACGGAAATCAGTTGATCATCGACACGGTAGGAGGTGTAACCAGAGCTCCGTTCACATCGGACACCGATGCCAACTCCTGGGACATCGGGGTTCGCCAGACGGTATTTCGCTGGGACCAGATCGTTGGCTTGAAGCAGGCGAACAAACAGGTTGCGCGGGCCGAGGCGGACTACGAAGCAGCCCAGCAGAACCTGATCATTCGCGTTGCAACCCGCTATTTCGAAGTGCTGGGGGCCGAAGATGTTTTGACGTCGATTCACGCCAACCGCCTGGCGATTGCGCGCCAGCTGGATCAGGCGAAACAGCGATTTGACGTCGGCCTGATTGCCATTACCGACGTGCAGGAGTCGCAAGCTGCACACGACCAGGCTGTAGCAGATGAAATCAGCGCAAAACGGACGTTGGCGACCGCCCGCGAATTCCTTCGGGAAATCACTGGCGAGTATGTTGCCTCGCTTGCGGCGCCCACTGACGAATTCCCCTTGGTGTCGCCCAATCCTGCAGACGAAACGAGCTGGGTTGACCTCGCGATGTCACAGAACCTCACCGTTGTCTCAAGTCGTCTGGGAGAGGAAGTTGCACGCGACGAAATATCGTTTCGTCGCACCGGCCACTATCCGACCATCGACCTGGTAGCTGGACGCCGCTATAACGAGCAATCGGGTACTACTCAATTCAACGTCGGGCCGGTCTTTCCAACTGAAAGCGACAGCACGAGTGATTCCATATTTGTACAGCTCAATCTGCCGATTTTCACCGGTGGTCGCACATCGTCGAGGGTTCGCGAAGCCGTGTATCTGCACCGTGCGTCGCGGGAGCAGCTGCAACGGGTGGCCCGGGAGACCGAGCGACAAACGCGCGACGCCTACCTTGGCGTGTTGGCAGAAATCAGCCGCGTCCAGGCATTGAAGCAGGCCGTCGAATCCAGCCGTACTGCGCTGCAGGCGACTGAAGCGGGTTTTGAGGTTGGTACCCGCACGATTGTTGACGTGCTGAATTCCCAATTTGCGGTCTATGCTGCAATAACAAACTATTATCGCAGTCGCTATGCGTACATTGGCAACGTACTTCGGCTCAAGCAAGCGGCAGGCATGTTGCAGGTGCAGGATCTGGAAGAAATCGACCGCTGGCTCAACGAGCGCAAACCACCGGAACAAGCCATTAGCGAGGAAGGTGCAACCGCCAATCCGCGCTGACGGCTACGAGATCCAGATCAAGCGCCGATTCCTTTCATCAGAGGCTGCAGCAACAACAGGAACCGGTCCAGCGCGCCACGGTTCTGTCGGACGATTTCGCGGCCCCTGTTGCCGATGGACTGTGCGGTTTCGCGGTTTTCGAATAATTCCAGCAAGGTCCGGGCCAGCTCGATTTCATTGTGTACCAGCAAGGATGCGCCGACGCTGGAAAACATCTCGGCGATATCTTCCGTATTGAACAGGTACGGCCCGGTCACGATTGGCAA
>JAHKKM010000163.1 GCA_020027645.1 Pseudomonadota bacterium
GGTCTCGCCGTATTTCGCCGGGTTGAAGGCCCGCTCCACGTAATGTTCATCCGGTGCAATCAGAAGTCGCGCTGCAAAATCCTTTTTCTCCAGGCCCTGCACTGCCGGCAAACCGTCCAGCGCCAGGTGAAGTTTTGCAGCATTGCCCTGCATGCGGATGTTGTTGATTCGCCGCGTAAAGCCGGTTTCCACATGGCGCGCACCAACGAGATTCAGAATGGTGGCCTTCGGATCGGCGTTCGAGATTACGGTCATGCTCGCAAACGTTTCACCGCCTTTCGTTTGCACTCCAGAAACCCGGCCGTTGTCGACGATCACGCGCTGCACCGGCATGCCGGTGCGTATGGTGACCCCGTTGCTGCGCGCAGCCTGCGCCAGCGCCTCGGTCACGGCTCCCATACCACCGGTCGCTGTGGCCAGTCGCCCCGCATTGCCCGCCATCCGGTAAAGGTAAGTCATGATCGTGTTCGGCGAGCGCGGGCCGAGATGCGTGCCAAGCACCGCATCGAGACTCAGCGCTCCTTTCAGCAATGTGCTTTCGAAGCGCTCGGTGACTTCATCGTGAATGTTCATGCCGATGAGCCGCAAGAATTCGCGCATCTCCTTGCGCCCCAGCAGCCTGAGGTCAAGACCGAGGCGCGCAAGCGTGAATAAATCCTTTTTGTCGTTCGTGCCGAGTCGCGGCGGCGGCTTGTTCAGGTAAGTCTGCAACAGGCTGGCGAAGCGGCTCATGCGCCGGTGGAATTCCCGGTAGCTCCCGGCATCGGCGTCGCTGACGCCTTCTACGCGGTCACCGCTGTAGCGAACGTGGCGGCCGTCGGTGGACAGGGCAACGGTCTCCATGTCGTCACTCGCCAGGGCGACATGCAGTCCGAGGTCTTTCTTCACCTCCGGCTGTAACTGATACAGCAGGTGTGCACAGGCGGAGACCGAATAGCCATCTGCAAATTTGCGTGTAATGGCTGCGCCGCCGACCTGTTCATTCGCTTCCAGCACAAGTACCTTGCGGCCTGCCTTGCCAAGCAAGGCCGCACACACCAGGCCGTTGTGGCCGGCACCAATAACAATAGCGTCGTATTGCTCAGTCATCGCCGAAATTCTCGGGCACGGTGTTGTGCCGTTTCAGATCGAACAGTATTTCACGAGCCGCGTTCGCGCCGGGCGCTGCCATGACGCCGCCGCCCGGGTGAGTACTCGATCCGCACATATAAAGGCCGCCGACCGGCGAACGATACTGTGCATAGCCTGGCACCGGCCGATTGAACAACAGCTGGTCCATGGTCAGCTCGCCGTGAAAAATATTGCCTTCCGTGATGCCAATCTGGTCGTCAATATCCTGCGGCGTACGAATTTCGACGTGCGCAATCAGGCTCTTGAAATCCGGGCTGTAGTTCGAGATCTGATCGATCACGGTCTTGCCGAATGCTTCGCGCTCCGCATCGGTCCAGCGCCGGCCGTTGATTTGTGGCGGACAATACTGAACAAAACAGCTCATGAAATGCTTGCCGGGCGGCGCCATTGTCGGGTCGACCAGAGTCGGAATGAGCATGTCGACGTATGGATCCTTCGACCAGGTGCCGGCCTTCCAGTCGTCATAGGCGCGTTCCATGCGTTCCAAGGAATCGATGAAATGCATGTCGCTGTGCAGCAGGGAACTGCCCTTCGGCAACGCCGGGAAAGTCGGCAATCCGTTCAAGGCAATGTTCAGCTTGCCTGAGGAGCCGCGGCTCTTGAAATTTTTGACGCGGTGATAGAACTCGCTATCGAGGTCACTTTCGTCCATGCATTTCAGGAACGTCTTCTTCACGTCCATGTTGGAGACGACCACGCGCGCGTCGATCTCCTCGCCGGTGGTCAGCGCAACGCCTTTCACCTTGCCGTTCTTTACGACAATCTTGTCGACGCCGGCCTCCGTTCGCAGCTCACCGCCAAATGACTGAAAAGCGCCGGCGATTGATTTTGAAACAGCGCCCATGCCACCGCGTGCATAGCCCCAGGTGCCGACGTTGCCGTCGACGTCACCCATATAATGGTGCAGCAGTACATAGGCGGTGCCCGGTGAGTGCACGCCGAGCGCCGTGCCGATGATGCCGCTGCCAGACAACGCCGTTTTGATGACGTCGGTTTCGAAGTACTCGCCTAGATACTCGGCAACGCTCATGGTCCAGAAGCGGATGGTTTCGTACATCCGGTCCTCTCCCATTTCCATGAACTTCCTGCCTAGCAAAAGCAGTTCGCGAATATCTTTCGGCTTGAACGATGTCGGGTCCGGTGGCGTGCGCAGCAGGAAGTCACGGATAAACCGGCACTGGCGCATGGTATCGGTGGAATAGCGAATGTAGGCGTCAGCGTCGTGCTTGGAAAAGCGCGCTTTTTCGCGATAGGCGACTTCATTGTCCCAGTATGACCCGAAGTAATCGCCATTTTGCAGGAAGGTTACGGAACCGCCGTAGGGTGTCACTTGCAGGCCGTGCCTGTGCAGTTCAAGCGCACGAAAGATTTCGGGCCGCAGCAGGCTGCAAACGTAGGAACAGTTCGAGTAGATCCAGTCCTTGTGCAGATTGCGGCTTACCGCCGCGCCACCGATGTAGTCATTCTTTTCGACACACAAGACTGTCAGACCAGCCTTGGCCAGAAACGCGGCATTCGTCAGTCCGTTATGACCCGCACCGATTACGATTGCATCATAGGTTTTCATCGATCGAAGGCGTCCCGCTGAAATATAAATAGAAACTGCGGCGGTCGTTTCCGGCCGCCGCAGTCGTCAGTCCAATTGACTTTAACCGGTGTTTGTTTGCTTGCTGACTGGCGGCAATTTTTTCAATGTAATGTCTACCGCACGCTCGAATTTGTCCAGAGTTTCTGCAAGACATTTCACATCATGAGCCTCGCACATGAACCAGGGTTCACGCGAGTCCGGCTCGACCAAAATGCCCAGTTCATGCAGTTCCTGCGCGAGGTTATCGTAGAACTCGTAGTCCGAGTCGAGCCACGCGCGGTAGTCCTTCGGCGCCACCTCGTTGAAGAACAGCCCGGACATGGAAGGGTGGCCGGCAAAACTGTGTCTAATCCCCCGCGCGGCAAGAATTTTGCTCAGACCCTGCTGCAGGGATTTTCCGTAGCGCTCGATCTTTTCCAGCGCATCAGTCTCGTCAAGTATTTCCAGGGTCTTGTTGGCTGCCGCCAGCGATACCGAATGCCCGGTGAACGTACCACCGTGCACAACACCGTCGCCGATGCAACGCATCGCGTCCTCGCGCCCGGCGACAACAGAGATCGGATAGCCGTTGCCCATCGCTTTGGCAAAAGTGCACAGATCGGCCTTTACGCCATACAGCTGCTGCGCACCGCCCTTGGCAACACGAAAACCGGTTTTGACTTCGTCGATGATCATAAGGACATCGTGCTTGTCGCACAGCGCACGAACATCCTTCATGTATTGCTGCGTAGCGGCGATACCGCAACAGTTGCCCATGATCGGCTCAATCAGAAACGCACCGATCCTGTCGCCGTGTTTCTTGAACACGTCCTCGATAGCGTTCGCATCGTTAAGCGGCGCCGAATGAAACAGGCGCCGGGTTATGGCGGGAACGCCTTCACTGTATGCGAGCACTTCCGGTTCGCCGTCCGCGGGTTCCCATTCCTCGACGTCTGCATACCACAGCACTTCGTTGAACACGCCGTGATAACCACCTTCCAGGACTATGTGCCCGTCCTTGCCTGTGTAAGCGCGGGCGACACGCAAAGCTGCCATGACAGCTTCCGTGCCTGAGTTCGAAAATCTCACGAGTTCCGCAGCTGGAACCATCTTGCTGATGCGGCTTGCAACCTGGTATTCGAGTTCCGTGGCGAGTGCAAATACGCCGCCGATTTCCATGCCGGCGCGCGCCGCTTCATCGACACGCGGATCTGCATAGCCGAGGATCGCCGGACCGTAGGCCAGCCGATAGTCAATGTATTCGTTGTCATCTATGTCCCACAGTCGGCCTCCTTTGCCACGCTTCGCATAGATGGTTTTCTCGTCGCCCCAGTAACGGAAGTTCGAAGAAACGCCTAATGGCAGCTTCGTATTCGCCTTCCGAAAATGCTGGTTGGACCTCACAAGGGATCGCATAAATGCTCCATTCCACGTTATCGCCGTGTATTCTGACACGGCGGTGCCCATGGAGGCCAGAAAATGAATGAGTATTCATTCATACTGCGGGAGGATTCACGGATTCCGGCCCCTGTATGGCTACAGAATTGCGCGCACCGGGCCTCTATGCGGCGCGGATTTGCGCAATTACTATGTGAAACCCGCGTCAGGACTCAACAAAATGGCCGCTATCGCAAACAAAAGCTCGCGCCGCACCGCAACAAAAGAAGAGCGGCGTCAGCAACTCATTGATGCCACGGTCAAATGCATCGCGCGCAAGGGAATAGGCAGTACCACACTGGGTGACGTTGCGCAGGAAGCAGGTCTCTCCCAGGGCATTGTCAACTTGCATTTCAACAGCAAGGAAAACCTGCTCAACGAAACGCTGCAATTCATTGCCGAAGACTACAAGGCACAATTTGATGCGACGATGCTGAAAGCTGGCACCGAAGCTGCCGAGAAATTGCTGGCATTGATGGAAATGGATTTGAAGCCGTCGATCTGTGACCGGCAAAAGCTTGCGGTGTGGTTTGCGTTCTGGGGAGAGGTGAAATCCGTTCCGACCTACCAGAAAGTGTGCGACGCTTACGATGGCCTGTATGACTCGGTCATCAACAGCCTTTGCGAGATCATCATTAAGGAAGGGAATTATCGCCAGTTGAAGGCCACCACGGTAACAGATGCCCTGCAATCCATGACCGACGGACTGTGGCTGTCCTGCCTGGTCAGCCCAAAGACTTTCGATCGTGAAAAAGCCATGGACGCCGTTTACAGCTACCTCCGCGCCGTGTTTCCCGATCACTACGAATAATCATCACCAAAAAGAACGAAAGGACTGCAATTGAAAATCGAATTGAGTGACAGCGCGCTCGCCTGGCAAGCGAAAGCACGCCAGTATGCGGATGAGTATTTGCAGCCACATGAAGTCGAGGCAGAACTGAACGGCGGCGTTCTGCCGGAAAAAATTACCAAGCGCAACAAGCAGCGTGCCATTGAACTCGGTTTTTCAGCTATGGACGTGCCGAAAATGCACGGCGGCCTGGAGCTGCCATTGCTCGAACAGGTTGCCGTCTGGGAGCAACTGGGCCGTGTGACCAATGCCCTGTCATGGTGTTTTTCCGAGCCGCAAAGCTGGATGTTCGATGCCTGCAGCGAGTCGCAGATCCAGAAGTACGTGTTGCCGATGATGCATGGCAAACGCAAGGACTGTTACGCCATAACCGAGGCCGGCCCAGGCTCCGACGTCGCCGGACTGGATGCGACTGCGCAACGCGAAGGCGGTAACTACGTGCTGAATGGCGAGAAGTGGTACGTAACCAGTGCGAATCTCGCGGACTTTTTCTGGTTTCAGGCAAAGATTCGCGATGAGGACGAAGATGCATTGTTTCTCGTCGACCAAGGTACCACTGGCATCGAGATGATCGCCTCACCGTTGTTCAGTCATACCTACGCTGCACATCATCCGACCTATCGATTCACCAATGTGCGCGTCCCCGCCGACCGGCGTGTCGGACAGCCGGGCGATGGCATGGCTTATACGCACAGCTGGTTTCGCCATGAGCGCCTGATGATCGGCGCGCGCTG
>JAHKKM010000037.1 GCA_020027645.1 Pseudomonadota bacterium
GATGCGGCGTACACGAAATACCAGACACTGCAGGAGGGCGCCAATGCCGACTATATTCCGGCGCTCGCCGCAGTCGACTCGAACATCTATGGCATTGCCCTGGTGACAACGGATGGCAAGGTCTATACCGCAGGTGACATCGAGTCCGAAGTCTCGATCCAGTCGATCTCCAAGGTCTTCACGCTGGCGAAGGTAATGGATGAGCAAGGGCCCGACATGATTGCGAACACGATCGGTGTCGACGCCACGGGCATGCGATTCAATTCCATCGTCTCGATCGAGTTTTCACAGAAAGCTCTCGGCGGCCCTGAAATGAACTCGCTGGTCAATCCGGGCGCCATTGCCACCACCAGTTATGTCAAAGGAGAGACACGGGATGCCGTATGGAACAGTATCCTCTCGTATTACTCCGACTTTGCAGGGCGGCCGCTCTCGGTTAACCAGGAAGTCTTCAAGTCGGAATCCGACACCAACCAGCGCAACCAGGCTATCGGCTACCTGATGTATGCCTATGGATACATCAAGAGTGATCCGATGCAAGCCACTGATGTCTATACAGAACAGTGCTCGGTGAGTGTCAACGCAAAGGATCTCGCCATGATGGCGGGAACATTGGCGAACGCCGGCAAGAACCCGGTGTCAAAGAAGCAGGTCATGCAGTCCGACAACGTGCCGGAGCTCCTGGCAGTGATGGCAACTGCCGGCCTCTATGACGACTCCGGCAAGTGGTTCTACCGAACCGGACTGCCGGGCAAGAGCGGCGTCGGCGGCGGCATTATCGCAGTGTCGCCAGGCAAGTTCGGCATCGCGGTGATCTCGCCGCGACTGGATGAGGCCGGTAACAGCGTGCGTGCGCAGAAGGCCATTGCTGATATTTCGACTGCTTTGGGCGGCAACCCGCTGGCGGTGAAGGCACGTTGATCGCGTTACAAAGTCAGTTTGAAGGCGGATTCAGCGAACTCGCCGATTCTGTTTGAAGAAAGTTTTTTTTGTAGTCTAGTCAAGCTTGGGAGAAGTTTATGCAACAAGATAGTGCTCGAAGTACAACTCTTATTAGTGCCCTTTCGATCTGTGCATTCCTCGCAGTCGCGGGATTCATGCCCGCCGGAGCCGCCTACGCCGCGTCCGGCCCTTATATCGGAGGTAGTGTTGGCAGTGTGACTGTCGCGGTCGACATTCCCGACGAGGACCTGGGCGAGGTATTCGAGTTCGATGAAAGTGACTTTGCCTGGAAAGGCTTCGCCGGCTACAACTTCGATCTCGGTGTGGTGGATCTCGCAATCGAGGGCGGGTATGTCGATCTGGGTGCGCCATCAGCCGACCTGCTCGGCAGCGAAGTCGAAATCGATATAAACGGTTGGGATGCTTTCGGAGTGCTTGGCGTTGACATCGGACCGATCGGCGTATTTGCCAAGGCTGGCATGGTGTCGTGGGATGCCTCGGCCACTATCGACAGCCTCGATGCGGGTAGCGACGATGGCTCGGACCCCGCCTATGGTATCGGCGCACGATTCGCGCTTGGCAATCTCGAGATACGCGGCGAATACGAGATGTTCGATATCGATCCGGAAGATGCGACTAGCGAGGACGTGTTTATGCTGTCGGCAGGACTCGTCTACAATTTCGGAAAATAGGCTAAGGAAATAGGACGGTGACGCAGTTGCAGACTCCTCACCGGGTCTGCAACTGCCGATCAATCAAGGTCTGTTTATACAACCGGATTCTCAACTCTGAATTTCATTGTTACCCGCAGACCGGGCATTTCGTCGGCAAAAACCAGAGTCGCGTCATGCAAGCGCGTGATCGCGGCGACAATACTCAGGCCCAGTCCAAAGCCTGCTGAATTGCGACTGCTGTCCAGGCGTGTATACGGTTGTAACATCTCGTCCTGCAGTTCCTGAGGAATACCGGGGCCGTCGTCCGCAACACAAAGATTCAGTACCGCATCCGTTGCCACGGCAGATACTGTTATGTGGGATCCCGTCGGCGTGTGGTGAATGGCATTTTCAATGAGATTGGCAAGCGCCTGCGCCAGCAATTCGCCATCTCCACGAATTCGGGTGGCATCGACTTGGCCGGTCCGCAGCGTACGACCCGAGGACTCCACGTCTGGTCCGTAGGCATCTACAAGTCGCTCAACCAGTGCTGCAACATCCACGTCGACGAATCGGGAGCGCGCAGCTCCGGCCTCAATTTCCGCCAGCCGCAATATTGCGTCGAAAGCCTGTAACACTTCCGCTACCTTGTCCTCGGCAGCTTCGATGGCGGCGATACGTGCATCGGACGTATGGGCCTGACGCGCGTGCTCAAGTCGCTGCTGTACGTGTGACAGCGGCGTCCGCAGATCGTGCGCAACGTCGCTCGAGACGCGACGCACGCTGCGCACCAGTTGGTCAATGCGATCAAGCATTTGATTGACGCTGTTGCCTAGCCGATCAAGATCGTTCGGTTTTACGCTGCTACGAATCGGCAATCGTGCGTCGAGCCGGCCACCGGCTACGTCGTGCATCACCACGGTCAGTGCGTCCATTTGCTTAAGCGATCGCCGGGTCGCGATGCTACCGGCCGCGGTACCCAGTGCCACCGTTGCCAGGGCAATCCACAACAATGACCATAGCACCGCATCCCGTACTCCCTCTGCACGCCGCAGGTCGTCGCCGACCGAAAGCCGAACGCCACCAGGAATGGTCTTGGTCAGTACCAGAATTTCATCACGATTTTCTGCACCAGCCGTCTTTTCTGGAAGTTCAATGCGATGCCATCCATCGGGTGTTGACATCAGCGGCAGGTCGCCTGCAAGCGCATTGTTTGCGTCATCGATCAGCCAATATTCGAGTGCACCAGGGCGCTCGGCACGTACTGCGATCGCTGACAGTGCGGCATCGATACCTTCATTGCGAATTTCTGATGTCAATGCATCGACTTCGAGTGCGATGCGGTCGCGCAAATCGGACTCTGCAGCTGAACGCGCTGCTAGCCAGGTCAAGGCAATGGCTACCGCAAAAGACGCGATCAGCAGCCCGCTGAATATCAGCGATAGCCGGGCACCGGTAGACGCGAATAGCCTGTCAGTTTGCACGGATCATGTACCCGGCGCCGCGGATCGTGCGTATCAGCGGCGGATCGTCGCCACGATCGATCTTGCTGCGAATCCGGCTGATATGCGTGTCGACTATATTGCTGTCAGGGTTGAAATGAAAACCCCAGATTTCTTCGAGCAGCATGGTGCGCGTCACAATTCGGCCCGCGTGCAGCATCAGGTATTCAAGCAATTGAAATTCACGCTGTTGGAGATCGAGCATCGTTTCGCCGCGCATCGCCGTCCGATTCAGGCGATCAAGCCGGAGATTACCAACCTGCAGCAAAGAATGTTCTTCTCTTAATGGTGGTCGCCGGCTGAGCGCATTGACCCGAGCGCGCAGCTCGGCGAAGGAAAACGGTTTGACCAGGTAGTCGTCACCGCCGGCTTCAAGTCCCTGTACGCGGTCCGAGACAGTGCCCAATGCCGTCAGAAAGAGCACAGGCGCCGACATGCCGGCGGCGCGCAGCGATTTCACCAGGGCAATGCCATCGAGCGACGGCAGCATACGATCGACAACCAGCAGGTCGTAATTGACCTCACTAGCCTGGTGGAGGCCTTCCAGTCCGTTGTCCGCAACGTCAACCGCATGGCCGTGCTCGCGCAGCCCACGTGCAACGTAGTCCTGCGTTTCCCTGTCGTCTTCCACGAGAAGAATATGCAATTCGTGCTCCGGTACCCGTGATATCGAGCAAGTTCAGCGAGCAGCGCCACTGCGATGCCGCCACGCAAGTATAAGGGGTGGCAGCAACAGCAGGCTCAGAACCGTCGAACTTGTGAGGCCGCCGAGAATCACGCCGGCCATCGGGCCTTGCACTTCGCGGCCTGCCTCACCCGTACCCAGCGCAAGGGGCACCATGCCCAGTCCGGTTACGAGCGCCGTCATGAGTATGGGTACAACGCGTTCGCGTGCGGCGCGGAGCACGGTCTGGACGTCCCACGCTGCGCCTTCAGTGTTCACAAGGTGATCAGCATGCGAGACCAGCAGTATGGCGTTGCGCGCAGCAATGCCGAAGAGGGTCACAAACCCAACAAGCACGCCAAGTGACATGACGCCGCCGCTCAGCAGAACGGCGACAACGCCGCCGGCCAATGCAGATGGAGCGCTAGTCAGTATGAGCACAGCAGGTCGCGCGCCACCGAAGGCCATGATCAGCAACACCACGATGCCGATGCCAGCAATGGCAACGTTGACGAAAAGCTCGCGTCGCGCCGCCGACTGACCCTCGGCGGCACCCGAATACTCGAGGTAAACACCTGCCGGCAAACTGACGTTTTCCGAAACCGAATTCTTGATCTGCCGTGTCAGACCCGCGATATCTGGAACGGCCGAATTTGCCGTTACGATCTGGCGGCGCCGTCCTCCGTCATGCAGTACGGCGGACCGTGTGTCACTCAGTCTGATCGTTGCGACGTCTCCCAGTAGTACAAGTTCGCCGTTCGCACCGCGAACTGTAATCTGGCCGGCCGCCTCCGGATCTGAAGAAAACGGTGTTGGCAGAATGACTGCAACATCTGCGATGCGTTGACCCTCGACGACCTGCGCGACACTGCGACCCTGGTAAGCCATCTCGAGTGCCGTGTGTACGTCGGCAGCCGATACACCGCGTGGCAATGCGCGCGAGGGGTCCAGCTCAGCTATCAGTGTCGGCGCTCCCGGAGTCGTCCGGATTTGCACGTCGGTGGCGCCGGCGATCTTTCGTATCGCAGTGGCAATAGCGGCGGCAACGCGATCGAGCACGTCGAGATCCGGGCCGAATGAGCTGATCGCAATTGCGGCCGTTTCGCCTGACAGGGATTCGCCGATGCGATCGCCGAGAAAGGTCAACGCCTCCGACTGGATACCGGGGTAACTTCCGAGGACAAAGCGAATGCGCTCGAGAATGGCGTCCTCCTGCTTGCCGTCGACAGGTCCCAATTCAACGTGAAACTCGCTGCGATTGGGCGGAAACGTATCCTCACTCACCTCGGTGCGCCCGATCTGCTGTTCAACGGTCGCGATACCGTCAATGGCGAGCAAATCCCGAGTAATACGTTCGCCGATGCTGCGTGTCCAGGAAATGGATGCCCCGCCTGGGCCGCTGACCTGCAGCACGTAATGTCGCTCTCGGAATGCCGGCAGCAATTCGGCGCCGAATGAGACAAAACCGACGACGGCGGTAACTCCTATCAGAGTTGTGAGCGTCGCGGACAACCAGGGCCGGCGGCACAGTGCTTCAAGCCATTTTTCGTGGATCTTTTTCAAACGCGAAAGTAGTGCCGGTTCATCCGGTGGTGCCGCTCCACCCAACAGAAGGAGTGCCAGTGCCGGAGTCAGTGTGACCGCAACCAGCAGCGAGGCCAGCGTCGCCAGCAGGAATGAAGCCGCTAGCGGAGCAAAAAATGCGCCTTGCAGGCCACTCAGAAACAATACCGGGGTCATCGTCAGCGCCAACACAAAAGTGGCGTAAACAACGGGTGCGCGGACTTCGATCGACGCGCTTAGCACGACGTCGTAGGCTGGTCTGTCACCGCGTTGCCGAAGTCGCCGCACAATATTTTCCGTGCCGATAACCGCATCGTCGATTACGACGCCGAGCGCCACGGCGAGGCCGCCCAGCGTCATCGTGTTGATAGTCTGACCCAGCAGGTCCAGAGCGATAAGTGCGGCGAGGAGCGACACTGGAATAGAAACGAAAGCGACCAGCGCTACCCTCAGGTTGCGCGTGAACGCAAGCAGCACAACGGTGATCAGCAACGCGCCAAGCAGCAAGTCGCCGCGGATCCCGTCAAGCGCCGACTCGATAAAATTTGCGGGCCTATGCAGCGCTGGCAGCATCTTTACACCCTGGGCCTCCAGTGCGGGCCGCAGTTCCTCCAACGCCTGTTCCACCGCACGTGTCGTAGTCAGCGTATTCGCACCGAACTGGCTCGACAGTGTTAGTAACACGCCAGGTGTGCCCATGATCAATGCGTCGCCAAAGGGCGGCGTGGCTGCATCCGCCACATCCGCGACATCGCCCAATCGAACCGGCCCTGTGCCCGCGCCAACGATGATTGCGTCGCGGAGATTTTCGGCAGTCACGGCCGTTCCACGAAGTTCGATGAGAACACGCTGAGCCGCCGTGTCAATAAAGCCGCTACCGCGAATCTGGGTCGCTGCCTGTACGGCCGTGATGACATCATCCAACGAAAGCGAGCGCGCGAAAAGATCGATAGGGTGAACGCGCACTTCGATGCGGCGCAGGTCACCGCCAAAAACATTGACGCGCGCAACGCCTGGCACAGAAAGCAATCGCGGACGTACCGTCCATTGCGCCAGCTCGCGCAGCTCCATGGGTGACAAGGCATCGCTCAGAAACCCGACCTTGAGCAAATCCATCGTCGATGAAGTCAGCGGTGAGATAGTCGGCGCGCCGACACCATCGGGCAGTCGGCCTGTGACGGCTGCGAGTCGTTCCGCAAGCACCTGGCGAGCGCGGTAAGGATCCTCGTCCTCACGAAAAACGATTTTTACCACCGCTAATCCCTGAATGGATTCGGATCGCACCGATGCCACGCCGGTAGCACCACTGATCGCTTGCTCGAGTGGTCGGGTCACCAGCAGCTCGACCTGTTCCGGTACCATACCTGGCGCCTCTACCTGCACATCCGCCTGGGCGGGTACAAATTCGGGGAATACTTCGAGTTCCGCTCCCGAAAGCAGTACCGCCCCGTAAATCAGCAATACGATGGTGGCAATAATTACCAACCAGGGATGCAGCAGTGCCGCACGAACAATTCGCGTCAGCACTGCCTAATCCGCCTCACTCGCTTCATCGCTGCGTTCGACAGCGAAAAGCGAACCGGCTCCTTGCGTGACGATGAGGTCACCGGGCTCGAAACGCGACTCGACGAACCAACCCGCATCCTGTATTGCAGCCTGAAGCACTTCGCGTCGTAAGAACCGGCCGGAGCCGCGGCTAAGGTATACCGAAGTTGCGCCGTCGACGCGTATCAGCGAATCTCGCGGCAGTACGACACCGATGAGTTGCCGCCCGGTGTCGATTGTTGCGGCAACGATCCGGCCCGCGCCGTAGGTCTGTACCCCACTGCCGTGCATAAGCACAAGCCAACCAGAGGTCTGCATACGCAAATTGGTACTTGCCGCCAATCCCAGCGTATCGATTGCGACCGCCGGTTGTTCCACCGCGATTTTGACGCGAACGTCGTCGTCAAATACCGGGCTCGAATGCAGCGGATCGACTCGCAAAAGAGCGGCGTTGCCGGCGGCAATCCGGTCAATCATCAGCTGTCGCTGCTCACGGCCCAGCTTCATGAGGCCAGCACCCCACTCCAGCGAGATTCGCCGTTCAGCCAGACGGAGACGTGAAGCATCGGCGAGCGCTTGCGCGTGCGCCGCCTCCAGCGATTGTCGCGAGGCGTTCTGATCGTCGGCAGCAAGCAGTTCAAGTCGACGCGCTTCTTTGTCAGATGCGTCAGCTGCCGCGGCGGCAGTTGCAATCTCAGCGTCGAGTTGGGCGAGTGAGACGACATCGAGTACGCGCCCGACTGCATCGATCGTTTCGGCCGATTCAATTGCGGCGAGGCTTGTTACGACTACGCCAAAGCGGGATTGATCGGCCAAGCTCAGCGTTACTTCGATATCGTCAGGTAAATCAGGACTTTGCGCGCTCGCGCTGCAAGACAGGAACAGAGCGATCAGAGCGGCTAGAGCCGGTCTGGCTGGCATGGATGCCCCCTTGGAATAGGTTGATCTGCTTTTATGGCAAGTTCCGGACCATCGAGTGGCCGCCGAAGCGTGTCTTCGAGCAGGGTTTCCGAATCGCGCACACTCTGGATAGCGGCAATCTCGTCTAGCTTTGCCATCAATGACGCTAACTGTGCAATGCTCCAGTCAATTCGATCCATAGCGCCGGCGGACAACCTCGCCTCCGCCTGTGCGGCAAGTTGTTCCTCGAACCTGCGTTGTTGTTGCGATTTTTCGAATTGTGTCCACGCCGCGCGATAATTGTGTTGCGCGAGTTCTAAAGCATTCAGAGCACTGGAGACAGTCGCCTCAAGCTTACTTCCAGCCTCTGCTAGCCGCGCATTTGCCGCATCGATTGCGGCACGATTGAAATCCAGTGGCGGTAATACAAGCCCCAGCGAAAACGGCAGTTTCTTCAGGCCGCGTTCCCAGGTGTATCCGGGGCCGATGTGCAGTGCCGGATACTGTGCCGCAATGGCACTATGCAGTGCCGACTCCGACTGATCGTAGGCCAGGCTCGCGCGTGCGACATCGGAGCGGGCAAGCAGCGACTCGCTTTGGCAAGACTCCGGCAATGGATCCGTATATCGATGAGGTGTGCCGATGTCGGGCCAGTCGAGCTCACGTGAATCGAGGGTATCAACTGATACGCCAATCGCTGCAGCAAGTGACAGCATGGCGGCGGCCGCACGTGAATTGACATCTGCCAGGAGCCGCTGGTTAGCTGCAAGATCGGCACGCACGCGCTGCAGTTCAACGTACGATGCTGCGCCTGCGGAAACACGGTGTTCCATGGCAAGCAACTGGCGCCGCCGAATATCGGTCAGGTCATTGGCGATCAAGATCTCTTGCTGCGTGAGCAATATCTCTGTCATTGCACGCCGAATTGTCAGGCGCACGGACCACACAGTATCCAAGTAGTCGAACAATGCGATTCTTGCGTTCAGACCTGCGATGTCGACGCGGCTCTGTCGCCGCACTCCTGTATCGATCGTAAAATCACTGGCGATACCGAACAGCCACGGAGACGCTTCTGGCGCATTGAACGCATACTCGGTGGTCAAAGACAGCGCAGGTCCTGGCGATTGATCAGCAGCCTTTGCCTCGGCCTGTGCGGTCGATACTGCAGCGCGCGCATTGGCGATGTCCGGGTTCGCGGTCAATGCGGCGGCCAGCAGGGCCAATGAATCCCAGCGATGGCCGTCCCATTCGCTCTCGGGTGCAAGGCGCGCAATTTCGCTGCGGACTGCGGGCAGGTCGACAGTTTTGTCGCTTTGTTGTTGAAGTACTACAGCCGGATTAATCGGGCTCGGGTTGTATGCAACACACGCAACAAGCGTGGCGCCTGCGGCCAGCATCGATATCGTGAATCCTGGAACAGCACTTTGCATTGCGGATCCGCAAAGAGTTCATACAGGGGGATCCTAGCGAAATTGCATTGGGGGAAGCTTCGCTGAACATTGGGAATACCTAATGTTCGGCAGCTGCCTTATTGGGGCAAATTCAAATGCAGGGGCAGTTGCATGGTCACTTGAAGGCCGGGCGAATTATCTTCCAGCTTCAATTCGCCCGCGTGCTGATCGATAACAGCCTTAACCAGGGCCAGCCCGAGACCGTTTCCCGGTTCTGCTCGTGCGGCATCCAGCCGGACAAACCGTTGCTGGATTCGCGGTGTGTCGGCTGTAGGAACGCCTGGGCCGGTGTCCGCGACTACGATACTGACATTATCACTGCGGGTTTCAATCCGTACGTTTATGCTGCCGCCGGCCGGCGTGTACTTGACGGCATTGTCAAGCAGATTTGCCAGTGCCTGGGCAAGAAGTTCACGGTCGCCGAACATGTACAACGGACCTTTGCCGACTGCCGTTAGTGAAATGCCTTTGTCATCCGCACTGGCGCGGTACAGATCGCACGTGTCCTGCACGATTTCGGACAGGTCTACCTGCCGGAATGCAGAGCGGTACGCGCCGGATTCAATTCTGGAGATCCTGAGTAGTGCATTGAAGGTAACCAACAGGCGATCCGAATCAGCCACGCATCGCGAAATGTCTTCCGACGAAACCGTGGCTTGACGCGCCAGCAATTCGAGGCGATTTCGCAGCCGCGTCAACGGCGTCTTGAGGTCGTGAGCCACGCTGTCGCCGACATGTCGCACACTCTCAAAAAGAGATTCAATCTGATCGAGCATTGCATTGATGTTGACGGCGAGATCATGGTACTCGTCCCGGCTGCCGGAATCGGGTACCCGCTCACTGAAGTTGCCAGCAATGATTCGTCTCGATGTGCGATTAATGCTTGCAATCCGGCGCCGCGCGCTAATGCTCAACAGCAAGCCGCCGGACAGGGCCAGCGCGAGGACTACTGCGATGCCCCATGCAGCCGACCGTTCAAATGTCAGGTTAAGCTCGACCAGCGCGCGCACGTCGCGGCCGACCAGCAACCAGTAATTCCGACCGACTGAGAGGATTTTTGCGCGTATGGGCACCGCAGAAGTATCGCTAGCAGCGATTTGAAACTCTATACGTCCGTCTGCCAAGGCGGGGGTTGCCGGCCATACTTTGATGTTTCCGGCAAGCGGTTGCAGGCGGGCATCGGCAAACAGGTAGACCGACCGGTCGTCGCTACCGCGGTTGACACGTTGATTGATGACATCGACGAGACCGCCGAGTCCCTGCCTTTCATATTGTTCAGCGAGCCCGAGGATTTCGGTGTCTATTGTGGCGTCAATTTGGCGCTTGAGGCTGCCAATCGTCGACCAATACAAGATAGCAAAAAGTACCAGCACAGAAACGACGAAGAGCAACACATAAACGATGGTCAGCTGAAACGTGCTGGTGCGAAGCAGCGAGCGAACGTTTTCAGAGATAAGCGGCACTAGCTTGTGGCTTCGAGGCGATAGCCGGCGCCGCGGACGGTATGCAGAAGGGGCAGGGAAAAATCACGGTCGATCTTGGACCGCAACCGGCTCATGTGGACGTCGATTACATTCGTCTGCGGATCAAAATGGTATCCCCAGACGGCTTCCAGCAGCATAGTCCGCGTGACCACCTGTCCAGGATGGCGCATCAGGTACTCGAGCAGCTGGAATTCGCGCGGCTGCAGATCGATATCGTGTACACCGCGGGTAACCTGCCTGCGCAGGAGATCGAGCGTCAGGTCGCCTACAGCCAGTGTCGTTACTGCGGCATCGGGAACGCTCCTGCTGCGCCGTTGCAGCGCTTCGATTCGCGCCTGTAATTCAATGAACGAAAATGGCTTGACCAGGTAGTCATCGCCGCCCGCCTTCAGACCGGCAACGCGATCATCGACTTCGCCCAATGCACTGAGAATCAACACGGGCGTCGTAATATCCGACGCACGTAACGTGCGCACGATCGTCAGGCCGTCCACTGCCGGCAGCATGCGATCCACGACAATCCCGTCATAGGATTCGGTTGTAGCGAGAAACAGCCCGTCCTTGCCGTTGTCCGCCTGATCGACCACATAGCCAGCCTGTTCCAGACCGCTTTTGACAAACCCAGCGACTTCTTGGTCATCTTCGATGATTAGTATTCGCACACTTTTCTGCCAACACCTGCGGCCTGAACCCGGTGAAAATCAAGAATATCCAATGGCATGGCCTACCGATGAGTATTTCCCAGCTCCAAGTTTAATACCCAATTGGCATGCCAACATTAATTATTGGTAACGATTTGGCGACAGGGAGTTAACCTTGCATGTCGTATCGTTCCTTTCAGGTTGTGGCAAGTGCCATATTCTTCAGAGGAGTCAGGAAAGTGAACGAGACTGCTACATCTTCAAGGCGATTACGCTATCGAGCCGTCTGGATCGGTGCGATAACTGTGCTGTCAGTAGGGTTCGCGATCGTGCGCACCGGTACCGTTAACGCGGCACCGCAATCTCTGCGATCCACATTCGATGCGCCGGCCAACACGCGATCTTTTGCAGACGTAGTCGAGCAGGTCAGTCCGTCGGTAGTCAAAATCTCGGTCACAAAAAAAGCGGAGGCCGTGCCGACATCCATGTTCCGTGGCCAGGAACCTCGCGACAGCTTCTCGCCTTATGACGATTTCTTCGGGCCATTCTTCGATATGCCGGGCATGGTGCCTCAGAACCGTGGACCGACCCAGGCTCTCGGATCAGGGTTTGTGATCGACAAAGCAGGCTACATTGTGACCAACAACCATGTAGTCGAGGGTGCATCGAAAATCGTTGCAGTCTTTCGGGATGGCAAGGAGCTTGATGCAACGCTGATCGGCACGGACCCGAAAACAGATCTGGCTGTTCTGAAAGTCGAGTCGGCTGCGCCATTGCCAGTATTGACCTTCGGCAATTCGGATGACGCCCGGATTGGTGACTGGGTGCTCGCGATCGGCAATCCTTTCGGGCTGGGCGGAAGTGCCACAGCCGGCATCATTTCGGCCCGTGGCCGCGACATTCGTTCCGGTCCGTACGACGATTACTTGCAAATAGACGCACCTATCAACAGCGGAAATTCCGGTGGACCAGTGCTTAACGCGGATGGCCAGGTCATCGGTGTCAACACCGCCATTTATTCACCCAACGGCGGCAATGTCGGAATAGGTTTCGCCATTCCGTCGAAACAGGTCAGTGCCGTGGTTGATGAACTCAAGGCATCCGGAACGGTCCGTCGTGGCTGGCTTGGCGTGCAAATTCAGGACGTAGACCAAGAGCTCGCGTCAGGACTCGGGCTGGATAGGTCCACCGGCGCGTTGGTTGGCGACGTCGTCGAGAACAGTCCAGCCGCGGCGGCCGGCCTCAAGGTTGGCGATGTGATTGTTGCGTTCGATGGCAAGGACATCGATACGGCCAAGGCCCTGAGTCTAGCGGTTGCCACGGAGAACTCGGGCTAAGTCTTGCCGAATTGACCGACAGTTATCGGCGGCAGCTCGGACTGCCGGACGACTGCCCTGGTGTCGTCGTCAGCGACGTAAATCCTGACAGTGACGCTGCTCTGCGGGGGCTGCGCCCTGGGGACGTCATTTCCCGTGTTGGATCGACCGAGGTCAATAGCGTAGCCGACGCGCGGAACGCGATTAATGAAGCCAAATCTCGAGGTGACCATGCCGCATTGCTGGTGCGCAGGGACGATGCACAGCAGTTTGTTTCGGTGGCTTTTTCTTAAGGAGGTGATCTTTGCGAAAGGGCAGGCCGGGCGCACGCCAGGAGCCCGGCCTTTTTTTGAGAGACACATCGACACCGGTAAGCGCGCTACTTTGGCAAAGCGCCCCTTAATCCCCCGGAAATCAGTGTCGTGACATCGATCAGGACTCGAGGAAGCCCCGTACCGCCAGGTGCGGCAAGGTAGCGCGGTTCCCATTCCGGTAGAAACTTTTCCTTGTACCGGCGCAGACCGTCAAAATTGTAAAACTCGTCGCCAAACCGAAAAATCAGGTTGCCGATTTTGTGCCATAAGGGTGCCAGTGTATTGCGTTCGAGACCCGAAAGCGGCGCCATACCGAGACTGAAGCTATGGAATCCGTGCGCCTGGCCCCACAACAGGAGTTCAACGAAGAGGTAATCCATCACACCTTTCGGCGCGACACTGTTGTGACGCATAAGGTCAATCGAGAGTTCGGAACTGTCGCCGGATTGAAATATGTTTGCGAAAGCCACAACAGAGGCGGCGACCCGGACCACAGCCACATCGAAGTTGGTAAGATATCTCTCGTCAAAATAACCAAGCGAAAAACCTTTTTCGCCTGTGGATTTTTCATCAAGCCAGGCGTCTGAGACAGCTTTCAGGTCGGGCAACATGCTTGGTACGGCTGTCGCCGGTATAATTTCGAACGAGGCCCCGTCGCGAACCGCGCGATTGCGTGCATGACGCAATTCGGCCCTCTCACTGCCATCCAGTGAAAAATCCTGGAGCGGCACTTTGGCTTCCTCTCCCAGCTTGGACAGCGTGAGGCCCAAATCGATATAAAGCGGCAGGTACGCTGGCGAGACCTGATAAAACGCACATCGAACATCCAGCCGGTCACACAGTTCGCGAAAGCTCCACACCAGTGCTTCGTGGCAGGCAGGATTACCAACGGGATCGCCAAGCGCGATTCCGCTGCGCCCCGAAATTCGATACATGATAAATGCATCGCGGTGTTCGTCGAAAAGGAAGTTCTTGTCCGCGGACAAAGCAACCATGGCCTCCGCCCGTGTCGCCGTTCCGATTATTTTTTGCGCAAGCGCCAGATCTTCGGGGCTCGGTGCGGTGCCTGCCGGCAGTGGTGGGCGCAACAAGCGCCAGACTCCAAAGGCAAACAGGAACACGACTGTCGCAAGGCTGGCACGCAACATTCTTGGTGCGTCTGATTCGGCGGCGAAAGTCCACCAAAGTTCGTTGCTGTACTCGACATGCCGGTGAACAAAGAGTCCTAGCCAGGTTGCACAGCATAGGACAAGTGAAATACTCAATAGCCACGGCAATGAAAACGGCTCGTCCAGCAGCGAGGCCGGACGATAAAACTCTTTACGTCCGATCCACAGTAGCCCCGCTATCAACGCCAGAACAATGGCTTCTTCATAGTCGAAACCCTTGGTCAGCGACACAACAATGCCCGCGACAAGCATCCACAGAGTTACTGCGTAAGCGCCCTGCAGGCGACGATGTAATCCGCGCGCCAGGATGAGCAATCCCAGTCCTATGGCACTCGAGAGCAGATGCGAAAGCTCCAGCAGTGGTATCGGTAGAAGTTCACTGATTGCCGCAATCCGGGATGGGATGGCAGGAAGACTGCCGCTAAACAGCAGTATGGAACCTGCCACGAGGACTGCCGCGGCAATCAATTGCGGCGCCGCTTTAATCAAAATCGTGCCGCCTTGCACAGCCAGCGTATTGATCTGCCGCTGCCGCAACCAAAGCTCCTGCGATGCAAGCAAAAGTAACGCCAGGCCGAGTGGCAACACATAGTAAATCAAACGATAAACCAGCAGCGTGCCAAGCAGTGCGGCAGCAGGGACGTTCGGCATCAGCAAGAGCATTGCCCCTTCGAAGACACCAAGGCCGGCTGGAACGTTACTTATCAGGCCGACAGCGACTGCCATGAGAAACAGGCCAACGAAGCCAATGTAGGAAATGCCGGCATCGGCGGGCAGCAGCAAATACATGACTGCGGCATCGAGGCACAATTCGGCGACCGCCAAGAGGACCTGTCCTGCGGCGATGCGCTTCGATGGCCGCGGGAATTGCCACGAACTGTAGGCAACAAAACGCTTGCTGCTGCCCGCCCAAAACATGTAGCCCGTTGGAATACAGAGCAGAAGTAATCCGGCACCCAGGACAGCCGGTGCCGGCAATCGCAGAGGTTGCAGCACAGAACCCGGTTCAATTAGCAGCGCCAGCCCGAGAAGAAATGCCGCACCCAGAGAAAAAGTCACGGCGCAGAAAATAATTACTCCGGTAATTTCGGTCGCGGAGAGCCCGGCGGCTGAATAGGCCCGGTATCGGATGGCGCCACCGGATAGCGTCGCAAAACCAACGTTGTGGCCGATCGCGAATGCGCTGAATGAGGTGGCCGATATGCGCCGCCAGGGGAGTGCTTTACCAACATAATGGAGTCCCAGCATGTCGTAGCCGGTCAATGCGAGATAACTTCCGATTGTGCAGGCCGTCGCGAGCAGAATTGTCGCAGTCGGTATCAACGCAAGGTGAGCTTGAACATCTGCATAGTGAACAAGATGCAAATTGCGGCGAAGCACAAAAAGGGCCAGAGCGAAAACGCCAAGCCCCACCACAATTGACAATGTCTTTCTCAGCACTGTGCTTTCCCTGTTGCGGACAGGCTTTTTGCCGATATGGAACAGCTCACCACGTCGGCCCGTTCCGCGAACTGGTTAATTGACGGCACGCAGTACCAGGCCTTTGAGGTACTCGGCTTCAGGAAACGGAAGTGCGACAGGATGATCCGCAGGCTGTGACAAACGCTCGATAATCTGCACATCGCGTTTGACGTCGATCGCAGCGCCGGCAACAATTTTCTGAAACAACTCACTGCTCACATGCCCGGAGCAGGAAAAACTTGCAAGTACACCACCGGGCCGCAGGAGTTGCAGTCCCAGCATGTTAATGTCCTTGTAGCCCCGGCAGCCGGATTTCACCTGCTGTGCCGAGCTGACGAATTTCGGTGGATCAAGAACGATGAGGTCGAACTGCTGCCTTGAATCGCGAAGTTTGCGTAGTTCTTCGGGAACATTGGCATTAGTAAAACTGCATCGGTTTGCCACACTGTTCAATCGGGCCTGCTGTTCTGCCATTTTCAATGCATCGGCCGAGCTGTCGATCAGCGTGGCATTGACCGCTCCCTTCAGCAATGCGGCAATTGAGAACCCGCCGGAATAGGAATACGCATCGAGAACTTTTGCGCCACTGGCGTATGCAGCCACGCGCAAGCGGTTGATACTCTGATCCAGGTAGCTGCCGGTCTTCTGGCCTTCACCCAGGTCAATGAGCTGCCGGATACCGCCTGCGAGGAACTCCACCGGCGCCGGAGGTATAGCGCCGCGCAACAGCCCACGCCTCGATTCCAGTCCTTCCTTTTGCCTGACACTTGCTTCGGACCGCTCGCCTATGCTTTGCGGCGACAGCAATTCATTCAGTGCCGCAATAACCGCGTCTCGCCAGTAATCTGCACCGGCAGAAAGAAACTGGCAGACAAGGTGCTCGTCGTAGCGGTCGACGACGAGTCCGGGCAGGCCGTCCGATTCGCCGAAGACCAGCCGGCAGGCGCCGCCGGCACCGAGCAAACCGAGCTCCCGGCGCTTATCGACAGATCGTGCAATGCGCCTCTGAATGAAGCCCGCATCGATGTCTGGTTTCTCATCGAATGACCATGTTCTCAGGCGGATCTGCGACGAAGGCGAGTACGCGGCCCAGGCGAGGAAATCGCCGGATGGTGTGACAACACGAACCGTCGCTCCGGGCTCGGGCCGGCCTTCGACGCCGGCAATGGCACCGGAGAAAATCCACGGATGTCGTCGCCGGATCGATTTCTCGCGGCCTGCCTTCAATGTGACAGCTGGGTACTTTGGCATCGACTGGCGCACTCTGGCTCCGGTGAACAGGCGCCATTCTACCCAAATGCAGGCGGCTCAAGGCTTTCAGGCATCGTCAGCGGACCTCAACGACGACCCTCTGAATTTTTTGCTAATCTTTGCATCAAATAATTCTAATAAAGACCCGATGCGGCCCCGGGCCGCGGGCACCGAGGAGAGGTCGATGGATACAGCGTGGATTCAGGTATTTGTGCTGACTCTGAGCGAGTGCGTGGCACCCGCCGGCAAGACGGTATGCCAGGAACAGGTGCTGCAGATGCAGTTTGTCGATCAGGCAGAATGTGAACTTGCGCTGCAACAGCTGGTTACGCTGAAGGACGGGGCGGAAAACGTCATCGTTTACAAGGATAAAAGTCACTGTGCACCGTCCGCGAGGCAGCAACCGGTGTACAAGTCACTTTCAGAGGCCAACGAAAAGCTGGGCTCTTCGCCCGACTGGATAGCACCAGAAGTGGCTGAGCCTCCTGCAGACTTCACGCATGGCAGTCACCAGGAAAGACTGGCTGCACTTTCAAGCTGCGAAGATGTGGGCGGCGTCGCGCCCTGCAAGATCGGTGAGATCATCATCGAGGGCGCAACCGGTCAAACCGTCGAAGTCTGGCATCGCCAACAGTAGACAAATCGCGGGTTCTGGCCAGGGATTCTCCCGGCCGACAAACCGAATAATTTTTTTCCGTCGTCCAATAGACAGGTGGCCGCCGCAGCGTGGATATGCGCGCTGCGGCTGGACCGATGGAACATTATTCAGTTTACGAAGTGACCAATATGAGTCCTATTCGAGTCCTTGCCGGTTGTTTCCGGCATCGCATGAGCGGAATTGTCCTCATTTTTGCTCCGGTTCTTGTGATTGGCCTGATCCTGCGCATCGTGTTCGCTGTTTCGGTATGGCCGGAGATGGGCGGTCTGGAATCGCTTGTTGCCGCAATCATCGTGGGCCTGTTTCAGGACCTGGTGTACGCCTCGTACGTCGCGATTCCGGTCCTGCTATACCTGGTGCTCGTTCCACAACGGCTGTTTGCCAGCAGAATTCAGCGCATCGCGAGCTGGATTTTCTTTTTCTGTTTCTGGTGGGTCGTTCTTTTCCAGGCCGTGTCCGAGTGGCTCTTCTGGGATGAATTCGGTGTCCGCTTCAATTTCATTGCCGTTGATTACCTTGTTTACACGACCGAGGTCGTTGACAACATTGTTCAGTCGTATCCGATTGCAATGATTGTCGCGACAATTGCGGCATGCGCATTGCTCATCAACACGCTGTACTGCCGAACCAGCCTGTACCGGGAGTGGTTGAAGTCCGAGTCACGGTTTCGACCCAGGCTCACGGCCGCTGCCGCGATGCTGGCCTGGCCGGCCCTGGCAACAGCGCTGATTTCGCAGAACGATTTCCCGGAATTCGAGAATCAGTACGACCAGGAAATATCAAAGAACGGTCAGTACTCTTTCTTTGCCGCATTTCGCAACAATGAACTTCCGTACCGGGACTTTTATGTTACGGAACCGGACCAGGACGCGGTGAGTCGTGTGCAGGACATGGTGAGCGAAAAGCGTAGTCTTTTCATCAGCCAAAGCGAAAATCCGGTGCGCAGAACCATAGCCTCAGGCAATGACCCAATCCGACCGAACGTTATCCAGATCACGGTAGAAAGTCTGGATGCAAACTTTCTTGGCCGTTTTGGCAATACACAGGGCCTGACACCAAGGCTCGACAGCATAATGAATGAAAGTCTCGTGTTCACAAACTTCATGGCCACTGGCACAAGAACGGTTCGTGGAATGGAGGCATTGGCACTTTCCGTCCCGCCGACGCCAGGTACCTCGATCATCAAACGCCCGAATAATGACCATCTCTTCACAATCGGAACAGTATTTCGCGACCGCGGATACAAGACCTCCTTTATCTATGGGGGCCGCGGTTATTTCGACAACATGAACAACTTTTTTGCAGGGAATGGCTTCGAGATTCACGACCAGGCATCGGAGCCGAGCGACGAGGTCGGGTTCTCGAATGCCTGGGGTGTCAGCGACGAAGACCTTTACAAATGGGTCATTGCGCAGGCGGACAAGTCGGCGGCAGAGGGTCAGCCTTTCTATCATTTTGTAATGACAACCTCGAATCATCGCCCGTACACGTTTCCGGACGGCCGAATCGATCTTCCCTCACACTCCGGACGGCCGGCAGCGGTCAAATACACGGACTATGCAATCGGAAAGTTCATCGATGAAGCGCGCACAAGACCCTGGTTCGACAACACGATCTTCGTGATCGTCGGTGACCACTGCGCAAACAGCGCCGGGAAAACCGATGTTCCGGTGGACAACTACCACATTCCGCTGGTGGTGTACGCGCCATCGATAATCGCTCCCCGTGAGGTCGATACCCTCAGCAGCCAGATCGATTACGCACCCACCCTGTTCGAATTATTCGGGTGGTCCTATACCAGCGAGTTCTATGGAAAAGACATACTTGCAATGCGACCCGAGGACGGACGCGCGCTGATCGGCACCTATCAAAGCCTGGGATTGTATCGGCACAACAAACTGACGTTGCTGAAGCCAATGAATGTCGCTGAAGCGTACGATTACGACCCGCTGACAAAAACACAGACTCGAGGCGAGATGGATGCCAGTGATTATCTCGATGCGGTCGCCTATTACCAAAGCGCCGCAGACAAAGCGGGCATTGCGGCCGAACCCGAGACACTGTTGTCATGGTCGACATCCAGCGCCGCAAACTGATTCTGATCGAGCTTGCAGCGCTTGTACTCCTCGTTCTGGTTATCCTGGTCGCGCTGACGACCAGCATCGATCAGCAGATATCGGACAGGTTTTTCGACCCGTCAGGGCAAGGCTGGCTGGTCGACCACGCAAGCAGCCGCCTCCGGCTGTGGTTCTACGACGGTCCGAAAGCGCTGGTCATTCTGTTTGGCATTGGCCTGATCGGCGTTGCGCTGAGACCGTCGTTAGCACGCCCTGATTGGATTACACAGCGTGAAGCGATATTCCTGTTGGCTTGCCTTGCGACTGTGCCTGCCGCTATAGGCCTTATCAGGAATAACTCCAATGTCCAGTGCCCGATTACGTTGCAGCAATACGGAGGCACACAAAGCAACGAGAGCGGACACGTAAAGCTGTCCGGCTTTCTCGAACCGCATCGCCCCCACGGCTGCTGGCCTTCGGGTCACGCGAGCGCCGGTTTCGCGCTGCTTAGCCTGGCCTGGCTGAAACGGCGGCGTTCGTCGAAGCTGGCCTTTGTTTTGCTGGGCATGACAGCAGGGCTGGCGATGGGAACGTACCAGGTGGCTCGGGGATCCCACTTCGCCAGCCATGTGCTGATCACCGGCTTGGTCGCCGTCATGCTAATTGAGATTCTGGCGTATGTACTCGGTATCGAGGAAGCAGCGGTCAGAGAGGACAGGAATTGACTGTTTGAAGCAGTCACGATGCAGGTCAGAAGCTGCGCTTCGCCTCGATCACCAGTTGCGTGCCGCGTATGTCAGATCCGCCGTCCAGCGGAAATGCCAGGTCGATGTGCAGCATCCGCCCAAAACCGGAGCGGGCGCTGCTGAACCGCAGCCCGACGCCCACGTTTCGCAGCAAGCCGAGGTTTTCTCCGGACACCGGGCTGTCACCCCAGGTTCGGCCCGCATCAAAAAACGCGGCGGCGCCGACGTGAAACAGGCGGAACGGAAACCAGTCGGTGAAAATTCGCTGCTCGATCGTCAGCAGGGCTCTTGAATCGCCTGTCTGGTAGCGGATCGGGTATCCGCGCAGACCGCTGTCGCCCCCCAAGAGCACCTGGTTGTCCACATCCAGGTTGGCACCCACCGAAGCATTGAGGTTGACGTAGAGGAGGTAATCCTCGGATTGCTGCCAGTGATAGTTGACATAGCCCGACAGAAGAACATTCTCGGCGTTGCCTGACACGATGCGGCTGCCAAGCTGCGTACCAAACAGGAAGGTACTTTTTTTGCCAGCCTGAAAACCGTTGCTGTAGGAAGTATTGATATGGAATCCGCTCGCGGACGAACCGGCCGACTCGGATGAATACCCGACTTTCGCCGTGAATCGCGTGCCGTAATACAGGTCCTCGGTACGCTGTATTTGATCAAAATTCCGTACGGTTTCGAAATGATCCTCCATCAGCTCAAAACCCAGGTACGGAAAGATGTAGCGGCGGTTCTCCGGCACGATCGATTGCGGCAGATCATCGTCGGGAATCGCTGAGAACTCGTGGTTGTCGTACACAAGGCCGCTCAGCAGGCGGCGCGTCCAACCCTGGCTAAGTCCCTTTGACCAGCCGCCACTCAGTTCGTGATAAGCGAGATCGTGTTCGTATTGCCCCACTTTTTCACCGAGGTCGTAGAGGGTATCGGTGCGCTGGGTGGTAAGGAACGATGCACCATGGGCGTTTCGGCTATCCAGTGAGAAAAACGGTTTGCCCACCTGCAACTGGCGTTCGAATCCATCGCTGTTGCTCGAAAAGGACGCCGCGGCATCGTAGTGGCTGCCGAGCAATTGCCGCTTGGCAACTTCGAAAATGGTGTTGCTGCGGTCCACGTCAGACTTGTATTTCGCGGCAACGTAGGTTCCCGTGCCGAACAGGTTGTATTCCCTAAGACCAAAGCCGCCGCTGTTTACGCCTCCGCTTCGGCCAAATGAAAGACTGGTGCTCAGCGTCCAGACATCAGTCGTCTTCACGGCAAGATCGACAATGCCGTTTTCATACCGCACCGGCTCGATACTAACGTCGCCAATATAATGATTGGTGCGCAGTATGCGTTCAGTCTCTTCTGCCAATTGTTTGGAGTATTCGTCGCCTTCAGCGAACAGCAGTTGCGACTCGATTACCTGCGGGCGGGTCTTGATATGCAAGGTGTTGGCCATGCGAAAAAGCCAGCGGTCCTCCGATGGGTCGGCCGGATCGAAGATGTTTCGATTATCGATGATGATTTTGCCGATCCTGGCATCGTCGATTTCCAGCGCTGCCGGAGTCAGTTTCGCAGACACAAGGCTGCCGGAATTGAGGTCCGATTCGCCGGCAGCGCTGCCAGCGACCAGCATCAGTAGCAAAACGGGGTAACCGTTAGTTCCGATTTCCCGGGAGTGGGCTGTCACGACCGAGCGGATTCCCATGCGTGCCACGCGACCTCAGAAAGCAAAACCCGGCGCAGCGATTGCGCCACCTGAAAATAGACGCTGTCGCCGAAATAATCGGTCCGGGTTACAGTAATAAGGTGATGCCGGAGCCGGTGCTCGACCGGAATTGGCGGGCCGCTCCGTCTAAAATCCCGGATACGCGGAGTCCTATCTGTCGTGATGCTCTACGCTCAAGACAAAAAGCTTGTAAAACAAATGCTTGCCGGTGACGAGCAGGCATTCCGGCGCTTTTTCGACGACAACTTTCGCCGTTTGTATCGATTTGCCCTGGCGCGGCTCGCGAACGACACGGATGCGGCCGAAGAGGTCGCACAAATGGCTATGTGCAAGGCCACGCAGAATCTGGATAGCTACAGGGGCGAAGCGGCATTGTTCACCTGGCTTTGTACGATCTGCCGGAATACCAGTACCGACTGGCTGCGCCAGCAGGGCAGGTACCGCGAACAGATCGTGCTGACAGAGGATTTTCCGCAGGTCCAGGCAGTGGTCGATTCGCTGGAGGAGGATGACAGTCTTCGTCCCGACAAGCGCCAGGAACGCCTGGAGCTCGTGCGGCTGATCCAGGTTGCACTGGACCGCTTGCCGCCAAATTACGGAAACATATTGGAATGGAAATACATCGACGGTTATTCGGTCAAGGAGATAGCTGCAAAAATGGAGCTTGGCACGGAGGCCACCCAGTCATTGCTGGCGCGCGCGAAACGCGCGTTCTGCGATGTATATGCGGCAATGTCCGAGTCTCTGCAGCCGGATAATTCGAACCGAGGGTTGACATGAACACCGTAAACGAACTCGAATCGGGTAACCCCAGCGACGAGGCGCTTGAGGCGCTGTTTGCCCGCGCTGCAGCGAGGCCTTTGCCGCGCGCGGAGCGAGAGACAGAGATTCGCGAGCAGGTGAGGGTTGCGTGGCAGCGGAGTGTCCGCCGCCGGCAGCACCGCAGTTACGCGCTGCTGGCGCTGGCAGCCTCGGTAGTGGTAGCGACAACCGTCGGAATGCTGTGGTACCAGTCGCTGACCTTGCCTGGCGATATCCGTCCGGTCGCAATGGTCGACAAACGTTTTGGCGATGTGCGTATTGCCGATGCATCCGGCGTGCCTTATCACCCGTCGGCGGGCGCGTTTGCACTTTCGCCGGGTCAGACGATAAAAACTGCCGGCAAAGCCGGTCTGGCAATGACATGGAGCAATGGCGGGTCGCTGCGGCTCGATGAAAACACTTCGATTTCGCTGACTGCCGCAAATGAGATTTACCTGCAACATGGCCGGCTCTACTTTGATTCCGATCCGGTCACGAGTAATGATGCTTCGGTACGAAGCGGCCACCGCGAAGTGCTTGCAATCAGGACCGACCACGGAATGGTCACTCCGCTTGGCACCCGCTACGTTACGCAGCAATTGAACGACAGCCTCGTGGTCATGGTTCGACAGGGCAAGGTGTCGGTCGACGGAGCAGGTTTTTCGGCGAATGCACTCGAGGGACAGCGGTTACAAGTTTCCAGTAACGACGCGCCAGTCGTAGTTCCGGTGGACTCTTATGGCGAAGAGTGGGGCTGGATCGAGAGGACGACACCGGCGTGGAATGCCGAGGGCAGGACCATATTCGAATTCCTGAACTGGGTGAGCCGGGAGTCGGGCCGGCCGATTCGTTTCGAGTCACTCGTAGCGGAACAGCTGGCGAAGACCGAATCGCTGGTTGGCTATGGCCTGGTCGATCTCGAGCCATCCATTGCGCTGCGGATTGTACTGATGACGACCAACCTGGACTGGACTATAAAGGATGGTACTGTCGTTGTGACAGAAAGGCTGCCGTAGGCATCTGTCGGAAACAGAGTTATCGTCTCAGTCTTGCAGCAGCAGCTGTGTAACCCGGGGGCAATCGGTGGGTGTATGCGAGTGACGTCAAAAACGGCGCTTGCC
Organism: Pseudomonadota bacterium; assembly: GCA_020027645.1. Classification (GTDB taxonomy): domain Bacteria; phylum Pseudomonadota; class Gammaproteobacteria; order Steroidobacterales; family Woeseiaceae; genus JAKEGN01. The sequence continues at coordinate 23,951 of JAHKKM010000037.1, forward strand.
CGCCGGTGGTTCTGCGCGGCAATTCTGCTGCTACCCTTTTGTTTTTCGAAGAACTTGAGCGCTGCGGAGCCCGGCAAGACAAGCTACCAGGGGCGGCCGATTGCGGCTGTCATCGACGAGTTCCGGGCGGCAGGCTACCCGTTCGCTTACAGTACCGGACTTGTGCGGTCGAATTTCACCGTCACGGTCGAGCCGTCGACTACGAATCCGCTGGAAATCGTTCGCGAGATACTTGCGCCCTGGCATCTTGAGGTCAAAGAGGAGCAGGGATTCCTCCTCGTCGTGCGAGCGGCAACCGCCGTCGCAACCGGCGGCAGCCTGCTGCTCATCGTTCGCGATGAAAATAACTGGCAACTGGTCGAGGGCGTACGCGTTTCGTCAGCACCACAATTGCCGGACGCTGACTCGCTCGGCGCTGGCGTATATCAATTCGCGGACCTCGAGCCCCGGGAGTACCGCCTCCAGGTGGAGGCGGACGGCTTCGAGTCCGGGACGCGCACAATCAAAGTCAGGGCGGGGAAACCCACACTGATGGAAGTGGAGCTGCTCCCAAAGCGCGACGAAATCGAGATGATTACGGTTTTGTCGAGCCGTTATGACATCTGGAGCGATCTTGGCACCTCACCTTTCTACATTTCCGGCATGTCCATAGAGAATCTGCCGGACATTGGCGATGATCCGCTGCGGGCAGCGCAAATCTTGCCTGGCACTGCGTCCACAGGCGTATCCGCACGAACATACATCCGCGGCGGTGAGTACCGCGAGACCGCAGTGTTCCTGAACGGCAACGAACTGCTGGATCCATATCACGCGCGCGACTTCCAGAGCATTTTCAGCACCGTAGACTCGCGCATTATCGACGGTGTCGAAGTTTATACCGGTGGTGTACCACTCAGGTTCGGTGACCAGATGAGTGGCGCGCTTCTGATGACGACAATCGATCCGGCGATTGCGCAACGGAAAGAGATCGGCATCAGCGTTTACAACACCAGTCTGCTGATGTCGGACTTGCTTGATAGTGGTCGCGGCGGCTGGCTCGTCTCGGCCCGCCGCGGCAATCTCGACCTGGTCCTCGAGCCTCAATACGGGTCACCGAAATATCACGACATCTTTGGGTCGTTCCGCTATGAATTGTCCCCGGATGCGACGCTGACCGCCAACGCGCTGTATGCCAAGGATAAAATCACCGTGACTCTGGCAAACGAACCGGACGACCTGGAGACCGCGAGCAGTAATACCGAAAGTCTGCAGTTCTGGGTGCAATTGCATAATCAATGGAGCGATGAACTGCAAAGTACAAGTCTCCTATCCCTGAATTCCTACGAAAACAAACGCTATGGCGCCATTAACGATGCCGAAAAGTACGTCTCCGAGGTCAATGACGCGAGAGAGTTCCAGGAGTTGAAGCTGCAGCAGGACTGGGAATGGGGCTACGCGGACAAGCACATTCTGCAATGGGGTTTCGACCTTGCCTATGGCCGCACCGAATACGCTTACGACAGCGACACCAGCTATTACGGTTTGTCCACCCTGTATCCGGGAACGCCGGCAACGGAGATTCGCGACCTCGAAACGACGCCCGAAGGCGGCGCCTACGCAATTTACGTTGTGGATAAATGGCAAATGGCGCAAAGAACATTTGTCGAGTACGGGCTGCGCTTTGACCAACAGACCTACGACCAGCAGACATTCGCTACGGATGCCAGCCCGCGCGTGAATTTCTTTCATGCAACCCAGGGCGGAACTGAGTTCAGGGCCAGCTGGGGTCGCTTCTTGCAGCCCCAGGACCTCCGCGAGCTGCAAATCGAAGACGGTGTCATCGATTTCTATCGCGCGCAACGGGCGGACCAGGTCGTGGTCGGTGTGCGGCAGCCGCTTGGCCTGAACTACTCGTTGCGACTCGAGCTTTATCAGAAAGAATACGACCGTCTGCGGCCGAGGTACGAAAACCTGTATGACCAGCTCGCGCTGATACCCGAAGTCGAACCCGATCGCGTGCAGATAGCGCCGACATCGGCTCGCGCCCGAGGCGCCGAGATCATGCTTGACAGCGAATCCGACGGTCCGTGGTCATGGCGGATCGCGTACAGTTATTCCGAGGTCGAAGATCGCGTGGACGGCGTTGACATGCCTCGTGGCTGGGATCAGCGGCAGGCACTTCGCGCCGGGCTGAACTGGTCGACTGAGAGGTGGGACATCGGCATCTCGACCAATGTCCACGATGGCTGGCCGACCACGTCACTGTCTCTCGTCGAAACCGTCGACGAGAACGGCCTGCCAATTTACGTCGCTGAACCAGGCCAGAGAAATGCCGGGCACTATTCGATGTACGCAACACTGGACGCCCGGGTGAATAGAAAATTCCATTTTGGTGACCAGCGCGTACTGAACGTATTCGTCGAGGTCTCGAATGCGCTCAACCGGAAAAACCCCTGTTGCGTCGAGTTCGACCTGCTCTATGACGAGAACGACATTCCATACGCCGTGCGTGAGGAAGACTATTGGCTGCCGGTTTTGCCGGCAGTGGGATTCATTCTCGAATTCTGATTCAGGATTTGCGCTATTCGCTGACCTGCACTTCCTTCTGGATTACCTTGATGGCATGCGCCCCGGTGCTGTGTACCTGCGGCATCGAGCTTGGGTCAACAAACGTCACAGCTTCATCGTGACCGGCGGCCTGGAGCACCGATCGGATGCTTGCCTGTGTGCTTTCATCCAGGGGGTCCGGCGTGATGACGGTGATGCCTGCCGGTCCAGCCGCCGTAAATGCCATGCCGCTGTTCACCTCGATGTCAAAATCGCCCTGTGAGGGATCGACGATCTCGACCAGCTCGGCGTGATGCTCGAATGCGGGCATGGAAATGGTTCGCCCATCGACTTCGAAGTCGAAGCCGTTCTCCGTTCGTGTTATCAGGATGTTGCGGCCGGAACTGTCTACGACTGAGCGGCTTTCGCCAAACTGCAGGTCCTGCAGGTCAAATCCCAGTTCCTCACCGGACAGGTCGATACGGATCGGCTCGCCGCCGGCGCCATCATCCTCGGCAATGACAACTCGCAATTCCCGCTGCGATTCCCACATGGCATTCGAATCGCCTGCCCGTGCCAGGCCTGCCGCCAGAAGGCCTGCCGCCATTATCAAAAACAATATCCGGTTCATGGTCATCCCCCATTCAGTTGAGTTCTTAGTCAGGGATGCAACGATATCCCAAAGCGTCGCAGGCTTCAGTTCGATCGTGCTCCGGCGACCAAAGAAAAAGGCCGTACCGTTACCGGTACGGCCTGTATTGCATGGCTTGCTATTGCGGGTTACTTGAACGCGTATTCAAAACCAGCTGAGAACATCCAGGCCGAGTCGACGTCTTCGACATCAAACCACTCGTATTCGGCGCGGAAACCGAAGTTGCCACTGCTTTTGAAGCGGCCACCGAAGCCGAGGGCCAGGTCCTCGCCACTGTCGGAATCGGAGCCGAATCCGCTGGCCGAAACCGATGCGTCCCAGCTCAATATTCCGGCCTTGGCAAACAGGTCGAATGTTTCGCTTATCGGCATTGCGCCGACTGCAAACAGATCGAATCCGTCAACTTCCAGCTCGAGTTCAGTTCCCGCCACGTCTTCTGACATGGAGCCGAAGTCCATCCAGCTGCCCTCGATGCCCCAGTTATCGCTAAACATATAGCTGCCGAAAATCTTGTATCCGACGTCGTTGAAATCGACGCTTACACCACTTTCCTCGATACTGACATTCGAGTAGCCCACCGATGCACCGGCCGAGAATCCCTTGTCGGCGAATGCCGGTGCTGCGGCCACTACCACGAGCAGTAATGACCCTGTGATCAATTTCCTCATGACATTTCTCCTGCTGCGCCCTGGCCCCGCCAGCGGGACAAGGCTGAAATAAAAACTTGTTGCTGATGCCCATTTCGAAGCCGAACTGACCGTGTGAACACGGAGGGTCGGGACTGTACCCGGTCCCGGAAAACCACGGGTGTCGTCCGCTGGCGCATTCTGCGCCCAAGCCCGCGCGTAAAACAAGGCACAGGTCACAAGATTGAATATATAAAACAATCTATTAGGGAAAATATCTGTGAATTAACAGGAAGTCGATATCGCGCTTGCACAGTAGTTTCCCGTCGATGGCTGGCTTACTCTCAGGCAATGATACGTCTGTCGACATTCCGGGAATTGCTGCAGCACGATCACTCGCTGGGTCTCTACTGCATTGGTTGCAATCGCTGGGGAATGGCGGACCTCAGGTACCTGGTCAACGCCGGCCGTGGAGATTCTGCGATTACGGGGGCAAAGTTTCGTTGTCAGGATTGCGGCTCGGTCGTGCAGAAACAGGTTCGGCCGCCGGCGCCCTCACTCGGCGATACGGCGCGTTACATCTAGCGCGTCGCTGGAAATCAGCCTCGAACTTACGCCGGAATCGCTTCAGGCAAGGTAGGTCGCAAGATAGCCGGTGCCCGCACGTTTGGCTTCCCGGATCATCGCTGGCGTGATCCTGCCATGCTCGATCAGCGAGAGTGTCAGAATAAGATCTGTTATCTCGATGAAATAGTAAAAAGCGTCCCGCATCTCTGCTGTGTCAGGCAGCTCGATATGCTGCGCAAAGACTTCGTACATAACAATGCCGACGGCACGGTCATTCAGTCTGTCAGCTTGCTTGACCTCCGGGGGTGTCTTGCCGCCGATGAGCAGCTGACGGGCAGGCGGGTTGTCCCGGTACACGCGGACGCCAACATCGACCAGGTACTCGGCCAGCGATCGCCAGTCTTTTCGCCTGGCGGGTGGAACCGGCTGGCGGTGTGCGTCGATGAACAAATCGCTCAGTTTCCCAGCCAATGCTGTAAAGACGTCAAAGCGATTGGCGAAGAAGTGATAGGCAGAACCTTCGGGAATGCCCGCGTGCTCTGCAATATCGCGAAAGGAAATGTCCTCGACGGCGTGCAAGCACAACAAATCGTAAGTCGCCTGTAACATGGCCTCGCGACGTTCGTTACCGCGTTTCCGCGTGACTTCCTGTTGCTTGCGCTTGCCGATTCGTTGCCGTGCCGTCATGTCGGTCAACGCAATGGCACAGGTTGCTGCTGGGTGATGCAATGCACGCCACCACCACCGGTGGCAATGTCGTTTATCTGGACCTGCACGACCTTCCTATCGGGGTAGAGATTGCCGTACGTTTCGACGGCTGCTGCATCGCGGTCGTAACCATAGCCGGGCACGACGACTGCGCCGTTCGCCAGGTAGGAGTTGATGTAGGAACTGCAGCCGCCGTTCCAGACACCATCGTGATAAATGCCCTCGTGAATGAAGTCGATCTGCAGCTTGCGGCCTCGGGCATCTTTCTGGTTTTTCAGCGCCGCGAGATTGATCTCCCCTACGTAACGATGCGGATCGGTCTGGTCAGGATTGATCTCGAGCAGCACGCGACCCGGTTCGATGAATGCCGCAATTCCATCGATATGCCCATCAGTCTCATGGTCGTTAGGATCGCCAGGCAGCCAAATGACTTTCGTGGCGCCAAGCGTACGGCAAAGCTCCGCTTCGACCTGCTTTCGGCTCCAGCGCGGATTGCGATTCTTGTTGAGCAAGCACGTTTCAGTGGTAATCACCGTGCCCTCGCCATCCACGGTAACGCCACCGCCTTCCGCAACCAGCGCGGATGCGAAGGAGCGCACGCCAGCCAGCTCGAGAATCCGCGCGCCCATCAGCGCGTCCTGATCGAAGGGCTGGTATTTGTTGCCCCAGGCATTGAAGACCCAGGTCGACCCGGCGACATCTCCCGAATC
>JAHKKM010000038.1 GCA_020027645.1 Pseudomonadota bacterium
CTCCTGCGGGACTAGTGGCAGGTCGAAAGGCTGCCGATCGGTGCTACTACGGTTGGCTCCGGACGCTGCGCAGCCACTTGGTCAACGGCTCCCATTGCTCCCAATCCGGCCACGCCAGATACTCCGGAAGCTCGAAAATGCCGAGGCCGCGCGTGTAAGCACGCACATAGTTCTGAGCCTCCCGCAATGCCGTGATGTAAGGCACTCGTGCGGCACTCAGGTACTCATCGAGCTCCTCGAATATCAAAGTGTTCTCGCGCACCCGATTGGCGACGACTCCCACTTTGGCCTCCTTGCGCTCGATCTTCGCAACAGCCTTCAACTCCTTGATGAACCGATCCGAGGCCTGAATGTCGATGGTCGATGGCAACACCGGCACGACGATGGTCTCGGCATGCCTTACCAGTTCCGTCAGCTCGGTTCCGTGTGAGCGGGCCGGTGCATCGATAATCACGTAGTCAGCGCTGCGAGGTGCGTGTCTCAGTCCGTCCTCAAATCCGGCTACCGCGGCAATTCTTGGCCGATCGCCGGGGCGCCGGTCAAGCCAGTCAAGGCTCGAACGCTGCGGGTCGTAGTCGGCCAGAGCGACGGCATAGCCCTCGGACGCGAAATAGGAAGCGATACTGGTTGCCAGCGTACTCTTGCCGCAGCCCCCCTTCGCATTCATGACCATGATGTGGCGCATAGTTATTTCCTGGAAGTGCGTTTATTGGAATTCGGGGCGTTTATGTAAACTACCGTTGCAGAACGCAAAAGTCCATTCGGCTTGCTGCTGCCAGTGCAGCCCGGCCTTCGGCAGGTCCGGACTCATGCTAAGCTGCGACGGGCCGATCACCGGAGCCTCTTGTCGCGTGCCGGTGCAGCAGGGAAGACTTGACTCATGAGCACACAGCGAAAAACAGATTTCGTCGGTGAGCAGCTGTCCGAAGACGCTGTTCACAACTTTCTGGAGGAAAATCCGGACTTCTTCGAGCGCCACAGCTCACTGCTCGGCACCTTGCGCCTGCCACACATAACCGGCGGCACGGTATCCCTGGTGGAACGGCAGGTATCGGTCTTGCGGCAGAAGGATCTAAATCTTGAACGCAAGCTGAAGGAGCTGGTGGATGTTGCGCGGGCAAATGACGTACTCGCGGCCAAATTGCATCAGCTGACCTTGCAGCTGATGGCGGCGAACAGCCTGGCAGACACACTTAAAGCTCTGGAGACCGCGCTGCGCACCGGATTCAATGCCGAGCAGTCGATACTGGTGTTGTTCGGTGACCCCAAGTCTTTCACGGATATTCATGCCGGACGATTTTTCAAGGTCGTCGAGCGTAACGACCCGGCCCTCAAATCGTTTGACACCTTTCTCGGCAACCACAATCCGCGTTGCGGTCAGGTACGCGACATCCAACGGGACTTTTTGTTTGGCCAGTATGCGAATGAGGTCGGCTCGGCCGCACTCGTGCCGCTTGGCAGGAAGTCGGAAATTGGTTTCCTGGCGATAGGTAGTATTGATGCCAATCGCTTTCATCCCGGGATGAGCATGGATTTTCTGAAACGGCTCGGCCAGCTTGTCGCAGAGGCTCTCCGGCGTTACTGAAGCAGACCGGAAAGCTCATGCTGGATGGTGAAAAAAACTGGATCGACCGATTTGCGCGGCATCTGGAATTCGAGCGCCGGCTCTCCCCTTTGACCAGCAAGAGCTACCGTCGCGACCTCGAATTGTTCTACCAATGGTCCACTGGATCGGGAATCGAGCGCTGGCGAGACATCGACAGCGAGCACGTGCGCAGCTTTGCGGCGAGTTGCTATCGAAAGGGCCTGTCGGCACGCAGCATTCAGCGTCAACTGTCGGCATTACGGACTTTCTTTCGCTTCCTGGTTCGCGAGAAACAACTGAAAAAGCACCCGGTACAGGCGATCAGGCCGCCAAAAGCAGGCAAACGCCTTCCGGGAAATCTCGACGCTGACCGGATGGCGCGGCTGCTGGATCTGCCCGGAAACAGCCCGATTGTGACCCGCGATCGCGCCATTCTGGAGTTGCTCTATTCTTCTGGTCTCCGTCTGTCCGAGCTGACCGGGCTGAATCTCGGCGACGTCGACATTGCTGATGCGACTGTGCGTGTAACGGGCAAGGGCAACAAGGAACGCATTCTGCCAGTCGGCCGTCTGGCACTGGCGGCATTGAAATCGTGGTACCAGATGCGCGCAACCATCGCCGACGCTGCTGAACAGGCTGTGTTCGTCAGCGGCCGCGGCGGCCGCATAAGCACTCGTTCCGTGCAGGCGCGCGTGGAGTACTGGGCGAAACGGCAAGGAATCGACGTGCGGGTGTACCCTCACCTGCTGCGCCATTCCTTTGCCACCCATCTGCTGGAATCAAGCCACGACCTGCGCGGCGTTCAGGAGCTTTTGGGACATGCCAATATCGCAACGACGCAGGTCTACACGCACCTTGACTTCCAGCATCTTGCCCAGATATACGACCAGACACATCCGCGCGCGCGGCTCAAAGACAAACCCCGGACACCGGCAAAATAAAGTCAAGGTCCCGCGGTACGAGTGGCTTTCCTCCAGTCAGATTTCCGCTGAGGATCAAACAAATGGAACAATTTCGAGGCACAACCATTGTCTCGGTCCGGCGCAATGGCCGGGTGGCCGTTGGTGGCGATGGCCAAGTCAGCATGGGCAACACAATCATGAAGGGAAATGCGCGCAAAGTGCGACTCCTGGCGGGCGGGCGGGTGATCGCCGGGTTCGCTGGCGGCACGGCGGACGCGTTCACGCTTTTCGAGTTGTTTGAAACCAAACTCGAGCAATACGGCAAACTGACCCGAGCAGCGATCGAGCTCGCCAAAGACTGGCGCACGGACAGGCGCTTACGTCGACTCGAGGCTTTGTTGTGCGTCGCCGACGCGGAAAGCTCGTTCGTTATCTCTGGAAACGGCGATGTCATAGAACCAGAAAACGACCTCATGGCGATAGGATCGGGCGGTCCGTACGCGCAAGCCGCCGCGCTGGCTCTGCTGCAGAATACGGACCTCAATGCGCGCAGCATCGTCGAGAAAGCGCTCGCTATCGCCGCGGATATTTGCGTATTCACCAACCGCAATATCGTCGTCGAGGAGTTGCCCGCAGCAGGCAAGTAACAGGTCCCCTCAATGTCGCAAATGACCCCCAGAGAGATCGTTCAGGAGCTCGACAAGCACATAGTCGGCCAGGAAGAAGCCAAGCGTGCCGTTGCGATCGCACTTAGAAATCGCTGGCGCCGGGTGCAGGTCGACGAGCCATTGCGAAGCGAAATAACGCCGAAGAACATTCTGATGATCGGCCCCACGGGCGTCGGCAAGACCGAGATTTCGCGGCGACTGGCAAAGCTCGCCAAGGCGCCCTTTATCAAGGTTGAAGCAACAAAGTTTACCGAGATCGGTTATGTCGGTCGCGAAGTCGACAGCATCATTCGCGATCTTGTAGACAGCGCTGTGAAAATGACGCGTGAAGAAGAGATGAGCAAAGTGCGTCAACCGGCCGAAGACTTGGCTGAAGAGCGCATACTGGATGCGCTGTTGCCACGCTCGCCTCGTGGTGCGGGTCTTGTTGCACAAGCCGATGCAATGAGCGACGGCAGCGATACGCGACAGAAGTTTCGCAAGATGCTTCGCGAGAAAAAGCTTGATGACAAGGAGGTTGAAGTCGATTTTCAGGCCCTCCCTGTGGGTGTCGAGATCATGGCACCGCCGGGAATGGAAGAGATGACCAGTCAGCTACAGGGATTGTTCCAGAACCTGTCAGGTAATCGGCACAAGACACGAAAACTGAAGGTCCGCGATGCTATGAAGCTGCTTACCGACGAGGAAGCGGCCAAGCTTGTTGACGAAGAGGAGCTGAAAGCTCGCGCGCTTCACGCAGTGGAGCAGCACGGAATCGTATTTCTGGACGAGCTGGACAAGGTGGCGCGCCGGTCCGAAACCCTGGGTGCCGACGTTTCCAGGGAAGGCGTGCAGCGCGATTTGTTGCCGCTCGTGGAAGGATGTACGGTCAATACCAAATACGGCATGGTGCGTACGGACCACATTCTTTTCATCGCGTCTGGCGCGTTTCACGTATCCAAACCGTCGGACCTGATTCCGGAACTGCAGGGCCGATTTCCGATTCGTGTCGAACTGAAGTCGCTTGAGACCGATGATTTTGTACGCATCCTGACAGAACCGGACGCGTCCTTGACGTTGCAATACCGTGCACTCCTGGCAACAGAAGACGTCAATATTGAATTTACCGACGACGGAGTACGCCGCATAGCCGAGGTCGCCTTCCAAGTTAACGCCAGCACCGAGAACATCGGCGCTCGTCGTCTGCATACGGTCATGGAGCGATTGCTGGAGACGATTTCCTTCGAAGCATCTGACAAAGGTGGAACCAGCCTGCAAATCAATGCGGGTTACGTAGACGATCACCTGGCGGAGCTGGTGAAAGACGAAGACCTGAGCCGGTACATCCTGTAGGGCATCGATGGACATAACGCCCAGTGAAATTCGACTGCGCCGAAAGTCCAGGCTGCTAAGCGTAGCCTTTGATGACGGCAGCAGTTTCGACTTTCCGTTCGAATACCTTCGTGTCTATTCGCCATCAGCTGAAGTCAAAGGCCATGGCCCAGGACAGGAGGTCTTGCAGCTTGGCAAACAGGACGTCGAGATAACCGCAATCGAACCTGTAGGACACTACGCTGTGCGACTTGTGTTCAGCGACGGCCACAACACCGGGTTGTTTACGTGGAAGTACCTCTATGAACTCGGCAATGAGCAGGCAGATAACTGGCAACGCTACCTCGACCGCCTGAAAGCGGCGGGGTATGCTGACCGGCCAAAGCCAGGGCATTGATTCGATGAAGGAAAGTACAACGGATTTTGGTTTTGAGATGGTTCCTGTCTCGGACAAGGAACGGCGGGTGAAAGGCGTCTTTGATTCCGTCGCAAACCGCTATGACCTTATGAACGACCTGATGTCGGGTGGATTGCACCGGCTCTGGAAGCGTTTCACCGTCGAACAGGCGGCAATCAGGCGCGGGCAGACGATCCTCGATCTGGCCGGTGGTACTGGCGATCTGGCACGTATTTTCGCCAGCCAAACGGGGCCTGGCGGTCTGGTTATCCTGGCCGATGTTAATGACCGGATGTTACATGAAGGACGTCGCAGACTCGTCGATGCAGGTGTCGGCGAGAACGTTGCAATAGCGCAGGTCAATGCCGAGGACCTGCCTTTCGCAAGTTCGAGTTTTGACTGCATCACAATCGCATTCGGCCTGCGCAATGTCACCGACAAATCAGCAGCGCTGGCATCGATGTACCGTGTGCTGAAGACCGGTGGAAAAATGCTGGTGCTCGAATTCTCGAAGCCAGCCGATGCGTTGAAACCTGCGTATGACTTTTACTCATTCAAGGTCCTGCCGCTTATGGGCAAACTCGTAGCGAATGATGAACACAGCTACCGGTATCTGGCCGAATCCATTCGAGTGCATCCGGATCAGGAATCACTGCTTCACATGTTGCAGCAGGCTGGCTTCGAACGATGCCGGTATCACAATCTGGCTGGCGGCATAGTAGCGTTGCACGTCGGATACAAGATTTGAGAGAGGCATTTTGGATTTTCTGAGAATTATCCTGCAGCCCGTAGCTTCGCTGTTAAACCGGCAGATCCGGGCGCAGACGTCTGCACGCATGCTATGCGAGAGTCTCAACGGAATATCCACCGCTATTCGCGTCAGGAACACTTCTCTTGTTGCGTACCTGCTCATCGATTCAGGACAGGTTTCCGTCGCGGGAGAATACACACTGGAACCCGACGTGGTAATCACCGGGACACTATTGTCCTTATTGCAACTTGCCGGATCAGCCAACGAGGATCTGATCCGCAGAGGCGACCTCAAGCTCACGGGTGATGCTCACGTTGCGACACAGCTGAAAAAACTACTGGTTTTGGCTCGTCCGGACGCTGAGGAAGAACTGTCACGGCTGGTAGGAGATGTTGCGGCACATGGCATTGGTGACGTTGCTCGAGGCATCGGCAAATGGGGTCGCGACGCAAGGGGTATCCTTCGACAGAATATCAGCGAGTATCTGCAGGAGGAAAGCCGCGCTCTCCCCAGTCGTTACGAGGTCGAGAGATTTCGCGGACGAGTCGAGCTACTTCGGGACGATGTTGCAAGGCTGGAAGCCAGGATACGACGCCTGGATCCGCAGCAAGCCACATCACAGAGCGAATGATCATGTGGCGTGGCAAAACGTTACTACGGCTGTTGCGCATCCAGCGTGTATTGGTTCACTACGGTCTCGACGAGATTATCGTCGAGACTCACTTTTTGCGCCCATTGCGATTTCTTTTCTACCTGTTACCGCGCAGCCGAGATCGATCTGCGCCCGTCGGCATACGCATTCGACTCGCTTTGCAGGAACTTGGACCAATATTCGTAAAGTTTGGCCAAGCGGTATCGACGCGGCGCGATCTTCTGCCCGCAGACATCGCGGATGAACTTGCGAAATTGCAGGACCAAGTGCCGCCTTTTCCTGCGGAGCAGGCGATTGCCATTCTTGATGCTGCTTACGGAAGATCTGTTAATGAGGTATTTGAGCGTTTCGACTTTGAGCCGTTGGCCGCAGCTTCAATAGCGCAAGTGCACAGCGCGGCGCTGCCCGGTGGCCAGGAAGTTATTGTCAAGCTGTTGCGTCCGGGTGTTCGTCATCTGATCGAACAGGATCTTGACGTCTTGTATGCCGTCGCAACCCTGGCAGATCGGTACTGGGCCAATTCAAGGCGCTTGCGCCCGATTGAGGTTGTTGCCGAGTATGAAAAGACCATCATCGATGAGCTTGATCTGATGCGTGAAGGGGCCAATGCGGCTCAGCTCAAGCGAAATTTCGAAGGTTCGGAGATGCTTTATGTGCCGGAGGTTTACTGGGACTTCTGCCGCCCAAAGGTTCTCGTTCAGGAGCGGATTTACGGTATCCCCATAAGCGACATGAAGTCGCTGCGTGCCGCTGGCACTAATATCCAGCGACTCGCTGAGAACGGAGTCGAAATTTTCTTCACACAGGTTTTTCGACATAACTTTTTTCACGCGGACATGCACCCCGGCAATATCTTCGTGCAAACTGATGATCCACAGCATCCGAAATACGCCGCTGTTGATTTTGGTATCGTCGGCACATTGAGCCCGACAGATCAGCAATACCTGGCAGCCAACTTTCTGGCCTTCTTCGACCGCGACTATCACAAAATTGCCAAGCTACACCTCGATTCCGGTTGGGTGCCGCCGCAATCACGAATCGACGAGCTTGAGTCGGCGATTCGATCGGTCTGCGAACCTATTTTCAACAAGCCTCTGTCCGAAATTTCATTCGCGCAGGTTTTGCTCAGGCTTTTCGAAACTGCCCGCCGCTTCAATATGGAAATCCAGCCGCAGCTGATTTTGTTACAGAAGACCCTTTTTAATATCGAAGGCCTTGGGCGACAGCTTTATCCGGAACTCGACTTGTGGAAGACCGCGCACCCGGTTCTGCAGCGCTGGATGGATGAACAGGTTGGTGGCCGGGCAGTCCTTGAGAGCCTGCGAGAAAATCTGCCACAACTCAGAGACGCGATTCGCGAACTTCCAGGGGTCATACGGCATTTGTCAGAGCAGGCATCCAGAGGCAAGCTTCAGATGAATATTGAGTCAGCGGACCTGGGGGCCTTGCGCCGGGCGTTGTCGGAACAACAACGGCAGCGGTTCTATCTGGGAGCGGGCGGCACAGCCAGTATTTGCGGCGTATTGCTGATTGGTCTTGGGTCGGCGCCGCTGTTCGGATGGATACTATTGGCAGCCGGCATCCTTTCTATTCTTATCGCCCGGCCGGCATCGCCGCGCTAGCTATTATACCCCCGACAGGAGTGTCGTCGGGATATAATCCAATTGGGAAAGACTTATAATAAAAACAGTGATCTTGGGGAACGACAATGGCAAATAGCGCCCAGAAATTGCAGCCGTCCGCCCGTCAAGTATTTGACGAATTGATTGCTCAATATGCTGTTTGCGAGCGGCCGGATGAGCAAACCAGGATTCGTAACCGCATCTGGGAGCAATTTGGCGCTTGTGGAGCGACCTTTATTTCAGACATGGCAAACTTCTCGAGTACTTCGAGAAAACTTGGAGTCTGCCATTTCCTCAAGTTGATACATCGTGCACGCCTGACAATCGCTCCTCTTATTGCAGCACACAATGGTACTTTGCTTAAGTACGATGCAGATAATTGTTACGCATTTTTTGCATCAACAGATGATGCAATCCAAGCCAGTCTGGATATCAACGCAGAACTGTTTCTTGCCAATCAGGCACTAGATCTTTCTGAGCATATTTATCTTTCCGTCGGCATTGATTATGGCGATTTGTTACTTGTGGGGTCCGAGGACTTTTACGGTGATCCTGTCAATACAGCGTCGAAGCTCGGAGAAGACCTGGCGGTGAAAGGGGAAGTGTTGGTGACGGAACGGGCTATTGCCGAGTCCGGATATGTTGCCCCGGAAAACGTGGAGCGTATGGTCGCGCGTGTTTCAGATATCGAAATCAGTTACCTGCGGTTGCCAATGAGAAAGTCATCAATGCAAGCCAAGCCCTGACTCCGGACCCGGCAACATGCTACATAGTCGCGCAATTAACGAAACTCATGCGCTCAGGCAGATACTGGAGGTGACTCGCAAACTGGCTGCCCCATTTGACCTGGATACCATGTTAAATGAGGTCGTCAACGCGTCTCTCAATATTCTTGATGCCGAACGCGGCACCATATTTCTCTACGACGTGGCAACGGACGAGCTCGTGGTCCGCGTGGCAACTGGCGTGGGTTCATTCCGCATTCCTACGGGCAAGGGTGTCGTTGGCGAATCCGCGAAAACCCGCAAGTTGATTAACGTTCCTGACTGCTATGCCGATTCGCGATTCAATCGCGAGATTGACAAGAAGACCGGCTATAGATCGCGTTGCATGCTAACCATACCGCTGATTGGCTACGAGGATTCTTTGATCGGCATCCTGCAAATCCTGAACAAAAGAACTGGCGTTTTCGATGAACAGGACGAGTTTGTTGCATCGGCGCTTGCCGCCCAGGCCGCTGTTGTTTTGCATCGCGTCAAATTGACGGAAGCAATGATTGCCACGCAGAAGCTGGACCGGGAAATTACGGTTGCCCGGGATGTGCAGATGGGCACATTGCCAAAGGTGATGCCAAAAATCACAGGCTACGATGTCTCGGGTACGTTCTCTCCTACAGACCAGACAGGCGGCGATCTTTTCGATTTTGTACAGCTTGCCGGCAACAAACTGTTCTTGCTGATGGGCGATGCTACCGGACACGGGATTGGCCCGGCTCTGAGTGCGACGCAGGTTCGTGCAATGCTCCGTGTTGCGCTGCGTTTGGGGGCGACCCTCGATGAAGCATTTGTGCACGTCAACGATCAATTGGTCGAAGATTTGCCTGCTGACCGATTTGTTACCGCCTTCTTCGGACTTCTCGACGCGTCAGATAACATCGTGCGCTTCCACTCGGGTGGGCAGGGCCCGATCATGCATTTCCATGCCGAGAGTAACTGTTACGACTGGCATGAAGCCTCAACGTTTCCACTCGGGTATATGAATCAGACTCGCCTAGGAGACCCGATGGCGATCCAAATGGAGCCGGGCGACATTCTCGGATTGATATCCGATGGTATCTACGAATACGAGAACACAGCGGGTGTCCATTTTGGCCAGGATGGGATCATCAAAGTCATTGCAGAACATCCCGAAGCAACAGCAGACGAGTTAGTGCGCCTGATCATGCAGGCGGCCCGGCATCACGGCGGCCCGGTGCCGCAGGCCGACGACATAACGATTGTCTTGGTACGCCGTCTTGCTGGCGATAGTCTGCATTCCAAGTGATCGTCGCAGGTACGCCACCCCTTTTGGTCCTATTTGAACAAGTCCTTTCAACGCATTTGGGTCGTGAATGTGACTGACGGGATATATTGTTGTGACGTCGCGGCTGTGCCGGTAGTGCCTGCTTGATCTGGCCAGAATCGCAACATGCATAAGAAATTTGTCAGAAGCTATGACTCGCTGGAAGCGATCTACGAGTTCACTGAAAATATTTTGGCATCCCGAAATTTCGCTCAAGCGATCAAGTTCCCGGTGCACTTCGCGATGGAAGAGCTGTTCACCAATATGGTGAAGTATAACCCCGGCAACGTGAACGACATTCTGCTGGACATAAGAGCAAGTAATGAAAGCATTACTGTCAGCTTAACGGATTTTGACGTCGACGCATTTGACGTAACCTCGTCCCGTGACATCAAAATTGACGCGCCCCTGGAGCAGCGCAAGGTTGGAGGCCTGGGCTTACACCTGATTCAGAAAATGGTCGATACATTGAAGTATGAGTATTCGGATCGGCAGAGTACGGTAACGTTTACCAAAGGAACAGGATAAGGCCATGTTTCACATCGACTTCAGCACGGAGGGCGAGATCGTTTGTAGCGGGCGACTGGATGCAGCGCAGTGTGCGATAGCGCAGGCTTTCATGGATTCAGTCGCTGAAACCTGTATCGTTGATTTTTCCAATCTTGAATACATTTCGAGTGCCGGACTGGGAGTTCTCCTGAAAACGCAGAAGCGGCTGGCGGAAAGTGGGGCGCAGCTGAAAATAATAAACGTAAACAATCATATACACGATGTCTTCCGGTTCTCGGGCTTTCATGCCATTTTTGAAATAGAAGCCAAACAACGGTGATCCGAGGCCGCGTCAGGGAGGGTGGCGCAATCCTTATAATCAAGCACCGACGGTACGTAATGCGGGCACAAGTTGTGCCTGGCTGCGATTTCATGCCTGATTTTTGCTTCAGGCCAAATCTTTCTTTGTACTTACCAACTTTTTCTGTGCCCGGCGGTAAGTATGAGTAAGACAGACGATTCGGATTTGGTTGAGCGGTGCATGAATGGCGATCGGCAGGCTTTTGAATTGCTGCTGATCAAGTACGAAAAGCCCGTCTTCAATGCAGCATTTCGTATGTTGCACAGCTCGGAAGACGCGAGGGACGTCACGCAAACGGTGTTCCTCAAGGTTTATGAGAATCTGGACAAGTACGATCCTGCCTACCGTTTTTTCAGCTGGATCTATCGCATCGCAATGAATGAATCGATCAATTGCCTGAGCAAGCAGCATCGGGCGGAGTCATCGGAAGTTGAACCCGAAAGTGTGGAGGGCAGCCTGGAACAAGCGATCTCTGGAGATCAATTACGCGCAGGTTTGCAGTTGGCGCTGATGCGAATCAAACCAGAATATCGAGTGGTGATAGTGTTGAAGCATTTTCTTGACTGCAGCTACATAGAGATTGGGGAAATACTTGAGATATCCGAGAAGACAGTCAAATCCCGGCTTTATACCGGGCGACAACTACTCAAGGATGCACTTACACAGAGCGGCATGAATTAATGACCATTGCACAGCACATAGTTTATTTGATTAACGCTGATATAGACGGCGAGATCAGCATTGTCGAAAAGCGCGAACTTGAGGCCATTCTCGCGTCAGACGGCGAGGCGCTGGCATTTCACTCCGAATTATTCAAGCTTTGCGAGGCCATGGATTCTGCGGAAGCTGTTACGCCTCCGACGTATCTGAAGCACACGATACTGGAGATGACCGCAGCTAAGCGTCCCAGATCGAAGTCTCCGGTGTCACGCCATCGATTCTTTTCAGCGCCTGCAATACGTTTTGCCGGCGCCTTTGCCGCCGGCGTCGTACTTGCACTGGGTTTCCTGAGCTCTGATATGGTATTCAGGAACTCATTCGATGACATTACCGGACTCGTCGGGACGATGACCGACCGCGGCGCAGATTTGGCGGCCAAAAACAGCATCTATTTGAACCGCAGTGATATCAATGGATCTGTCTCGATTTACAGGTCTGGTCAAATGCTAATAGTGGAATTTGACCTTTCGTCGCAGGTACCGATCGATATAGTCGCAGTATTTCCAGGTGAGGATGTCTGGTTCAACGGATTTGCGCAGCTGGAAAGCAGCGGTACCAGCGTCGCGGCAGAGCGCGGACGGGTAACGGTCCACACTGAAGGGAAACGGCGCTACGCGGTCTACCTGCACGACGCGGCGAGCACAGAGACGACTATTGACCTGCGGTTCATTGCAGCCGGGAATGTAATACATGAGGCTCAATTGGTTTCCGATGAATCGATTTAGTCCAGACAGCACAAACTTTTTCGACAATTTCCGGTAATACATATAAACCGGGCAATTATTGAGCCCTCAAATGGGCAGATTAAGGGGACAGACAATGGCTACAAGCAGCAAGAAAGTTCCGATCATTGCAGTTAGCGCGGCAGTTCTGGCTGCTATCGCCTATTTCGGTGCAACCTACCCACCGGGCGACGATGACATGGTTGGCACGATCGCTCCGGCTCAACGATATCGGGCTGATCAACCGACGTCGGATCAGATTCAGCTTGGAAATCAAGCTCTGCAGGAAGTCATGCAGACTGACGCCTTTGACCGCCTTGTTAATGACGAAGCCTTTCAGGAGGCAATGCGCAATGAGGCATTTCGCGAGGCGCTTGCCAGCGAAGCATTTGTCGAAGCGCTGACCAACGAGGCATTACAGGAAGCACTTGCCAACGACAAATTTCGGCAGTTGTTGACCAGCGAGGCATTTCAGGAAGCGCTAGACAGCGAGGCCTTTGTTGAAGCACTGCGCAGTGACGCACTTCAGGACGCTCTGCGCAATAAAGCGTTCGCAGATGCGCTTCGTACTGAAGCATTCCAGGAGGCGCTTCGAAATAAAGCGTTTGTCGACGCGCTTGGCAGCGAGGCCTTCGCGGAAGCTCTTAACAACGAGGCCTTAAAGGAAGCGGTAAATAACGAAGCATTGCGAGAAGCACTCAAAAACGAGAATCTGAGGGAGCTGCTAACCACCGAGGCCTTCCAGGAAGCCCTGAAAAGCGAAGCAATCGCCGAGGCACTACGCAGTAACAAGCTCCAGGAAGCGCTTTCTAACGAGGCATTTCACGAGGCACTTCGCAACGAAGCTTTCCAGGAATCGTTACGCAGCGAAGCCTTCCTGGAGGCAATGTCAAACGAAGCCCTACTCGACGCCCTGCGCAACGAGAAATTTCGTGAGCTAATGACAAATGAGGCGTTCACGGAAGCGCTTCGAAATGAAGCACTGCTCGACGCACTCCGCAATGACGCCTTCCAGGAAGCCATGCGAAGCTCGGCCTTCATGGAGGCGCTAAACAGCGAAGCACTGAACGCCGGGAGGCGGCGAAATCAGTAGACAACAAGGTGACAAACCGCTAGTCGGCGCCAAGAGAATATAAAGAATGAAGGCCGACAGCCAGACTTTCGAATAGCTGGAAGTCAGCTGCTTAAGCCGGGAGACGCGACAGTTACTGCCGCGTCTCTTCGGCTTTTGCGTTGGGGGGCTAATGCAAAGACCGGGATTCCGCTGGCTTGTGCCGGTGCTGTTTTGTGCCGCAGCCAACGCGCAGCAGCTCAGTTCACTCGAAACGGATGAGTTGCAGTTACTGTATTTTGACCCGACTGAGACTTATCTGACACCGCGGGTCATTCAGACATTTCACGACTCGCTCGAACAGCAACGCCGAATCCTCGGCTATGAACCGACTGAGAAAACGACGGTACTACTCACGGATTTTTCAGATTACGGTAACGCCGGAGCTAATTCTGTTCCCGCAAACTCGGTAGTCGTTGACATTGCTCCGATTCCCCTGACGTTTGAGACGAGCGCACCGGCCGAACGCATTTACACGATTATGAATCACGAGCTGGTTCATATCGCAACGACCGATCAAACTGCGGCAGTCGACAGGAAATTTCGCAAACTGTTCGGCGGCAAGGTTCTCGCAACCCCCGAGCATCCTGAGACGATCCTTTACCAATATCTTACTGCCCCGCGCAAAACGAGCCCGCGCTGGTACCTGGAAGGAATTGCTGTCTTTCTCGAAACCTGGATGGCGGGGGGTCTCGGCCGTGCACAGGGTGCCTACGATGAGATGGTCTTCAGGGCTATGGTGCGTGACAACGCGCATTTTTACGATCCGCTCGGACTTGTAGCCGAGGGCACGCAGGTCGACTTTCAGGTTGGGGCAAACGCTTACCTGTATGGTGGCAGATTCATGACGTACGTTGCTTACACTTATTCCCCCGGTAAGCTGGTTGAGTGGGTCCGCCGTACAGACGACAGTCGACGGTCGTATGAAGAGGCGTTTGAACATGTGTTCGGATTACGACTGAATGATGCGTGGCAAGACTGGATAGCCTGGGAGCATGAGTTCCAGCAGCAAAACCTCGATTCCATACGACAGTTCCCGACAACAACCCATCAAGATTTGACCACAGAGGCACTTGGATCTGTCTCACGAGCGTTCTACGACCAGGACAGCGACAGCCTCATTGCCGGCTTTAGATATCCGGGTGTTGTGGCCTACGTCGGTGAGCTCTCGCTGGAGGATGGGAAAACTCGTCGCCTTGAGGACATAAAGGGACCAATGGTATATCGCGTCGCTTCGATCGCTTTCGATCCGCAATCACAGACCATTTTCTACACCGCGGACAACTATGCCTGGCGCGACTTGATTGCTGTCGACCGCCAAAGCGGCAAGGCACGCAGGTTGCTGCGTGATGCAAGGATTGGAGAGATCGTGTTTAACCAGAGCGATCGTTCAATCTGGGGCGTCCGCCACCTCAATGGATACGCAGCTATCGTCCGCATTGCATACCCTTACGACGAGTGGAATCTGGTGCATAGTTTCCCCTATGGGACGGTCATCTATGACCTCGACATTTCGCCGGATGGCGTGCTTTTGTCCGGCTCGTTCGGAGATGTCGAGGGCAGGCAGTCGGTGCAGATTCATCGCATCCAGAATCTTCTTGAAGGTCAGACCGTACCGGACAGGCAGTTCGATCTCGGCGAGGCGGTGCCCGAGGGTTTTGTGTTTTCTCCCGATGGGCAGTACCTGTTTGGCAGCTCTTATTTTACGGGCGTCTCCAACATCTTCCGTTATGAGTTGTCGACCGGCGAGCTGGAGGCGGTAAGCAACGCCGAAACCGGATTCTTCCGGCCGGTGCCGATGCGCGATGGCTCATTGCTCATCTTTCGTTACACTGGACAGGGCTTTGTACCCGCGCGTATTACTGCGGAACCGCTGGAAGATGTAAGTGCGGTCAACTTTCTCGGCAGCAAGACTATTGAAAAATATCCGGAACTCAGCGAATGGCGTGTTGGCACTTTGTCCGCGACGCCAGCGGAGGATCGCATCGTCGATGAGGGGCATTACGTAGCGCTGCAGCATCTCGGTTTTGAATCAATGTATCCGGTCGTCCTTGGCTACAAGGATTCCGTGTCTCTTGGCTTGAAAGCCAACTTTTCAGACGCGCTTCGGCTGGATACGCTGAACATAGGTGCCAGCTACAGCGTCGACAGTGATTTGCCGACCGATGAACGACCCAACCTCCTTGTGGACTATCGTCACACCGTTATCAGCACCTCACCACTTTCCGGTTCGTGGCGCCTCGGCGCGCGACTCAATTACGCGGACTTCTACGATTTGTTTGGACCTACGCAACACAGCATGAAGGGCAACCGCTTTCTTATCGGCTACGACAAGTCATTAATCTACGACGACCCACGCGAGCTCGATTTGACTATGGAGCTTAACCACTTTGCGAATATGGATCGGCTTCCGCGATATCAGAATGTTCCGGCAAGTGTGGACAAGCTGACATCATTCGAAGCTCTGCTGCATTACTCGCACATGCGCTCATCCCTTGGTCATGTCGACGATGAAAAAGGATTCAGCTGGCGCCTTGGTGCGGCCGCGAACTACGTGGATGGCGAAACGATTCCCAAGGTTCTGGGAGAGTTCGACTTTGGCTTTGCACTGCCCTGGAAGCATTCGTCAGTCTGGTTTCGAAATTCTGCCGGGGCCGCGTTCGGAGAGCCAGACGATGAATTTGCAAATTTCTTCTTTGGAGGATTCGGCAACAACTACGTCGATCGAGGCGAGATCAAAAGATACCGTGAGTTTTATGCCTTGCCAGGATTCGAGCTGAACGAGGTTCCTGGCCGAAACTTCTACCGCAGCATGCTGGAATGGAACTTGCCACCACTTCGTTTTGAGCGTGTCGGCACACCGGGATTCTATCTGTCTTGGGCGCGGCCTGCGCTTTTTGCAACCTCGCTCGTTACGAATCTCGACAGAAGTGAAATTCGCCAGGATGCCGGCAGTGTGGGCATACAAGTTGATTTCCAATTCACAATTCTGTCACGCATGGACATGACACTGTCAATGGGCTACGCGGACGGCCTTTATGGTGAGTCGGAGTCGAGTGATGAGTTCATGGTGTCGCTGAAAATTCTCTGATCGCAAGCTTGCAGGTCGTTAATAGAATCGATGAGTAGTGACCTAGCGATACAAGCCGTGTTGGGCCTGCTTCCAGTTGTCTGCTTTCTGGCAGTACTTGTCTGGCTCGACAGTTATAAGCTGGTACGGGTTCGACTGGTACTGGGGACAATAGCTCTCGGTTGTGCAGTAGCCGCACTCAGTTACCCTATTAACTCAGCTGGCTTGCAATTTATTCAGATTGGTTTTGTGCCCTATACACGCTACGTCGCGCCGCTAATCGAAGAGTCATTGAAGGCCCTCATCGTTGTAACGCTGATTCGTCACAACCGAATCGGATTCCTTGTGGATGCCGCCATATTGGGATTTGCAGTTGGCGCCGGCTTTGCCATTTTGGAGAATCTTTTCTACCTGCAACTTATTCCCGAGACCAGGCTCGGGACCTGGATTGTTCGAGGATTCGGGACTGCACTCATGCACGGCGGAGCAACTGCGATATTCGCAGTAGTTTCACACGCGCTGGTCGGACAAAGGATGACTCTTGGCGTTGTATCTTTCCTACCGGGTTTTGTCGTCGCGTCGGTAACACATTCTGTATTCAACCATTTCTTTTTCACCCCGATAATTAACACGCTGACGGTACTGATTGCGCTGCCGTTGCTTCTGGTTCTTGTATTT